>NZ_JAQOSP010000115.1 GCF_030068475.1 Roseofilum acuticapitatum BLCC-M154 | reverse complement strand
GGCAATGAAATACTTTAATCCCAGGTCAATACCTACTACTTGCCCAGTCGGTTGCGTTTCAATCAGGACATTTACGTCAATTGCGAATTGAGCGTAATACCCGTCAGCACGACGGACTAGGCGAATACGTTTAATCTGCTTAATGTCATAGTAATTAAGGTCGTAGGTTCCCTTTAATTTAAGATTACCAATCCCTTTCTTATCTGAGAAAGTTATTGATTTCCGGTTCTCCGAAAGCTTCCATCCAGATGACTTATATTCAACCGAGCGGCAGTTCTTCTTAAACCTCGGAAATCCTTTTTTCCCTTTAACTTTCTTCTTGCAGTTATCGTAAAAACGAGCTATTGCGCTCCAAGTCCTTTCCGCCGCAGATTGTCTAGCCATTGAGTTTAATTCATCGGCAAAGGGAAACTCAGCAGCTAATACTGCACAATATTTATTCAATGCGTACTTATCTACTTTTACTTTTGAATCTTTATTGCCCATCCAGTAGCGCAAACACTTATTTTGAATGAATTGGCTAGTACGAATGGCTTCGTCTATGGACTGATATTGCGACTCCTTCCCTTTGACTTTAAACTCGTAAACAATCATGGTTATCGACCAACTGACCACATACTTATGTTAACATAAAAAGCATAAATCCGTCCTAGAAGGACGGGGTTTTAAACCCAAAATTTTCGATAAACGCAATAGAATCGAAGGGAGCGATCGGCGATCGCTCTCCTTTTTTGTGCCCAAACAACAGGAAACCACCGAAGGCTCTTCGGTGGTTCAAAAGGAGAGTCATAACCATTACATCTTCAAAGACTCTACAGCTCATTTAAAAACCGTAGAATCAAAACCGATCTATTTTGCGCCGACTAACTCATGAGCAGCAGGTTGCTTGTCCCAATTCACCCAATCTTGCGCTTTCAGGAAAGTATTATAAAGTTCCTCTTCCCGACTACCAGCTTCTGGACTATAGCAATATTCCCAACGCACCAGAGGAGGTAAAGACATTAAAATGGACTCAGTACGGCCATTGGTTTGTAAACCAAAGATCGTTCCCCGGTCATAAACCAGGTTAAACTCAACATAGCGTCCGCGACGATAGAGTTGGAAATTGCGCTCGCGATCGCCATATTCCGTATTTTGTCTGCGTTCAATGATGGGAAGATAGGCAGACAAGAAAGAATTACCACAACTTTGCACAAAGCCAAAGATCTCCTCCCAAGTATGGGACGTTTGCCCCACATTTTGGCTATATTGTGCCGCTTCCCCTTCCGGATTCGGGCCTCTATATAACTGTCCCCGACCATCTTGGTAATCAAAGAAAATACCACCAATACCCCTAGCTTCTTGACGATGCTTGAGATAGAAATATTCATCACACCAGCGTTTAAAAGTGGGATAATATTCCGGATGATGCTCATCGCAAGCATCCTTAATGGTTTGATGGAAGTGAATCGCATCTTCCGTAAACGGATAGTAGGGCGTTAAATCGACTCCACCCCCAAACCACCAAACCGGGCCCGCTTCAAAGTAGCGATAATTCAGGTGAACCGTCGGCACATAGGGGTTACGGGGATGCAAAACCATCGAGGTTCCCGTAGCGAAGAAAGGATGACCTGTGGCTTCGGGACGTTGGGTCAGGATCGAGGGGGGTAATCCTTCTCCCCAAACTTCGGAAAAGTTAACGCCCCCTTGCTCAAAAACTCGGCCATCTCGGATCACTCTGGAACGACCACCACCTCCTTCGGCCCTTTCCCACTGGTCTTGCTTAAATTTAGCTTGACCATCAATGTCTTCTAGTCCTTGACAGATTTGCTCTTGTAAACCCATGACCCAGGTTTTAAACCGTTCGCGAGAATCTGCTGGAGGTAGGTTGGAAGCTTCGGAATGACTCATAGTAACTTCTAGGAACGTCGTAGACTCTATTGGTTTTCTTTTCGATTTGAACTCTAATCACTCTATAGTGATTAAACTCCAATTGCCGATTTTTTTTCAAAACTTAATACTTCGGGGAGTAAACCCGATTCCTCGATCTAGATCTCAGGTTGACTAGCCTTACATTTGTAGAGTTTTGCATACAAGCAAGAAGAACTGTAAAGCAATGTAAATATTTCATGAGAATTAGCGATCGATTCTTATCTTCGTTATAGACTGATGTATCGATAAATAGATTTTGTACCCGATTATGGTTAAAACCCTCTCGCAACCGACGATCGAAGAACTCAAGCCCGGTGTAAAAGCTCCGGTAAAGGAAACCCTACTCACTCCTCGCTTTTACACAACTGATTTTGAAGCCGTAGCCTCGATGGATATTTCCAGCCAAGAAGCGGAACTTCGGGCCATGGTTACAGAAATGAAAGCGGACTACAACCGCCATCACTTTGTTCGGAATGAGAGCTTTAACCAATCTTGGGAGCATCTCGATGAAAAAACCCGCGCTACGTTTGTAGATTTCCTAGAGCGCTCTTGTACCTCAGAATTCTCTGGATTCTTGCTCTTCAAGGAACTCTCCCGTAAGCTCAAAGACAGAAACCCCCTCTTATCAGAAATCTTTAGTCTGATGGCACGAGATGAAGCCCGTCATGCTGGCTTTTTGAACAAAGCCATGAGTGATTTTAAGATCTCTCTGGATCTGGGTTATCTGACCAAAAACCGCACCTATACTTTCTTTAAGCCAGAGTGGATCATCTATGCGGTCTATCTGTCTGAGAAAATTGGCTATTGGCGCTACATCACCGTCTACCGTCATTTAGAGACGCATCCCGAATATCAGTTTTATCCCCTATTCCAGTTCTTCGAGAGCTGGTGTCAGGATGAAAACCGCCATGGAGATATTTTTACTGCTTTGTTGCGATCGCAGCGCTCCATGTGGGATAGCTGGACTGGACGACTCTGGGCCCGCTTTTTCCTCCTCACTGTCTTTGTTACCCATTCTCTCACCGTAGACGAGAGAAGCGATTTTTATGAAATGATTGGTTTAGATGCCAGAGAGTATGACCAAACTGTGGTTTGCAATACCAATACCACTGCCGGTCGCGCTTTCCCCGTGATGTTAAATGTGGATCATCCGGAATTTTTCCCACGGGTTTATCGCTGCTCAGATCGCAATCGGTCGATGGCAGCCATTAATGAGAGCAAAGCGCCTAAAATCGTCAAATTCTTCCGCAAACTGCCCTTAATGGCTGGTATTGGCTGGGATATGCTACGTTTATATCTGATTAAACCCATTGATGCCGAAGCCATCCGGGAGACCGTGCGTTAAACTCTAGAAACTGGGTTTCTAAGCAGGTTGGGTGGGCAAAAGCACTCACCCAACCAGGGGAGTTTTTGTTGGCGATCGAAACTGATATGAAAGACAAACTTTTAAACGGCCTCAACACCGTTTTAACCCTTAACTTATTTTTCGTTTTATTCAGCTTTGGGTGGTTTGCGATCGCCCTTTTGGGTCGTTCTTTGGAGATTCCCCTAGGCTTCGATCTCTGGTATAGATTGTGGGAGCCGGTGTTTACTCCGGCGATCGGGATTTTGATGGCTGGATCGATCGCCAGTGGGGTAATCAGTTGGATTAATCGCCGATTGAATCCGGAATCGAAATCTTAACCGATGGTTGGTAAAGTCTATTTAGTCGGCGCAGGATTAGGCAGTCTGGATACCCTCACCCTACGCGCTTATCATCTCCTGAAACAGGCCGATGTGATTATCTATGATGCGCTGGTGGATGCTCGTCTCTTTTCCGAAGTGCGATCGCATTGTCTATTGCTGGACATGGGGAAACGGGGGGGACAACCGAGTGCGTCGCAAAGTAGCATTAATCAAGCCCTGATCTATTACTGTCAACAGGGGAACCAAGTGGTACGTCTCAAAAGTGGTGACCCCCTGGTTTTTGGTCGTAGTAGTTCGGAACTTGAGGCGCTATTGAGTCAAAATTGCGCTGTAGAAATTGTTCCGGGACTTTCTTCTGCGATCGCTGCGCCGACTTTAGCAGGTATTCCCTTAACCGATCCGATCTTAAGTTCGGGGTTTACTGTGGTTACAGCGCACGATCCGAGTCTTTTAAATTGGTCGGTTTTGGCGCAGATGGAAACCCTGGTCATGCTGATGGGAACCCGTCAACTTGCGGAGATTATCCGTCAACTTTGTAGCTATGGCAAGGAGGCGGAGACGGCGATCGCCATTATCCGTTGGGCCGGATTTCCCGAACAACAGATCTGGCAAGGCAGATTAGGCAACATTCTGGAACTCACCTCAGATCAAAAGCTGTCCCCAGCCGTGATTATTATAGGAAAAGTCGTGAATGAGCGGCTCCAAACTGTTGATTTTCCCTGTCCTATGCCCCTATCCCAGCACACCATTTTAGTTACCCGTTCGGCGGGTCAATCCAGTGAATTTACACAACTGTTGCAACAACAGGGAGCTAGAGTGATTGAAATGCCCGCTCTAGAGATTGTAGCGCCTTCGAGTTGGGAATTGTTGGATCGGGCGATCGCCACTTTATCCACCTTTGACTGGCTCATCCTCACCTCCAGCAACGCCGTTGACTACTTCTTTCAAAGGCTCCAACACCATCACCTCGACAGTCGCGCCCTTGCCGGCCTTAAAATTGCCGTAGTCGGCAAAAAAACCGCCGCCAGTTTACGCCAACAGGGACTCGAACCCGATTATATTCCCCCCAACTTCATCGCTGATGCCCTGGTTGAGCATTTCCCCGAACCCTTATCCGGTAAAAGCCTGCTCTTTCCCCGTGTGGAAACCGGAGGTCGAGAAGTCCTGGTTAACCAATGTACCACCCAAGGCGCAAGTGTCACGGAAGTTGCCACCTATCAATCCCAATGTCCCCAAACCATTCCCCCAGAAGCCTTAAACGCGCTGCAAAACGGACAAATTACGGTGATTACCTTTGCCAGTTCCAAAACCGTTAAAAACACGGTTCAAATGCTGCAACAAGGGGGGGAAATTGCCCTAAACTCTGTCTGTATCGCTTCCATCGGCCCCCAAACCTCCAAAACCTGTGAAGAACTCCTAGGGCGCGTCGATGTTGAAGCAAAAGAATATACTTTAGACGGACTGACGGAGGCGATCGTACAATGGGCAAAAAATCATTAACCATTCAATCTCTGTAGGGGCGGGTTATACCCAAATCTAGGACACCCACAAATCAATAATCTAAACCCGCCCCCATCCCACGACTCGCTTGAACTTGAGCTATCATTTAAGCAGTAGGTTTAGACAACTCTATTAGAAAAAAAGATGGTTTCACTCTCTGAACAATCTGTAAAAATCATTCGTACTGAACGGGGACTAACCATTTCCGGAACTCGTATTACTCTGTACGATATCATCGATCATCTTAAAGCTCAATATCCTCAGAAATTCATCCGTGACTCATTTAACCTCACCAATAAACAAATTGATGCAGCCCTTACCTATATTGAAAAGCATCAAGCAGAAGTAGAAGTTGAGTATCAAGAAATATTGAAAACAGCAGAAGAAACGCGACAATATTGGGAAGAGTACAATCGCGAACGCTTTGCTAAAATTGCTGCTTCTTCACCAAAAAAGGGACATGAGTTAGTGCGAGTAAAGCTTGAAGAGAATAAAAAGTTGCGAGCATCAAGGCAGTGTAGAAATTGTGATCGATCTTGACGATTACATGGGTGCAGGTCGTTTATTTATTCCCTAAATAGCAAAGAGTTATACTGTTTAATAAAAGATGAAATTACCTGAAGTGTTACTCAATGATATTCATAAGGCAGTCGATCGCATCGCACAAGCTCGTTCTGAAACTTCTGGCGATCGCAGCTTACTGGTTGCCATTAGCGGTATTGACGGGTCAGGGAAAGGCGTGGTCAGTCATGAACTTTTCAATGTTTTGAACAGCCGGAACTTCAACGTTGCCTTAATTGGACTCGATGCTTGGCATCATCAACAAAACATTCGCTTTAATCCAGATAATCTACCTGAACATTTCTACAATCATGCCTTTCGTTGGCAAGAACTCTTTGATTCATTGATTCTCCCTCTAAAGGCAAATAAATCCATTTACTTACAAGCCCAATCTCTGGATCTAAAAACTGATGAATTGTACGATGAAACCTATGATTTTCAAGAGATAGATATTATCTTGTTTGAAGGGATTTTTATTTTGAAGAAACCCTGGATTAATGAATACGATCTGAAAATTTGGGTCGATTGTAGTTTTGAGACTGCCTTAAACCGAGCCTTATCGAGAGGGCAAGAAGGTTTAGGAGAAGAGGAAACGATTCGCGATTTTCAAAACATCTATTTTCCGGCTCAGAAGATTCATTTTGAGCGAGATAATCCGACAGCATCGGCTTCATTGATTATCAATAATGATATCCAAGAGTAACTTCACAATGCTACTGTGATTACAATAGAAGCGCGATGAAAACAGCGTAAGGTAAATTCTGATGGTACAGGCTCCTTCCCCACCTAAACCACTTCTACTCCAATTACCCGACCAGCTACTGCTCCACGTGACACGGGAACAGTTTGTTGCATTGGTTAGCGCCAATCGCGACCTCAGACTTGAACGCACTGCTAGAGGAGAACTGATTGTGAATCCACCCACAGGTGGCGAAACCGGTAAACGAAATGCAAAAATCGGCACTCAGCTTGGTATTTGGTGGGAAGCGAATCAGAATTTAGGGGAATACTTTGACTCATCGACTGGATATGAGTTGCCCAATGGAGCCAACCGATCGCCGGATGCGTCTTTTGTCAGGCAAGATAAATGGGAAGCTCTGACCCCCGAACAGAGGGAAGGCTTTATTCCCCTCTGTCCTGACTTTGTTGTGGAACTGCGCTCTAAGACAGATACCCTTAAAGATCTGAGGACTAAGATGCAGGAATACATCGATAATGGCACTCAGTTGGGATGGCTGATCGATCCGAAGAATAAGCGAGTGGAAATTTATCGGGCGGGTCAAGTGATGGAAGTATTGGAAAATCCGAGCGCTTTATCGGGAGAAGAGGTTTTGCCCTCCTTTACGCTTTCAATGAAACGCATTTGGTCTTAGGGTATGGAGATCGCAAAAACCAGCCAGTTGTTCTGGAGTGATGCCTAGGCGATCGTACAGTAGGCGATCGCTAACTTTTGTATCCATATACTCCTGCCCTTTGCATTGAACTCGATTGTAGCAGCAAGACGAGCGTCAATGTGACACACTAGAGGATAACTATTCTTCAAAAACCCTATCACCACAAGCGACTCTATGACTCTTGTAATTCAAGCGCCGATCGCCAATGACCTATCCGCTAGAGCTTACCATGCCACCAAAAATCGGTTTGATGAAAGCTGGGAAGTAATGCTATCGAGTCTCCTGGGATGGGGACGCGCAGCAGGTGCAGACTTTATCGAATTCTTCCTAGAGCGGATCAACTATATCAGTTGCATGGGCGAAGAGGATACGATTACCAGCATTTCCCCGCGCTTGTCTACGGGTGCAGGGGTGCGGGTATTTCGCGGTAAAGCAGACTGTTATGTGAGTACCAATGACTTGTCTTTTACGGGACTCAAAGCCGCTCTAGAAAAAGGATTACTCATTCTTGGCTTTAACTTGCCTTCTGCCAACTCCTACATTCCCGAAGTCAACCTCGAACCCCTGCGCGACTATGCCACAACTAAGGGGAAAGAACTGTGGTTAGACCACTGTAGCTCCATGCAAGAGATGGGAGATATTCTATTACAAGCGAGCGATCGCCTCAAACAAAAAGCCTCCCACATCCAATCTCGCCGCGCCGTCTACTTCCGCGACTGGCAAGAAGTCCTCGTGGCTGCCAGTGATGGTACATTTGCCCGCGATATTCGCCTCACCCAGTCCGTTGGCTGTAGCCTCCTGTGCGCCGATGGCAGCCATCGCACCTCCATCGGGCAACGGCTCGGCAGCACCAGCCAGCCTAGTTTTTTACGCAACTGGGACAGTGATAATACGACGGCTGATTTAGCCGAAGCTGCCGGTAAAATGCTCTATGCCGACTATGTAGAATCAGGAAACTATCCGATTGTCATGGCCAATAAATTTGGCGGTGTAATTTTCCATGAAGCTTGCGGTCACCTGTTAGAAACGACCCAAATCGAGCGCAAAACCACCCCCTTTATCGACAAGAAAGGAGAAAAAATTGCCCATGAAAATCTAACCGCTTGGGATGAAGGACGCTCAGAAGGTGAGTTTGGAACCATTGATATGGATGATGAGGGAATGCCCACCCAGAAAACCCTTTTAATTGAAAATGGCATCCTGAAAAACTTCATTTCCGATCGCGCCGGTTCCATGCGGACGGGGCATCCAAGAACCGGTAGCGGTCGCCGTCAGGGATACACCTACGCCGCCGCTTCCCGGATGCGGAATACCTACATTGCTCCCGGCGCTTATTCCTTAGATGACCTGTTTTCCTCCATTGATAAGGGCATTTATTGTAAGAAAATGGGCGGCGGTAGCGTCGGCCCAACCGGTGAATTTAACTTTGCGGTGGATGAAGCCTATCTGATTGAAAATGGGAAAGTCACCAAACCTTTGAAAGGGGCAACTTTAATCGGAGAAGCCAAGGAAATTATGCATAAAATTTCCATGAGTTCCCAAGATTTAGGCTTGGCAGCAGGCTTCTGTGGTTCCGTCAGTGGCAGCGTTTATGTTACCGTCGGCCAACCCCATATTAAGGTAGATTCTATCACCGTAGGGGGGCGATCGTAGTAATTTGGAGTGCGAGCATCCTGCTCGCTATTGAACTCAAATCCTGCTCGCTTGTCATCTCTAGCGAGCAAGATGCTCGCACTCCCTAAACCCTTATCTCTAGCGAGCAAGATGCTCGCACTCCCTAAACCCTTATCTCTAGCGAGCAAGATGCTCGCACTCCCTCGAACCATAGCGGTGGA
>NZ_JAQOSP010000114.1 GCF_030068475.1 Roseofilum acuticapitatum BLCC-M154 | reverse complement strand
GTCTATAGATTAAAGAAAAAGTTGGGGTTCAGGAGATTCTTGGCTGACAGAGAATTGAACCGGGCCAAAAAAACGGTTTTGAGAAGCAAAGATTTTGCTTTTGTTGTGGTATAATTTGTGAAAATGAAAACCCCCTGCTTTCCAAGGGGGGTTCTGAGTCCGATAGCCCCCCCTTTTTAAGGGGGGGTTGGGGGGGATCTGAAGGGGGTTGGGGACGATCCAAAGTTTCTAACAATTGCTGTTTGGCGGTGACTTCCCGACGCAGGGTATCCAGTTGTTCCAGGATTTCTGGGGGAATGTTGCCTTTGGGGTAGAGTTCCCGGTTGGCGAGGAGTTCGATCAGGTTGCGGGATTTGCTGCGTTCCACACTGGCTAAGGCTCTACCGATATCGCCGCTATTGATGCAGGCTTGTACCAGTTTCTCATAAACCCCAAGTTGGGCGGTGCGGCGTTTTTGTTTTTCGGTGTAGGATTCGACGAAGGTGCAACTGGTTTCTACAGCACTAATGGCAGCCTCGTAGCCTTCAATCGCGATTTCCCAGTCTTGAATATCAAACCCAGCATCGCCTAATCTGCTACCGAGTTCCAAGGCTTCTAGGGGGAATCGGTTTGGGGGACAAATGGCTAAACCTGCTCTCCAGGAGGCAATGGCTTCTGGGATTCGGTTTAATTGTTGATGGACAAAGGCCAGGAGATTGTAACTGGTTGCCATCCCCGATTTATCGCCCAATTCGGTTCTCAATTGCAAAGATTGCTGAAACAGACGCTCCGCTTCATCCCAGTTGCCCCGATTGCGCTGGATATCTCCCAACTGTCCCCAAGAGGTTGCCATGCCGGAGCGATCGCCCAATTCGGTTTCAATTGCTAAACATTGCTGATACAGACGCTCCGCCTCATCCCAGTTGCCCCGATTGCGCTGGATATCTCCCAACACTCCCCAAGAGGAAGCCATGCCGGAGCGATCGCCCAATTCGGTACTCAATTGCAAAGATTGCTGATACAGACGCTCCGCCTCATCCCAGTTGCCCCGATTTCGCTGGATATCTCCCAACGTTCCTATAACTTGAGACATTCCGGACTTATCACCTAATTCTCGACAAGCATCAAGTTTTTTCTGATACAGACGCTCCGCCTCATCCCAGTTGCCCCGATTGCGCTGGATATCTCCCAACAGTCCCCAAGAGGAAGCCATGCCGGAGCGATCGCCCAATTCGGTACTCAATTGCAAAGATTGCTGATACAGACGCTCCGCCTCATCCCAGTTGCCTCGATTGCGCTGGATATCTCCCAACACTCCCCAAGAGGAAGCCATGCCAGAGCGATCGCCCAATTCGGTTTCAATTGCTAAACATTGCTGATACAGACGCTCCGCCTCATCCCAGTTGCCGCGATTGCGCTGGATAGAACCTAACTGTCCCCAACAATTGGCGATACCAGCTTTATCCCCAATTTCTTGATACAAGGCGAGAGACTGTTGCAAAGATTGCCAGGCTTGGGGATATTCAGAATGTTGATACTGTTGAAAACCTTGCTGCAATAGAGCATCTGCTGTCAGTTTTATTTCTAGCCGAGGCAACTCATAGTTAGCGGTTTCTATTTTTTGGGCAAAATTCCGCAACCAGCCGGCATTTCCCTGTCCCTGTTGTGCCCTCTTTTCCGCTTCTGCTCCCATTACCTGCACCAACCCCTCATCCATGAGTTCCGGGTGGTTGCTCAATATCGTGACTTCCTCCCCACTGGGACAGTCGAGGAGTTCTTGAATCAGGGAGAGATAGGCTTGCACTCGTTGTTCATCCATCGCCACGCACCGGGTAGGATCTGCTACCCCAATTTTACCCCACAAGCCAGAAACCAGGTTGCTTCCACCGACTCGTTTTTCAAAAAACTTGTCCCAGAAACCGGATCGTTAACACCCATTTGTAAACGCTACCTCAAGTTTTTCCCTGCTCAAAAGCTCGAACTTTCTCATATAAACTATCTACTGTTTCATCCGCAAATATCTCATCTCTACTCAACAAATACTCCCCTTCCCCCAGTTGAAAAGCCACAACAAATCTAGCAAATTTGACAGGAGCCATGTGAGCAGATAGGATTTTTAGCGCCTCTTTGATAACTTGTTGTTCCGTCGGTAAATCAACCTTCATAATCAACCTCCGTGATAAAATAGGTAGGATTCATAACGGGTAAATCTAGTGCTTGGCAGCGATTAATCAGACGTTTATCGCAGGTGAGAAAATAATCACTCCCAGACGCTTCTGCACTGGCAATGTGTAAAGCATCTAAAGACTTAACACCCATCTCTTCTAGTGCTTTTGCTCGAAGGCGAATCTCAGGTGTCAGTTTCTGATGGGTCTTGGACAAACTCAGCCAGAGATTGACAGCATTGGCACGCTCAAGACAAGAGTTGCGACTATTTTCATAGTCTAGAACACTGGAACCGACCAGAGTGGGGGAGGGCGGGTTTACAAAAATCGTTGTCAGTCTACAAGATTTGGGTATAACCCGCCCCTACAGATCTCTGTAGCGTAAATAAATAGATTTGATATAAATACGCATACCAGACATCTGCAAAAAGAAAAAAAAATTAGCTTTGGCGCTGTTTAATGTTCTCTAAACTCCCGGTGGGAATGGCGGCAATCAGTTGGCGGGTGTATTCTTGGCTGGGATGGCTGTAAATTTGCTCAGAGGGGCCGATTTCTTCTACTTTACCGCGATTCATGACCATGATGCGATCGCTCATAAACTTGACTACGCTCAAATCATGGGAGATGAAAATATAGGTTAGCTCAAACTCGTCTTGCAGCTCCTTCAGCAGGTTCAACACCTGAGCTTGTACGGATACATCCAGCGCAGAGACGGACTCATCACAAATAATAAACTTCGGATTTAGAGCAAGAGCGCGGGCAATACACACCCGTTGGCGCTGTCCTCCGGAAAACTCGTGGGGATAACGAGTCATCCAACTGGGATCGAGTCCGACTCTTTCTAGAAGATAACGCACGCGATCGCGTCGTTTAGACCCAGATTCCAACTCCTGATGAATCACCAACGGCTCCATCACTGCATCGCCAATGGATATCCTCGGATCTAATGAGCTATAGGGGTCTTGAAACACAATCTGCATCTGTCGGCGAAAATAGCGCAAAGCCTTGACATTTAAGGATTGAAGCTGTTCGCCTTCAAAGGCCATCATCCCCCCCATAGAAGGAACCAATTGCAGGAGCGATCGCGCTAGGGTAGTTTTACCACAACCGGATTCTCCCACCAAGCCTAATGTTTCGCCCGGATAGACCTCAAAAGATACCCCATTCACTGCCATGGTGTAGCGTTGGGTTTGTCCCCAAATTCCTTTACGGGGAAAGCCTACTTTCAGGTCTTTGACGACCATTAGGGGGGATTGCTGATAGAGTTTTTCTAGGCGCTGCTCAACTTCCTGGGGATTAATTTCAGTAATTTTTGTGACACTTGTAGCAGACTTTTGTTCCAGAAAATCCGCCACGGTGGGCAAATATTTTAAGCGTAAATCGGGACGGGGGCGACAGGCTAACAGACCTTGGGTGTAGGGATGTTGGGGACGGGAAAAAATATCGAGAACGGAGCCAGATTCGACAATTTGCCCTTGATACATGACTACCACACTGTCAGCAATTTCAGCAATTACGCCCAAGTCATGGGTAATAAAAATCAGGGACATGCCCCTAGCTTTTTGCAAGTCCCGGAGCAAGTTTAGGATCGTGGCTTGCACGGTCACATCTAAGGCTGTGGTGGGTTCATCGGCAATTAAGAGGGTCGGATTGCAACTTATGGCCATGGCAATCATCACCCGTTGCAATTGGCCCCCTGAGAGTTCGTGGGGATAGCGATCGAGGATGGCTTGTTTTTGGCGATTGATCGCAGATTGCAGTTGGCGATCGCCTGGCTGCTCCGCAAATTCACTTAACACCTGTTGTTCTAAACTCTCATCCTTGGGCAACAGTTGCACCTCTTGCAAGAGGGCGATCGCCTGTCGTCTTGCTTCTGAGACAGAAATCGATTGATGAAATCGGAGCGCTTCCACCAACTGAAACCCAATCGTATACACCGGATTTAAGGAACTCATCGGTTCCTGAAAAATCATCGAGATTTGGCTACCCCGGTACTGTTGCATCTGTTTCGGGGAAACCTGACGCAAATTAATCCGATCCTGTTGTGGAGGATGAAACCAAATCTCACCACTGGCAATATTTCCCGGAGGTTGAGGAACCAGATCCATAATGGCTAAGGAAGTTACTGATTTTCCTGAGCCAGATTCTCCCACAATGCCTAGGGTTTGTCCTCGTTGAACCGAGAAAGTAATTTGATCAACCGCTTGAATCACTTTCTCATCCGTTTGGAATTGAACAGTGAGGTTACAAACATCTAAAACCGAGTCATTCATGGAGATGGCACTAACAGGTAAGGGTAGATTTGGGAGTACAACAGTAAATTTACTGGTAAATACAGGCATTTTACCAAAATCCCTAGGCATTAACTGGGATTTATAGCCCGTTGATTGGCTGCGATCGCCTCTGCATAGCGACCTAATTTTTGTAATGCTACCCCTTTATTAATCCAAGCATCCTGAAAATCCGGTTGCAGATCGGTTGCTCGACTCCAACTTTCTAGAGCCTCTTCCCATCGATTTAAGGCGGCTAAGACAATGCCTCGATTAAACCAAGTTTGCACATCCTCCGGTTGCAGTGCCAGGGTTTGGTCAAAACAATTGAGCGCCTCTTCAAACCGATTGAGTTTGACCCCTAGAACGATGCCTTTATTATGCCAAGTTTCGAGATCTTTGGGATTTAATTCTAGAGCCTTGTCCCAACTGGCGATCGCCTGTTCATAGTCTTCGAGATCAAAAAATACACTACCCCGATTTGCCCAAGCCAAATCCGCCTTGGGGTTTAATTCTAGGGCGCGATCGTAGGCCAAAATCGCCTCTTCATGTCTTCCCAGGTTCATCAGCGCATTCCCCCGATTAATGGCGGCGCGATCGTGGTTGGGGTCAAGTTCCAGGGTGCGATCGAAGGCTTCTAAGGCCTTTTCATCGTCTTCATTGAGTAATTGTTTACCGCGATCGAACCAAACTTGAGGATTATCCTCATCTAAAGCAATTGCCGGAGTTGGGGGGGTTAACTGTTCGCCGATCGCTTTTGCCACTGCTCCCAATTCACCACAACCGACTTCCCCTAACCGGATCAAACGTTTCGCCAATTGTTGATTGGGTTCAGAATTTTCGGTAACTTTCTGGCCAAAGCGCTTTAACCAAGCGATCCATTGCTCTTCTGAATAGTCCTGTTGTAACTTTTCCCAATCTTTCAGGACTTGACTTTTCCCCCGATCTACTCCCTCCAGAAAAGACATAAACTGCATTTCATAGTCCGTATCTGTGGGCCAAGTCGTTGCAGTATCGGCGAAGGAGCTAGGAGAGGAAGACCATAAACCCTTCAACCATTGCCAAAGTTGTGCTAACCAGCGCCGAAGTTGTCTGAACATCTCCCCATCCTCTTGTCATTTTGCTATTCCATTTTAAGGTTGGTTGGGGTCGATACCGAGTTCTCGGAGTTTGGCGAATGCGCGATCGCGCTCTTCTTGAATGCGATCGCGCTCCTCCATCACCTCCTCTGGGTCTTGAAACGGTTCCCCATTCGGATAAAATACCGCCAAATCCTCCCCCAACCACTCAAAACGGATTTGCAACAAAGGCGAACTCCAGGGTAAATTCAGAGGCGTAATTAACCGAAACTCTTCCTCTTTGCTCCCACGCACCAATCCCAAAAAATCACGAGACTCTGGGTCATAAAAAAACATCTCCAGCACCCCATATTTTTGGTAAAACCTTTGTTTTTCGAGCATTTCATTACGGGAATTACTGGGGGATAAAATCTCAAAAACCACTTGAGGCGCGATATTTTCTTCTTCCCATTGTTTATAGCTTTTGCGATCGCCCCCAGGTCGTCCCAACACCACCATCGCATCGGGAGCTTGCACAGGAACCGGCGGAGCATTCACCTGGACAGGATACCAGAATAAATCACCAGCCACAAACACATTTTGGTGAGCAAACAAGCGCCTCAAATTGCTCACCAAGCGAACAATCCAACGATACTGAACCGTATTTTCAGCCATAGGTAATCCATCCGTTTCTGGATAGAGCGTTTGGGGGATAGGGGGAGTTTGAACCATGGGATTCGGAGTCTCAGTTATGGAAGATACAGCAGTTTTCTGGCTCTATGGGATATTAAGTCTAATTCCGATAATCGGCTGATTTAATGAAAAAATACTAAGTCATATCAAGTCCGGTTAATATCAAGTCCGGTTTCCGCAAGCGGACATGAAAATTTGTTAAGAAGCGGGCCAGATGCCCGCACTCCTCGAATTCTTTGATATGACTGGAGTGGGAGCATCTTGCTCCCTGGATTTTTTAATCATGGTATTTCCGCTTCGCGGACATGAACAATCGGACTTGATATAAAGGGTGAAGAAGCGGGCAAGATGCCCGCACTCCTCTAATTCTTTGATATGACTGGAGTGGGAGCGTCTCGCTCCCTGGATTTTTAATTAGGGTATTTCCGCTTCGCGGACATGAACAATCGGACTTGATATAAAGGGTGAAGAAGCGGGCAAGATGCCCGCACTCCTCTAATCCCTTGATATGACTGGAGTGGGAGCATCTCGCTCCCTGGATTTTTAATCATGGTATTTCCGCTTCGCGGACATGAATAAGCGAACTTGATATAAAGGGTGAAGAAG
>NZ_JAQOSP010000113.1 GCF_030068475.1 Roseofilum acuticapitatum BLCC-M154 | reverse complement strand
GCGATCGCCTAGTGGTTTTCATGGGCTAATATCAAGTCCGCTTATTCATGTCCGCGAAGCGGAAATACCCTAATTAAAAATCCAGGGAGCAAGATGCTCCCACTCCAGTCAGATCAAAGAATTCGAGGAGTGCGGGCATCTGGCCCGCTTCTTAACCAATTTTCATGTCCGCTTGCGGAAACCGGACTTGATATCAAGTCCGCTTATTCATGTCCGCGAAGCGGAAATACCCTAATTAAAAATCCAGGGAGCGAGACGCTCCCACTCCAGTCAGATCAAAGAATTCGAGGAGTGCGGGCATCTTGCCCGCTTCTTAACCAATTATCCGGACTTGATATCATGGCGTAATGTGAACCTTCCTTTGACCGGATGAGATTCAGGATGGCGATCGCACCCAGGTAGGGGAGATGAGGACAAAAGGTTGGTAGGGGCGAAAAATTTTTCACCCCTACTGCGACCCTCTCAATTATTCAGCAGTAGTCGCCAAAACGCGATCGGCAATTTTATCGGGGACTTCTTGTAAATGGTCGTATTTCCAATCAAAGAAACCCACCCCTAACGTCAGAGAACGCAACTCAATAATAAAGTTTTGCATTTCCGCTTGGGGAAGATAGGCAGAGGTTTGATCCCATCCCTTCCAAGAGTCAAAGGGTTCATAACCCAGAATTTGACCCCGATGACCACTCAGCAGTTGTAAAACTTTAGAGGTAAATTCTGTAGGTGCAGAAATCGTGATGGAGGCGATGGGTTCAAGGAGAGTCGGTTTACCTTGACTCATACCCGTAGTCATGGCTAACCGAGCCGCTTGCTTAAAGGCTTGTTCAGAACTGTCTACACTATGGTAGCTGCCATTAGTGAGGGTAACCCCCACATCAACGACGGGGAAGCCGAGGGGCCCTTGGGTGAGGTATTCTCGTACTCCTGTTTCTACACCCGGAATATATTGTTTGGGGACAACGCCGCCAACAATGGTTTCATTAAAGGTAAAACCTTCTCCCCGGTCTAAGGGATGGATATTTAGGTAGACATCCCCAAATTGACCATGGCCCCCACTTTGGTGTTTATAGCGTCCGTGAACATTTTCCACCGGTTGACGGATGGTTTCTTTGTAGGAAACCTTGGGTAAATGGGTGGCCATGGGAATGTTGTATTTACGGTTGAGGCGCTCTAGACTGACTTTGAGATGGATTTCCCCTTGTCCCCAAAGGATCACTTCATGGGTATCGGCCTGTTGTTCCCAATAGAGGGAGGGGTCTTCTTCCAGGAGTTTGTTGAGAGCTGGAGTAAGTTTGACTTCATCTTTGCGGTTTTGGGGGGCGATCGCCAAAGCATAGACGGGCTGCACAATATTAGCCTTGGGCATAGCTTTCACCTCTTTGGTTGGCGATAGGGTATCACCCGTGTATACGCCATCCATCCGGGCTAGGGCGACTATTTCTCCTATACCCGCTTTAGATACCGATTCCTGTTGTTGTCCAAATAGGCGATAAATTCCACCCGGACGAACGCCGTTGAGGACTAGACCTTCTGTAATTTCTCCTTGCCAAACGCGAACCAGAGAGATTTTTCCCCCTTGGGGAGTATAAAAAGTTTTTAAGACCTGAGCAATAGGGGTATCGCTCTCTAAGTCAACGCCCCGCCGCCCTGAAGTGACATCGGGTGAGGGAGCTTCCCGTTTGAGGGCATCAAGAAGAGGACGCACGCCATAACCTTCGGAAGCAACGCCGAGGAATACGGGCACGATTAAATCGGCTCCCAATTCCATTTTCAGGTCTTTGACAATTTCTTCTTGGGGCGGTTCAATTTCTTCTAGGAGTTCTTCTAAGAGGTGGTCATCAAAGTCAGCTAGGGTTTCGAGCATCTGGGTTCTAGCTTGATGTTCAGCATCTTTGAGGGCTTCGGGAAGGGGAACGGGATCGGCGGGTGCATCGGGGTGATAATGATAGGCTTGTTCGCTTACGAGGTCGATATAGCCGATGATTTGGTCTTGTGCGGCGATCGGGAATTGGTGGGGAATGATGGGGCGAGAGGATACAGATTGTAGAGCGGTAAGTAGGGCAGAAAAACTGGTTAAACAGCGTTCTTCGTCGGTACAGACGCGATCCATTTTGTTGATGAAGACGAGATGGGGAATTTCCCAGTCATCTAGGAATTTGAAGAGGGGGGCGAGGGTGAGGATGCGATCGGGTTCAGCTTCGCAGACGATAATGGCTGCACCCACACCGATGAGAGCGTTGTAGGTTTCTTGGGCAAATTCTATGGAACCGGGGCAGTCGAGAAAAGTGAAGTGAATGTCTTCGTAGTCTGTAGAGGCTACATTAACTTCAACTGTCATTTGTTGCGATCGCGCTTCCGGCGATCCGTCTCCAATGCTGGTTCCGTCTTTAGTCGAACCTTTGCGTGAGATTGCCCCACTGACATATTCCAAACTTTCGAGCAGCGTGGTTTTACCACTCATGTATGGGCCGACAATGGCCACATTACGGCTGCTCAATACTCCTGTTTCTTTCATCAGATTCTCCTCAATTCTGTAAGGTAAAGGAGGATGCGATAGGCAATCCTGGTTATCAGGGTATGCACCATCGATTCGTCACTTTGAGGTTACCGCTTCTGGGTTGAGATTGAACGAATTGCAATCTCTTTTAAAGCAATTGGGGTAGTTTTTTGAACTAAAATGAATGAGTATAATTTTTAATGAATTTTAATGAATTTTTATCAACTTTTTACATCTTTTCGTAATCCATTCTCCCATCCCCCCATCTCCCCATCTCCCCATCTCCCCATCCCCCCATCCGCCCATCCCGACCGATCTTAAAATAATCTTTAGTTCCAACCCGGCAAGGGGTGTGCCACAATAATGAACGGTTTTCAACCAGAAATAGGACATTTTCAAATCGGCTGATCTTCAATGGAATACCTCTATGAATACGCCTGGTTAATCCCCGTGCTGCCCCTAGTGGGCGCAATGCTGGTTGGCCTAGGTCTAATCTCCTTCAACAAAGCAACGAACGGCTTACGGCAGGCCAATGCTGTGGTGATTGTATCCCTATTAGGGGCTGCCATGGTGTTATCCTTTGCCCTCTTGTGGAGCCAAATTCAAGGCCATGAAGTCTATACCTACACCTTAGACTGGGCATCGGCCGGTGATTTTCACCTCACCATGGGCTATGTAATCGATCCCCTGACTTCAGTGATGTTGGCGATCGTCACCACTGTAGCTTTTTTGGTGATGATCTACACTGATGGCTATATGTCCCACGATCCCGGATATGTGCGCTTCTATTCCTATTTGAGCCTGTTTAGCTCATCCATGTTAGGTTTAGTCGTCAGTCCCAACCTGCTGCAAGTCTATGTATTTTGGGAATTAGTAGGGATGTGTTCATACCTGCTGATCGGATTTTGGTACGATCGCCCCGCCGCCGCCGAAGCCTGTCAAAAAGCCTTTGTCGTGAACCGCGTCGGAGACTTTGGCCTCCTACTCGGTATCCTCGGCCTCTATTGGGCCACCGGCAGCTTCGAGTTTGAAGCCATGGGTGAGAACCTAGCTGATTTAGTCTCAGATGGCGTAATTTCCAGCGCTCTAGCCGGTCTATTCGCCATTTTGGTCTTTTTAGGCCCTGTAGCCAAATCAGCCCAGTTCCCGCTCCATGTGTGGCTGCCTGACGCGATGGAAGGCCCCACCCCCATTTCCGCCCTGATCCATGCTGCCACCATGGTCGCGGCTGGCGTGTTCTTAGTCGCTCGCATGTATCCCGTCTTCGAGCATACCCCCGTGGCCATGGATACGATCGCCTGGACGGGAGCCTTTACCGCCTTCTTAGGCGCAACGATCGCCATTACGCAAAATGATATTAAGAAAGGATTAGCCTATTCCACCGTTTCCCAACTGGGCTACATGGTTATGGCTATGGGCATCGGAGCCTATAGCGCCGGATTATTTCACCTGATGACCCATGCTTACTTTAAAGCCATGCTCTTCCTGGGTTCAGGTTCCGTTATTCACGGCATGGAGGGAGTCGTCGGCCATGACCCCGTTTTAGCCCAAGACATGCGGCTGATGGGAGGATTGCGTAAATATATGCCTATTACCTCAACCACCTTTTTAATCGGTACTCTAGCCATTTGTGGGATTCCTCCCTTTGCTGGATTCTGGTCAAAAGATGAGATCCTCGCTAATGCCTTTGCTGCCAATCCCCTGCTGTGGGCCATTGGTTGGGGAACGGCTGGAATTACCGCCTTTTATATGTTCCGCATGTATTTCTCCACCTTTGAAGGCGAATTTAAGGGCAATGATGAAGCCATTCGCGAACTCGTCCGCGAGTCTGCGGGTGTTTCCGGTTCTGCGGGTCACGATCATCATGATGACCATGGACATCATCATGCCCATAGTCCCCATGAGTCTCCCCTCTCCATGACCTTTGCCCTGATGGCCTTGGCGGTTCCTAGCGTATTGGTGGGTTTAGTGGGCACTCCCTTTGCTAACTATTTTGAAGCCTTTATCCATGCTCCCGGTGAAGCCTTCGATATGGCCGAAGCCGCAGCCGAGTTTGAATGGTCAGAATTTTTGCCCATGGCAGGCAGCTCGGTTGGTGTAGGGTTAATTGGGATTACCCTGGCCTCACTGATGTATCTGAGCCGTCAAATCGATCCAGGGGCGATCGCCAAATCCATCCAACCCCTGTATCAGTTGTCTCTCAACAAATGGTATTTTGACGAGATCTACGATTCCGTCTTCGTCATGGGAATGCGCCGAGTTGCCAGACAGGTAATGGAAGTCGATTTCCGAGTCGTCGATGGTGCAGTAAACTTAACCGGGTTTGTTACCCTAATTACCGGTGAAGGTCTCAAATATCTAGAAAATGGTCGCGCCCAATTCTATGCCCTGATTGTCTTCGGCGCAGTTTTGGGATTAGTGATCTTCTCTGGAATTAGTTAATTGGGGAATAGGGAATAGGGAATAGGTAATGGGGAATAGGGAATAGGGAATAGGGAACAGGGAATAGGTAATAGGGAGTTCTCCGTTTCCCCCCATCTCCCCACTCCCCCACTCCCCCACTCCCCCACTCCCCCCATCTCCCCATCCCCCAATCTCCCCATCTCCTCACCGCCCCACACCTCTATCTACTCAACACTTATGACTGATTTGCCTTGGTTAACAATCATCATTCTGTTTCCCATTGCGGCTTCTCTACTGCTGCCCATTATCCCAGACGAAAATGGGAAAACAGTACGTTGGTACTCTCTGATTGTCGGACTGATTGACTTTGCCTTTATTGTCTATGCCTTCTGCACGGGCTATGACTTAAGTAACCCGGATTTGCAATTAGTCGAGAAATATGCATGGGTTCCCCAAATTGACCTCAATTGGTCAGTGGGTGCAGATGGCTTATCCATGCCTCTGATTATTCTCACCGGCTTTATTACCACCTTGGCTATGTTAGCGGCTTGGCCAGTGACCATGAAGCCCAAGCTCTTTTACTTCCTGATGTTGGCCATGTATGGCGGACAAATTGCCGTCTTTGCAGTTCAGGATATGTTGCTCTTTTTCCTCGTTTGGGAATTAGAGTTAATTCCGGTTTATTTGCTGCTCTCCATTTGGGGCGGGAAAAAACGGCTGTATGCAGCCACCAAGTTTATCCTGTATACGGCAGGGGGTTCCCTGTTTATCCTGCTGGTGGCCTTGGCGATGGCGTTTTATGGGGATACCGTTACGTTTGATATGCAGGCGATCGCCGCTAAGGACTATAGCCTAAACTTAGAACTCTTCCTCTACGCTGGCCTCTTCATTGCCTACGCCGTCAAACTCCCCGTTTTTCCCCTCCATACCTGGCTTCCCGATGCCCATGGTGAAGCCACCGCCCCCGTACACATGCTACTTGCCGGTATCCTCCTCAAAATGGGAGGCTATGCCCTCATCCGCATGAATGCCGGTATGTTACCCGATGCTCATGCCGTCTTTGCTCCCGTTTTAGTCATCCTAGGGGTAGTGAATATCGTCTACGCTGCCCTCACCTCCTTTGCCCAAAGGAACCTGAAGCGCAAAATCGCCTACTCTTCCATCTCCCACATGGGGTTTGTTCTCATTGGTTTAGGTTCCTTTACTAACTTAGGACTCAGTGGCGCAATGCTACAAATGATCTCCCATGGCTTAATTGGAGCCAGTCTCTTCTTCCTGGTGGGAGCAACCTATGACCGCACCCATACCCTAATGTTGGATGAAATGGGCGGAGTCGGTCAAAAGATGCGGAAGATGTTCGCCATGTGGACAGCTTGCTCCATGGCTTCACTAGCCCTACCCGGTATGAGTGGTTTTGTGGCAGAGTTAACCATATTTATCGGCTTTAGCACCAGTGATGCCTACAGTTCCACCTTTAAAGTTCTGGTGGTCTTCCTGGCCGCTGTGGGCGTGATTTTAACCCCGATTTATCTGCTCTCCATGCTCAGGGAAATCTGCTATGGCCCAGAAAATAAGGAATTAGTGGAGCATGAAGTCTTAGTCGATTCGGAACCCCGCGAGGTGTTTATCATTGCTTGCTTGTTGGTTCCCATTATCGGGATTGGACTCTATCCCAAAATTGTCACCCAAATCTACGATTCGACAACAGTCGAATATACGGCAAGATTGCGGAATTCAGTACCCACATTGGTTGAATCTTCGTCAGTCGCGGTTCAAGAACTTCCTGTCCCTATCGCTCAAGGGATGACTGCACCTGAGATTTAACTGAAATTAAATTAAAAATTTCTCCCTTTTCAAGCCAGTAGTGATTGTCAACACTACTGGCTTCTTTTCGTTAATTGTTAATTGTTATATCAAGTTCGCTTATTCATGTCCGCGAAGCGGAAATACCCTAATTAAAAATCCAGGGAGCAAGATGCTCCCACTCCAGTCAGATCAAAGAATTCGAGGAGTGCGGGCATCTTGCCCGCTTCTTAACAAATTTTCA
>NZ_JAQOSP010000112.1 GCF_030068475.1 Roseofilum acuticapitatum BLCC-M154 | reverse complement strand
ATGAAAATTTGTTAAGAAGCGGGCAAGATGCCCGCACTCCTCGAATTCTTTGATCTGACTGGAGTGGGAGCATCTTGCTCCCTGGATTTTTAATTAGGGTATTTCCGCTTCGCGGACATGAATAAGCGAACTTGATATCATGTGCCACAGACTTTTTTAACTCTCCCATCAGGAATGCTCATCATTCTTCATTCTTTTGTGTTCCAATATACCAAAAGCGCCCCAATAAAGATTTTCTAAAAAGCTTAAACTTATGTAAAATATCTGTGGAGTGATGTAAAGCTGTGCTTTCACAGGTTTTTCACATTCACCTTCTATCATGATTGACATGAGGAACAGAAAACATCTATGAGATTTGTAGGAGCTGATATGTCTATTACTTTACCTTCTATCATCCAAGAAAAATTGGTAACCAGTTTCAAATACTGGGATAATGGCGTTCAAGATGCCATGTCCTACCAAAATGAAATGTATACTTATGTTCGTTCTTACACCGAAGAGAAACGATTACAAGCTTATGGTTATGCCTGTGACATGGCTGAACGCAATATCAGAAGCTGCATCACCTATTCCAAAGATGGATATAAAGTGTGGGTCAATCTCAAGAGCCTAGCCAATCAGCAAGCCGATGGCGATCAAAATCTGAGTCTCAATCCAGCCTTTTCCTAGTCCTCATCTAGGAGGGTTCAAACAGTAATCTGGCAGCTCCTTGAATACGAACCAAAGGTTGAACCGATCGCGGCAAGGGCGGAAGATGAATCACCGTTTGCTCAGGATCAACGCCCAACAGGTTCTGAATCTCACTCCCATAATTCCAAACCACATAGTTTTGACTCACCTCTAATTCTCGTAAAGACACACTCAACCGATTATGCTCGGCTAAAATCGCGGGTTGATTTTGAACCACACCAATAAACTCAGTATGTTGAGGATCTTTTAGTTTTTTCTGGGCCGCAACGACCCGTTTTCTCAGGGTGCGGAGTTCGCCCATAAACTCGGTGCGTCCGAGGACATCCTGATATTTAATCCACAATTTGAACACCCAGGCTAACCAATCTGCTAAGGCTGTGGGCATTTCTAGGAATCGGAGTAAATGCCCAGTGGGAGCAGTATCGAGGATGATTAAATCTTGCTCTTGACTTTCCAAAAGTTCCATCACTGCTAAGAGAGCCAGAATTTCATCAATCCCAGGGAAGGACAGGGAAACCAGTTTCCGCCAAGCTTCTGGGCCATAGAGCAATTTTAGGTTCTCTTGGTTTGGAGAGTCACCACTAATCATTTCAGCCAGTTCCCAAAGATAGGCTTCACGAAACTGATTGAGGAGGACTTGAGAATCAATTTCAGCGGCCGTGAGGTTGGGGAGATCGATCGCCTGGGGATCGTGGTCTAAAGGCTGTCCCAACGCATCCCCCAAGGAATGGGCCGGATCGATTGAAATCACCCGCACTTGTCTTTGGGGGTAGGTTTGCGCCATTCCCCAGGCGATCGCCGCCGCCACTGTAGTTTTACCCACTCCACCTTTGCCCCCAATAATAATTAAGCGACGCTCTTGGGCCATAAAGTCGGGTAAACCGGGGGGAATGCGATCGGGCCAGGTAACCTGAGCAGAGGTAATTTCCCTATCCTGCATCGCAATAGGTGACATCTGCGCTATAACCCCATCTAATGCAGCACTTCCCAAGGGAGGACTGGCACATTGGCTAATCCCCAACAGAGGCAAACTTCCAGCCAGCTCCTGAAATTGCGGTAGAATTTGCTGCTGTTCGGCATAGCGGTCTTGCTCTGCGGGGGATAACTCTGCCTCTCTATCCACCAACCGATTCACCCAAATCCCACCCAAGGGAATCTGCAACCCTTGCAAAGAAGCGACAAACCGTCGAGTTTCCTCCAAACTCATCGCTTCAGCGATCCCCACCACGACGCAACGGGTACGCTCTTGGTCTTGCAACAACGCTCTTCCCGTTTGCAGATCGGCTTTCATGTCCTGTAAAAACTCATCTCCCCGATCGCCCTGATAGCGCCCAGTAAAGGCTTGACTAATAGCCCGATGTTTTTCCTGGAAGAGATCCAGTGCTTCCAGGAACTGATCGAGAAAATCCATTAATCCTAATAAATTCAGGGCATGGCCGCTAGGGGCCATATCCACCACCACCCGGTCTACTTCTTGCTCCCGTAACAAGCGCTGAATCTCTAGTATGCCCATTAATTCATCGAGTCCCGGCCAACTTAAATCCCAGACGGGGGTTAAATCTTCGGCTGAGGCAAAACTGCCCCGTTCCACGAGCAGTTGTAGGACTTCACCGTAGCGCTGTTTAAACTCTTGGAGTAAAGCGGCTGCATCGAGGGCTTGCACTTCTAGATTAGGCAGATCGGGGAGGGGAAGGCGATCGCCGGTTACTAAACATTGCAACACATCCCCCAGGGAGTGAGCCGGATCGGTCGAGAGCAGTAAAATTTTCTCTTCCGGAAACCGTTGTGCCCAATAGCGGGCGAAACCACAGGAGAGCGTCGTTTTACCCACTCCCCCTTTACCACTCAAGAGCAATAGTTGTAGGCGATCGTATGAATTCATTTTACTTTCCCATGGTTCTTACTCTGACTTTACTTTAGAAAATGGGAAAGTGACAAAAGAGGGTTAAATTCAACTGATGCTCCTATTCAGGCTTACAACCACAGCCCTCCGGTAAAATCAGCATCGCATCTCCAAACGAATAAAAACGATATCCTTGGGCGATCGCCTCCTGATATAACTCTAAAAGTCGCGATCGACCCACCAAAGCACTCACCAACATCAACAAACTCGAACGCGGCAAATGGAAATTCGTAATCAACCCCTCAACCACCTGCCACTCATACCCCGGATAAATAAAAAGATCCGTCTTTCCATAAAACCCAGATTCACCTAATTTTTGATCTTCCGTAGGCGCGGGTTCACTTAATTTTTGGCCTTCCAAGCGAGATCTTAGTGAACCCGCCCTTACAGAACCCGCCCCTACGGAACCCGCCCCCTGAGACTTCCACCAATGAGCCGCCCCCTCCAACGCCCTCACCGAAGTCGTCCCCACTGCAATCACCCGTCCGCCGCGCTCCTTAGCCTCCTGCACCTTCCGCCAAGTCTCCCCAGACACCTCCAACCACTCCTGATGCATCTGATGCCCCCGAATATCACTCACTTCCACTGGGCGAAACGTCCCCACACCCACATGCAGAGTCACCATCGCCCGCTCAATTCCCAAATCATCCAACTGCGCCAACAACCCAGGCGTAAAATGCAAACCCGCCGTCGGCGCAGCCACCGAACCCGCCGCCTGTGCATACACCGTCTGATATTGTTCCGCCTCTGCCTGGGTATCCGTCACATAGGGCGGAAACGGCACATGACCATAATCATCCAACAGATCCTGTAACTCTCGATCCCCAGATAACTCAAACTCCAAAAACCGCCCCCCAGTCGCCTCATCCATCCCCCGGATCTTTGCCCTTAATGGCGGCAAATCTAGATTCCCATGGGCAAAAAACTCAACCATCGCCCCCACTTTCAACCGTCGCCCCGGCTTCACCAGAGCCAACCACACCTGACGCTCCACCCTCTCCAACAGCAGCGCCTCCATCTCCATCCCCGTAGACTTACAGCCATACAACCGCGCTGGAATCACCCGCGTATTATTCATCACCAACAAATCCCCCGGCCGCAACCATTGGGGCAACTCCCGAAACACCCCATGATGACATCCTAGGGGCGAATCTACCACCAACAACCGCGAGCTATCCCTAGGAGTTACTGGATTTTGAGCAATACATTCTTCTGGCAGAACATAATCATACCCATCCAACTCATAATCCTGAGAATTCATCGATCCCCGCTCTCCATCCATCACCACAATTCCAATCTAAACTCCTTTACCATACCCCATCCCCCCATCTCCCCATCCCCCCATCTCCCCATCCCCCCATCTCCCCATCCACAAATTGGGGGAATCTACCCAGATCGCATCGGGGAACTCTCCCCTACTCATGATCCCCGCTATCCAGAGAGAATAGAACTGTAGCATTTGCCAGGTGACCCAGGAAAAATTATGGACTATCTTTACTACCTCGCGAATGCCAGCTTAACCCTCCGGATTATTGAATATCTAAACCTTTCACCTCAATTTCAGGTCGATTTTGTTACCGTTATTCATCAAATTGATGGTTGGGTCGTCCGGATCAAGCTGGCCAGAGAACTCAACACCCAAGAAGCCGGTAATCTCCGCGCCGTCCTCAACGAATTAGGATTTGCCTATCAACCAGAGATCCGGGTACAAATGGCCTTATGGAGCCTAGAAACCGGCCAATCCCCCACCCATGTCATGCGCCGTTACCAAGTAGCCGTCGTCTCCCATGGAAGACCCAACCGCATCGAAGTCGAAACCTTTCGCAAACAATTTGTAATGGGCCTAGGCTATTGTCCAGAAACCCTGGCCTAAAATCATAAACAAGCTATAATGCAGCCAGCGATGAGAAGACCTGATTAAAAAATAATTTTCGGTCTCTCCCCCTAACCATTTGCCTAGAAGGGATTTAAGAGATTCATTAGGGGGATTGACACAGTTCAGGGAGACTACTGCTATAATCTTCTAGGCGTACACCATAACCAAAGCCATAGAGTGAGGAGTGACTGATTATGGTATTTATACCCGGTACTGTTCCCGTTCCGTCTACTGGGCCCTTTCAGCCCGTTGTATCTGCACCCAATTTACCCGGTTTACCCGGTACGATTCCTGTACCTCCCTTCCCCACCGGTACAGTTCCCACTGTTTTAACCAATGATGTTACAGGGGTTAATGGCCTATCTCGGATTGTAGCGACCCCAACTCCTTTGGGTTTAGTGAACCCTCAGATTACAGCCCCGACTGATGACTATGTGAGTCTTGCGGGTAATTTCTCCATTCCTTCTGGCGGACTTTGGATGCTCGAAGGCGACGATACGGTAGTGGCTTCCATAGGCAACCAACGGATCTTAGGGAACACAGGCAATGATTTGCTCTTTGGTGGCAATGACCAAGATAAATTAGCTGGTGGACAAGGTAATGATGTTCTCGTGGGTGGTCTTGGCAATGACTTACTCCTAGGAAACTTGGGTAATGATGATCTGCTAGGCAATCAAGATGAAGATACCCTACGAGGTGGCCAAGGTGGCGATCGCCTCGATGGTGGATCTGGAAATGACTGGTTGTTTGGTGACTTCGGTGTTGATGCACTGACCGGTAGCGACGGTTTCGATACGTTCGTTATCCGTTCCAATGAACCCAACCCCCTAGCTGGAGTTCAGTATGTCAATCCTAACTTGCCTCCTACCGATCCCGATTACGTTGTCTTCGATCCAGGTATTGGCCCCCTTGACCCAGGTAACCCCTTCTCGGCTGATGTGATCACTGATTTCAATCCCCAAGAAGATATGTTGGGACTTGATAGCGGGTTGGTCTATGCTAACCTCAGATTCGATACCGGTCAAAATATTACCGGGGGTATCTCGAACGATACAGTGATCTACAATAACCTCAACAACAGTGTACTGGCGGTACTTCAAGACTATACCTTGGGTATCAATAGCTTTGATGTGATTACTCTGACTCCGTTCCAACAAAATCTGGGATCGGATCTCTTTGGCCCCTATGTTGATGGCACAGTATAGCTATCTCCTAAATTAATTCCCATGAGCGGCTATCCTATCGATTTAGGATAGCCGTTTTTATTGGAAGAATGGGTCTAAAACCCCGTCCTTCTAGGACGATGGCGATAACGATCGCTAATCCCAAAATGCGCCATTTATAGGCAGTGAGCAGGGGTTGAATCCGTTCAGCATTGTGGCGAGCCACTAGGGTATACTGATACTCAATTAAACTTACAAACACCCAACCCGCAAATAGATAGAGATACAAAATGGGGTGAGGGAATCAGCTACCATAAGTCTAGACCAACCTCAGTGCATCTGATGGAGTTTGGAAGTCTTTCACTCGCTGCTATCCCTATGCTAGAGCAACAACCCAAGCCTGATACTCCTCCTAATAATTTACCCCCTCGCTGGTTCCACGATCCCCCCCACCCTAACGATTCAGGACTGTTTCTTTCTGAAGCAGTCTTTAACCGAACGCTGCTGTTATTCCCTCTCGTAGGCTATACAATCCTGGGTTTAACTCTAATTAATATGGTGATTCTGTTGATTCCTCTCCAACCCTTGAATGGGGTTTGGGTGCTGGAAACGATGGGATATTTCGTTGAGGGGGGCTGGTTTCCTTTATTGGGATTGGTGTGCATTCTTTATGGTCGGTGGGGTTATGTGGATCGCTGGGAATTGAGGTTATGGCGTTTTTTGTCTCGGATGACGTTGTGGGTGGGTTTGGGCTATTTATTGATAGTTCCTGTAGGCATTCGCCAAACTTGGCAGATTGATACTATGAACCAAGCTCAGTTACAGACCCAAAGGGTTGAATATAATCAGGTTTTTGCCCAGGCTCAAGAGCGTCTCGAACAGAGCCAATCCTTAGAAGATTTAAATGCATTAAGGGTTTGGATATTTCCCGATCGCATTTTACCCATGCTTGAGAATCCTCAAGAGCTGAAGAAACAATTGCAGCAGGAATTAACCCAAGCTCAGACTCAGTGGGAAGAGCAATTAGAGCGTCACAGGAAGGCACAACGGTTGACGCTCATCAAACAGTCGGTGAAGTGGAATTTGGGGGCTATGATTGCGGGAGGGGCATTTTTAGGGATTTGGCATAAGACCCGTTGGAGTCGTCATGTGCGGTTGCGTTGAGAGTCGAGGGATTTTAGGTAGGTTGTGTCCCCCAAGTTTCTTGAAGGTATAGGTCACGAGATCCCATCATTTCTGCAAATTGTTCTGATGTTATGGCCTGTTCGACGGGCCATACCCCCGGTTTTTTGAGCTTCCCTGTGCCGATCCACTCGGCTAAGACTCCTGTACCGCATCCGGCGGCGATCGCCGTGTGGGGATGGTAAAATCTGCTCTGATAGAGTGCGGGTTGACCATCTTTCTCGCCTTCAACTTCGACGATCATTACAATGCCTACTCCAGAGAAGCGATCGCTCACCTGAGTCATGCGATAACTAATTTGTGAGAGTCCCTCAATGACGAGGGGATGGTTGATCCAAGATTGGGGTAATTTCGTCATTAGAGCGGTTAAACGGTTGTAAATATCGGGTGCAGAACCAAATTTCGTAATTACATTCTGTACCGGGAAACTTTCCGCTATTGTCCAAGCTTCCGGCACATCATACCAATAGACTCCCAGAGAATTAAATGGGGGGCCAAAATCGATGATTTGGCGATCGCTGTAAGGTTGAATTGTTTGCCATTTTCCCCCGATCCAGGCTAAAAACGGATGTTGTAGACCCAAAAATGTCGTCCGCATCACCGTAATTCCCGCACCTCCAGACCCTCCCACGGCATAATAGAGGCGAATGGTTTCTACTCGGTCAAAGCCATCTACCCCTTGCCGCACCATGCCATTAGAAATGCCCGGAAACACCCCCGTATTCACGATCGCGGTAATTCCAGCCTCTTGTGCTGCGGGGGCTAACTCCAGTGCTTTTTGGGTAAACGAGCGATGATCGCTCACATCCAGATAATTGACTCCTTGCTCAATACAGCTTTTGAGGACTCTAGCATCGCGATGGTGAAAGGGGCCCGCGCAATGAATCACCAGTTGACTTTCGGCGATCGCCTTTTGGAGCTGCTCCAGATTTCCTAAATCCAGAGACAAAAATTCCCCAATTGGATCTCGATCTTTCCTCGGACGCTGACGACCTGTAACCACAAGCTTTACATCCATGTGCTGTTGCAAATCTTGGGCTATGTGATGGCCAATTCTTCCCGTTCCTCCGATAATTAAAATCTGATTTTTAGCCAACTGCTTCACCTCAATAGGTTATGAAATCCTGACGCTTTCTGGGGAAAGCTCTTAACCATGATAGGATATTGGGTTGGCATAAGACTTGACCATCTTCTCGATCCCCCCAACCCCCCTTAAAAAGGGGGGCAATAGAGAAAGTCCCCCTTTCCAAGGGGAATTTAGGGGGATTAACATAGAGAAAGTCCCCCTCTTTCCAAGGGGGATTTAGGGGGATCGAGATGTATTGCATCGAGCAAGAAAACTGCTGTAGGTGTCAAAGATCAAGACGCAAAATCCTAAAAGCCTCTACCCTATCTTCAATTGAATTATGACTGATCCAATTCGCTTTTTAATGTGTCCTCCTGACCACTACGATGTGGATTATGTAATTAATCCCTGGATGGAAGGAAATATCCACAAATCCTCTCGTTCTGTAGCTGTAGAACAATGGGAGAAACTTCACCATATTATTAAAGACCATGCCATTGTCGAGCTAGTGAAACCCGAACAGGGATGGCCGGATATGGTATTTACCGCTAATGCGGGTTTGGTGCTGGGGAAAACTGTTGTCCTGAGCCGATTTTATCACCCAGAACGACAAGGTGAAGAACCCCATTTTAAGGCTTGGTTTGAATCTCAAGGATTCACAGTCCATGAATTACCTAAAGATGTACCCTTTGAAGGGGCAGGTGATGCCCTATTTGACCGGGAAGGACGATGGTTATGGGCTGGATATGGTTTCCGCTCGGAATTGGATGCTCATCCGGCGATCGCTGAATGGTTAGATGTAGAAGTGCTTTCTTTACGGTTAATGGATGAGCGCTTCTACCACCTGGATACCTGTTTCTGTCCTTTGACTGGTGGTTACTTATTATATTATCCTCCTGCATTTGATGGATATTCTAATCGCTTAATTGAAATGCGAGTTCCGGCGGAAAAACGGATTGCCATTAGTGAACCGGATGCTGTAAATTTTGCTTGCAATGCAGTCAATATTAACGATATTGTCATTCTTAATAAAGCCACTAAGAATTTACGCGATCGCCTAGAAGCTGTGGGTTACCGAGTGATTGAAACCCCCTTAACTGAGTTTTTGAAGGCTGGGGGCGCATCCAAATGTCTTACCCTGCGGATCACGGAACCGGTACGCACGGAACTCCATGCCACCACTCAAATCGATACCCGTACCATTCATATGGTGGGGCATTTACTCGATGCTGGCTTGATGAACCGAGCCTTAGATTTGATTGTCGAAGGTGGTGGTAGCTTTAAGGTTCTCAATTTCAATTTGGGCGAACAACGGCAAAGTCCCTCGGAAGCGGAGGTGAAAGTCTCGGCTCCTTCGGCGGAAGTCCTGGATGATATCATGTCCCAGTTGATTGATTTGGGGGCAGTGCCCGCTTCTGAAGATGAGCAAGAATCCTTGCGCGAACCGGTTCCCCAACCAGGAGCGGCTCCGGATGATTTCTATGTCAGCACCATTTATCCGACAGAAGTGCGGATCAATGGGACTTGGGTGAAGGTGCAAAACCAACGGATGGATGGGTCGATCGCCGTTACCTATACGGATCAAGGGCCGGTGGCAAAATGTAAATTAATCCGAGATTTGGCGATCGGTGAAGATGTGATTGTGGGTACTCGCGGCATTCGCACCCTGCATAAGGTGGAAAACCGGGAGCAAAAAGCCTCTCAAGAGTTTAGCTTCATGAGCGGTGGAGTCTCCAGCGAGCGCCGGGTAGAACTCATGGTTGAGCAAGTGGCTTGGGAATTGCGCCATATCCGCGATCAAGGGGGTAAAGTGGTGGTAACAGCCGGCCCGGTGGTGATTCATACTGGGGGTGGACAGCATTTAGCCACCCTGATCCGGGAAGGTTATGTACAAGCTCTACTGGGCGGAAATGCGATCGCCGTCCACGATATCGAACAAGCGATGATGGGAACCTCCTTGGGCGTAGACATGAATCAAGGAGTCGCCGTCCAAGGAGGGCATCGTCATCATCTGAAGGTGATTAATAAGATTCGTCGCAGTGGCAGCATCGCCCAAGCGGTAGAGTCTGGAGTGTTAAGCAAAGGGGTGATGTACGAATGTGTCCGCAATCAAGTGCCCTTTGTCTTAGCCGGTTCCATCCGCGATGATGGCCCATTACCGGATACCCAAATGGATATGATTGCCGCTCAACAGCAATACGCCGAACTCCTGAAAGGCGCGGATATGGTACTGATGCTCTCCTCCATGCTCCATTCTATCGGCGTGGGCAATATGACTCCTGCGGGCGTGAAGATGGTTTGTGTAGATATTAATCCGGCTGTCGTGACTAAATTGAGCGATCGCGGTTCCCTAGAATCCATTGGTGTGGTCACCGATGTAGGCTTATTCCTCAGTCTCTTGGTCAACCAATTGAACCAACTGACCACCGTTTATCAAACCGTATCCTAAGCTCCCCGTGAGCAGATAGGGAGATAGGGGGATAGGGAGATAGAGATAATCAAAGTTCCCCATTCCCCCATTCCCCATTCCTTCATGACCCTATTGCCATTGATCAATAAATTGCTACAATTTGAAGAACAACTGCCCACTCATTGTCGTTGATTCTTTAACCAACATGGCATCCCAACAGGTTCCCCAAGAAGTCGTCGATCAAGTTGCTGAATATTTCAGTGTTCTCTCAGAACCCATGCGCTTAAAGCTCTTAAACCTATTGCGCGAGCGCGAGCAATGTGTGCAAGAGCTAGTGGAAGCGACCCAAACCAGCCAAGCCAATGTCTCGAAGCACCTCAAACTGATGTTACAAGCGGGCATTCTGCAACGACGAGCTGAGGGAACTTCTGCTTACTATAGCGTTAAAGACGAATTAATTTTTGAACTCTGTAATTTAGTCTGCGATCGCCTCGCCAGTCGGATTGAACAGCAAGCCCGTCAATTCCGAGATTTTAGTATGACGGGCAAACAATTAGTCTCCTAGAGAACGTTCCTAAAGGGCAAACTCCTGGTCATAAAGGTCGCGAGTCATCGGCTGGGGAATTTCTAAACCTTCACCCCCTAAATACTCCAAGGGTTCACCTTCAACTGAGAGCCAAACTGGGGCATCTGGGTCTAAAGAAGTAGCTGTATACAAAATTTGCCCTAATCGTCCTGTCATCGAGGCGCTGCCGCCCCCTGTCGTAAATTCCTGAGACAAATTCAGGTGGATACCATCCGATTTTTCCTCTAAGCTTAACAGGGTGGTTCCTAGAGGAATCGTACTCGACACTTCGGGATCGACCGGCGATTCTAAAACCGTTTTTAGGGCTAGGGTCAACTGCTCTTGAGATGACCCTAGGCTTTTGATCTGCACTGGAGTGGACACCAGTTCTAAGGCATTGCCGGTATCTTTAATCCAATAAGCTTGAGGCGTATTTTGCTCCGAGGGAGTGGGTTGAACTTCCTCCAGGATGGAAGAAGAAGTATTCGGGGCCTGCATAGACCGGAGCATCCACCAGGCTGTACCCCCTCCAGATCCTAGAATTAAGGCCGATAGTCCGACGACTAGGCCAATATGAATACCGCGATTTTGTTTGGGTTGTTCCATAATGACTGTCCTGATTGAGTTGCGCGATGTTGAATTGACTCTGACTGGGTAATATTTAAAGACAGTTTTACTCCAGTCAAGGGTTCCTACATAAGATATGGATCGAGATCTACTCCTCTGGATCAGGATGATCTGAAGGGCCAAAGGGGGGCTGAACGCTAAGAAATCCAGCAATTTCCAGTTGACCGGGAGTAAGCTGCATCTGCAATAGGCGCAGGATTACGGAGTTTGATTCAAGGGTGCGGAGGTCAAATTGTTCGCGAACTCCCCGTTGAATGAGATTAATGACAAGGGGAGGAACAGGTTCTTGGTTGACGGTGACCTCCAGATCGACCAGTTCTAAACCCCACCCTTTTATGATAGTGAAACCCGATTCAACGGCAAGGGCCAGTTCAAAGGGTTGGGAGGAGGGTTCGGTGTCTGGGATGGGGAGTTGCTGAAGTTGGAATTGCAGTCTGATGCGGTTGTCTAGGAAGGTAATTTCTGGGTTAATGATATGATAGCGCTCTAGTTGGGCGGCTGCTAGGCGAGGGAGGGAGGAGATGGCGAGTTGCCGCAGGCGATCGCTCATTTCGGGGGAGTTTAACCACTGGTTCAGCGCGGTATCGGTGAATGCGATGCTGATTCCTGCTTGTAAGGGTTGCTCTAGAATCCCTAGGTTTTGGCGATCGCCAGAACCCCGAAGATTGAGATCGATCGCATCCGTTTCGATTTCTAGTTTAGCGATTTGTAAATCCTCAGTTATCCAAATCTCTCGTCCAGCGATTCTCACCCGCTCCGCTTGACCTTGGAGCAGTCGATGTACCGGAGCATTGTCAATCCGCACTTGCCAAGTTTCTGCGCGATCGAAGGTTGATTGGAGCAGAGACTCAGTGAGGCGATCGGCTAAGAGTCCAGAAGGCGATCCCACTAGGAATAAACTGGATAAAAGGATAGTTAAGGCTTCCATGACTGCATCTGAGTAAGCGTTTTTTGATGTTATATCAAGTCCGGATAAAGGGTGAAGAAGGGGGCAAGATGCCCGCATTCCTCTAATATCAAGTCCGGTTTCCGCAAGCGGACATGAAAATTTGTTAAGAAGCGGGCAAGATGCCCGCACTCCTCGAATTCTTTGATATGACTGGAGTGGGAGCATCTTGCTCCCTGGATTTTTAATTAGGGTATTTCCGCTTC
>NZ_JAQOSP010000111.1 GCF_030068475.1 Roseofilum acuticapitatum BLCC-M154 | reverse complement strand
GCAGTTTTCGCTGTTATGTGGGACATCTTGATCCCCCTAAATCCCCCTTAAAAAGGGGGACTTTCCTATTCCCCCCTTTTTAAGGGGGGCAAGGGGGGATCTTTTCCTACTGTCCACCGATACAGCGCAAAGCGCTGTATCACTCAGATTGAGGGAGTGCGGGCATCTTGCCCGCTAGTGTAGTATCAAATCCAGAAAAGAGAATGCTATAGCGCGAAGCGCTATAACTCATTTTCATGTCCGCTTGCGGAAACCAGACTTGATATCAAGTGCTAAAACCAAAGCAGCAATGGTTCCCGAAACACGGATATCGCCACTAACTACATAATTCATGACTTCAGTAATCGGAATAAAAACCAATTCAATTTCTTCGGTAATATCCAGGTTTTGCTCGCAAACCCGATCGATATTTTGGGCTAAAAATGCATGAATTCCATTCGTATCTTTCGGGGGATTATCATAGAGAACCCCTAAAAATGTCCAATCTTGACTCTGATATCCAGTTTCTTCTTCCAACTCTCGCCTAGCAGCAACTGCTGCTGATTCTTCTGGAGTATGAAAATGACCGGCCGGTAATTCCAGTAATACTTTTTCTACCCCATGGCGATATTGACGGACAAATAATATATTGCCGTCTGGGGTAACAGGGACAATCATGGCGACTTCTGGACGGATGCTGACAAAATAATCATCAATAATGGTTTGGTTGGGCAATTGCACCGTATCTTGGCGCACCTGACACCAAGGATGGTCGAAGGCAAGATGGGAGTGTAGGATTTTCCAGGGTTGTGGGGAGGACATGGGATGGGGAATAGGGAGATAGGGGGATAGGATGTTTCCAGCGATCGCCACTTTGATCTAGGCTGTACGTTATTATTGTTCACACCACCGAGTAGCTCTCTGACCGTGAACCTAGATCTGATTTTAGTCTTCTTTGTGGGCATGATTCCACCCACCTTGTCCTTATGGATGATGCGTAAGGTCGAACTCCAGTGTCAACAGCGACATGAACGCATTATACAAGCCTATCGCGACCAACCCTTACCCTCTCCAAGGGAGCGTTTATTGTATGATGAGCAGTCTTCCTTGGCTCCGGGAACTGGGATAGATACGATTATTGGCGATATTACTTGCCAATATAACGCGCGATCGCCCTATCTCCGATGTGCCATTAACCCCCATGGCCCTTGTCAAGACTGTTCCCATTATGAACCCACCCAAGAAAATCAGGACTTTCGAGGGTCTAAATCTTGAAGTGGAGTCAGTTTTTACCTGCACTTCCCCAACCCGTGTGGATTTTAGCCGCAGGTCGTCTACTTTCCCAAATTGGCATCGGGTTTACCCTGTTTTATGCCCCCATTTTCTTTGTCAATCAAGTGGGACTTTCTGCCACTCAGGTCGGTTTGGGCTTGGGGAGTAGTGCCTTTTCTGGCATTTTGGGAAGGTTTCTAGGGGGCAATTTTACGGATTCCCCGCAATGGGGTCGCCGCCGCACCCTGTTACTCTCAGCTCTCATTTCGGCCTTTGCAGATGTGATTTTAGCTCTGATTGTGGATTTTCCTACCCTGGTGTTGGGCAATCTGTTGATGGGTTTGGGCAGTGGATTATACTGGCCAGCAACGGAAACTGTGGTAGCCGATGTCACGACTTTAGAACAGCGCAATGAAGCCTTTGCCCTAACTCGACTAGCCGATAGTTTAGGCTTGGGATTGGGGGTACTTTTGGGCGGTTTATTACTGCAAATGGGCTTAAATTTTCGCTGGCTATTTGTGATGGATGGGTTATCTTTTCTGGCATTCTTTGCTCTGATTTATGCCGCCATTGAGGAAACCCAGCCCCAAAACCGCAAGCGACGACCGCAAAAGGGTTCTAATTGGGCGGTGGCATTGGGCGATCGCCCATTACAAAAGTTCGTAATCGTTAATATTCTCTTTACAATCTACGTTTCCCAACTGCAAAGCACCCTACCCCTCTATTTCAGCAATTTCTTAGCCTCTGGTGGCTTTTCTCCCGCCATCATTAGCGGCCTATTTACCGGGCAAATTGCCTTTTTAGCCCTCTGTCAGTTACCCATTGCTCGCCAACTCAATCGTTGGAGTCGTGCCCAAGGATTAATGATATCTCTATCCGTTTGGAGCGCCAGTTTTCTCCTCATCTGGATAACCGGTGGAGTCTCTCAAGGGGCATTATTTTGGGCTGTGAGTGCCTTAGCAGGGGTGTCCATTGCCACAGCCCTCTATACCCCTTCCGCTTCTGGACTGGTGGTCGATTTAGCTCCAGAAGACTTACGAGGAACCTATTTAGCCATTAATGCCCAATGTTGGGCCATGGGTTATCTCATCGGGCCACCTTTAGGAGGATGGGTATTAGACCAGTCCAGAATCATCATAGATGGATTTTGGTTGGCGATCGCCTTCAGCACCTTTCTCGGAATCTGGATTTTGCGATCGGTTGAGCATCGGTAGCGGAATCAACAGCTCCTATTCACCCATACACTACAAAGGGCTGTATTAAGGGATTGAAATAGATTGGGGATTATCCTTTTCCTGATGTTGATAAACCAAAAGTAAACCATATTCCAAACCTTCCACCACAGCTTGATAAGAAGCATCCAAAATGTTAGTAGATACCCCCACCGTTGTCCATCGATTTAAACCATCACTCGATTCAATCAATACCCTAGTTTTTGCAGAAGTTCCGGCTGTACCATCGAGAATGCGTACTTTATAGTCGGTTAAATAGAAACTGCCAATTTCTGGGTAAAATTTCACTAACGCTTTTCTCAAGGCTGCATCTAGGGCAGCAACCGGGCCATTGCCTTCGGCAACTTCGAGTAAATTGCGATCGTTGACCCTCACTTTTATGGTGGCTAAAGCATTACTGGTCATAGTGGGATCAAGGGTGGGCGATCCCATATCACAATGGACATTAAAGCCTTTGATTTCAAACCAATATTTAGCTTGTCCTAAAGCCGATCGCATTAACAGTTCAAAGCTGGCTTCTGCACCTTCAAATTGATACCCTTGGTTTTCCAGATCTTTGAGCCGTTCTAAAATTTGACGACAAGCCGGGTTTTGTTTATCCAACTCAATGCCAAAGGATCTGGCTTTAGCTAAAATGTTGCTTAATCCTGCTTGATCCGAGACCACAATTCGCCGTTGATTGCCGATTTTTTCGGGTTGTAAATGTTCATAAGTGAGCGGATTTCGGGCAACAGCAGAGACATGAATTCCCCCTTTATGGGCAAAGGCAGAACGACCGACAAAGGGTGCATGATGATTAGGGGCTAAATTAACCACTTCACTCACAAATCGGCTGGTTTCGGTGAGTTTGGCGAGTTGTTCTTCGGCTAAACAGGAATAACCGAGTTTGAGTTGTAAATTGGGAATTACGGAACAGAGGTTAGCATTGCCGCAGCGTTCGCCATAGCCATTGATGGTTCCTTGCACCATTTGCGCTCCTTCTTGCACGGCTGCGATCGCATTAGCAACGGCAGTATCCGAGTCATTATGGGGATGAATCCCCAGTTTTACGGTATAGTTTTGCTGCTGAAAATGGGCTTGCACCTCTCGCACAATGGCGCTAATTTCATGGGGTAGACTTCCCCCATTGGTATCGCATAAAATCACCCATTCTGCCCCAGCTTGTACGGCAGCATCTAGGGTAGAGAGGGCATAATCAGGATTTTTCTTGTAGCCATCAAACCAATGTTCGGCATCGTACATAATGCGGCGACCTTGAGTGAGGAAATACTGAGCCGTATCTGCAATCATGGCCAAGTTCTCTTCTAAAGTCGTATGTAATCCTTCGGTCACATGCAGATCCCAGGATTTGCCAAAAAAGGTAATCCATTCCGTGCCTGCACTGAGAATGGCTTGCAGCATCGGATCTTCGGCTGCTTTAGTGTTCGGGCGACGGGTAGAACAAAAGGCCACTAAAGCTGCTTGGGTGAGGGGTTGTTCTTTGAGATGCCAGAAAAATTGCACATCTTTCGGGTTTGCCCCTGGCCAACCCCCTTCAATAAAGGGAACGCCGAGTTTGTCTAGACGGCGGGCGATGCGTAGTTTATCGTCTAAGGAGAGGGAAAGTCCTTCTCGTTGAGCGCCATCTCGAAGTGTGGTGTCGTAGATCCAGATGGGTTGAGGGGTGGATAGGGTGGTCATGCTTTTGAACCCGCTTACATCAGGTGATGGATTTCGTCCTTCATTGTAGAAAATTGTCGAGACAGAGTTTAGGGAGAAAATGTAAATTATGGTGAAGATTAAAGCGGCTGGTCAGGAAATCACCTGTGAAATTGGCGCAAATCTTTGAATTATCCCCGGACTGAATTTAAACCCAGCTTTGATGAACCGGTTGCGGTTTCGAGTTGGGAATAAAAATGGATAAGGCTTTAGGAATGACGCGGAAGTGAGCAGGAGTGGTGGTGGTGATTTCGCCGTCGGTGTTGATGGGTAGGGGATGGCGGGTGTAAACTTTCATTTCTGTACCATTGAGGGATAATACCCCCGGCAGTGTATGATAGCGACCGTGACGAAGGGCGGGAAAGATAGCGAGAATTTGCCACCAATGTTCTAAGCCAAGGCTGTAGAGGTCGAGGCGTTGATCGTCGATCGCCGCATCATGGGCGATCGCCATTCCTCCCCCATAATAGCGCCCATTACCAATAGCAATTTGAATCGTTTTCACCCGATGGGAATCTTCACCCGCTCGAATTTCCGCATCAAATAAACGAGATTGGGTCAAAACTTTAAGCGCAGAGAACGCATAGGCGAAAATCCCCCAACGACCCTTAGATTGTTTGCTCAAGCCACTGGTAATCTTCACACTTAAGCCCAAACTAGCTACATTAAAGAAATACTTACCATTCACCCAGCCTAAATCAATTTGATGCAATTTTCCCGTGGCGATCGCCCGACAAGCCGCCGGAAGTGCCAATGGGATCTGTAACGTTCGCGCCAGATCGTTGGCCGTTCCCATCGGTAAAATACCCAAAGGTCGTTGGATCTCCACCAGAGCATCCACTGCCCCATTCAGAGTCCCATCGCCTCCTCCAATAATGACTAAATCCATTTGGGGGCCATACTCTCGAATCACCTCTGGTAATTCTTGATAACTCGAAGGAGTAATCTCTAACAATTCTAATCCCTGATGCTCTAAATAGGCGATCGCCTCGTCGCGAGAATCCTTTCCCCGTCGTGAGTGAGTATTGACTAAAAACAGCGCTCGCCTAGTCATAAATTTCCATTACCAGCATAATATCTCTAATATGGTACTCTGAACCGATTAACTGACCTACTTACCGATTACCCAAGCGCAGCACAATCACCATGATTCACCGCACCATTCGACCCATAGGAGTTTACGATCTCCGAGGATTAGCCTCTTATGAGTCTAAATTAGTTTCCCTAGACTCCATACGCGGTTATCTGCTCCACATTGATGGCCAAAATGACAATACAACCATTCTGAATCCCAATGAACTGCCCGACCTCAAATATGCTAACAGTTTAGCCATCGCCGACAACACCCTCTGGTTTACCCGCGATCATAGTGTCTATACCTGTTCCCTAGCGGATTTTCGTCCCCGTATCTTTGCTACCTTGCCCTTCCGAGCTGAGGGAATTGCCGTTTGGGGGACTACCGTTTATGTGTCCTGTAAAGAAGGTTGTTATATCCAAGTCTTTAATGATAAGGGACGGATGATTACTCAGTTACGTCCCCCAGGAGTAGGAGTCGAAAGTCTCACCATCCGCAATGAGGAGTTATGGGTAGCAGACAAGGAAGAACAGACCGTTTATTGTATGGATCGGGCAACCGGTGAAATTAAGTTTAGTTTCCTCACTCCCTTTGATAGTCCCACCGGATTAACCTTCTATACCGATCCAAAGACTGCCGAAGAATTGCTCTATGTTTCCTATGCGAGTGAAAAACCCTTTATCCGCGACGATCCCAATTCCGATCCCCCCCTTCAATTGGCTTGGCGCGATCGCACGTTTATTCATCCCCTGTACTATGCCTATCATGCCGACGGCTATTATGGTCTCTCCAATGGCTATCTGATCGAGATGTCCTATGTGGAAGAACTCTCTCCCCTCGATGCCATTGAACTGAAAAACTTGCAATGGCGCATTGCTCTGCCTTCAGAAACAGCGCGACAAAAAGTGCGCTCGATTGAGGCGATCGGTGTAGAGTTTACGGAAGAAATTCAAGATGGGCAAAAAGTAGCCGTCTTCAATTTTGACCATCTAAAACCCTATGAAAAGCGGATTTTTGGCTGGAAAGCTTTAATCGAGGTTTATAGCATTAAATATAGTCTTGTGCCTCTGGATGTCGAAAAAATCCCCACTCTAGAGCCAGAATTACAGCAGCGCTATTTAATCGATGATGATAATCTAGCCATGGATACGGCGATCGTCAAAGAAGCCGCTCAAGCTGCTGTGGGAGACGAAACTAACTTTTTACGGCGCATGATTTCTTTGCGTAATTATGCTTATGACAAGCTCTCCTATCGACTCACCACCAAAATCGAAACCCCCGATGTTGTCCTCTCTAGAGGGGCTGGATCTTGTGGCGAATATGTAGGCGTTTTACTCGCTCTTGCTCGTTTAAATGGCATCGCTTGCCGCACCATTGGGCGCTATAAATGCCCTGCTAGTCCTGAATATAAAGGGGTTCCCCTAGAGCCAGATTATAATCATGTTTGGCTCGAATTTTATATTCCTAGTATCGGTTGGGTTCCCATGGAATCTAATCCCGATGATATGGAAGATGGCAATCATTTATCTCGGTTTTTTATGGGGTTAGCCTGGTATCATATTGAAATCGGCAAAGGGATTCCCTTCGAGCGCATTCGCCTAGAGGGGCAACCCGTAGACCGAGAAAAACTCTCCGTGGGAGATTTAGCCTTAAATCATGTCCGGTTTACCATTCTGGAAGAAGTGCCTCCCTCATGTTGAGTGCAGTAATGGGTCGTAGGACAATTGCAGTATGAGCAGTTTGGAACGATTATCGAAAAAGAAACGGGGAGCGATCGCCCTGTGGTATGAACGTATTATGGCAGCGATCGCCACCGTTAATTTAGCCCTAGTTGCCTTTGATCTCAGTTACATTCAACTGCGGAACTTTTGGCTACAAGGAACCATTCAAGTTCCCTTCGTCGGATTTATTGTTAAAGTCCCCATTCTATCCGACTCCATTTATTCTTCTCCGGTGACCGTTTGGTACGATCCCATCAAAGGCATTGAACCCAACCGCGATACCGATCATTATTTAGAAGTCGTTGATCAACTGCAAAAACAAGCTCAAAAAACCGGGTATGACTCTCCCCAATCCCAAATTATTTTAGCTCAACTGCGACAATTGAGCGAACAAATGATCGATGAAAATCCCTTCCAGGGAGCCGGGAAAAGTGGAACCCTAGAAAAGATCAAAAATCGAGCGCGAGACCGGATGGAAGTAGACTCGGCTAAGGATGCCTTTAATCAGTTTTGGACATCTCAAAATTTATTAAATAGTTCAGAAGATCAAGTGCAACTATTTGATACTAAAATTGCGCCATTAATGGCCAGTAACTACTATCGCTCCATTGATGAAACGGGAGGATATAAAGATTTATTTGCCGCCTTAGATTTTCCTTTTGCCATTATATTCCTGGTAGAATTCTTAGTTCGCAGTCTCTACATCAGTCGCAAACATGATACCATCACGCTTACCGATGCCATGCTTTGGAGATGGTATGATGTTCTCCTATTTTTACCCCTATTTCGATGGTTGCGAGTCATTCCGGTCACGATCCGTCTACATCATGCCAAACTGATTAACCTAGAACCCGTTCGGGTCCAACTCAGTCGAGGATTTGTGGCCACTATTGCCGGTGAACTGACTGAAGTCATTATTATTCGAGTGATTAATCAACTGCAAAATGAAGTCCGGAGTGGTTCCCTCGCTCGACAATTTTTTGAAGGAACAACCCGTGAATATATCGACCTCAATAATGTTAATGAAATTGAAGCCATTACCCATCGTTTAACCGAAGTTATTATTTGCCAAGTTTTGCCAACTCTGCAACCCCAACTTCAGGAAATTATCAACCATAATATCGATCAAGTAGCGGAAGCTACCCCTTTCTATCAAAACGTCAAAAACATTCCCGCCCTCGCCCAATTGCCGCGTCAGTTCAGTCAACAGATTTCTGAACAACTCTCCCGGTTGATTGCTGAGGGTTCTCAAAACCTATATGAAGCCATTAAACATGATACCGTCGGAGCAGAATTAATGAGTTCCCTAGCGGAGCAATTCGGTAAATCATTAAATGCCGAACTGCAACAAAAACATACGACTCAAGAACTCGAATCTCTAGTAAGTGACTTTTTAGAAGAGTTTAAGGTCAACTATGTACAACGTCTGGGTGAAGAAGACATTGAGAAAATTTTAGAAGAAACCCAACGTCTGGAAAGAAGCAAGAAACGCTAACCCTCTAGCGTGGAAGAGAGGAAATAGATTATAATTGGTCGTAACCGGGCTTAACTTGGAGAGTCTAGTGAACTTCCTAATCCAAAGTGGAGTCGGTTCTGTCAATGTATTGAAGGTTCAGCTTGGCATGGCAGAAAGTCTATCTTTTCTCCTGAAACCCTGAGCCATAGTCTCAGGGAGAGAAAACAGACCGCTCACCTTGGTGTGAAGCGATCTCCAGTCTATAGGCTAGGGGCGATCGCCACAACGATCTCTCCCTAACCCAATCTCAGACGCTTGAGTGGGAACTAACCCGCTTTTTTTATGGCAGTACATGGTGTGTTATGGTTCATCCTTTAATTCCACAAATCCTGGAGTTGGCTACCCCAGTTGCCCAAAAACTGGGTTTGGAAGTCGTTGGTGCGACCTTCCAAACCAACCAAAATCCACCGGTATTGCGGGTTGATATTCGGAACCCTAGTCAAGATACCGGGTTAGATGAGTGCGAACAAATGAGCCATCTCCTAGATATAGCTCTAGAGGAAAGTCAACTGATTACCCAATCCTATGTGTTGGAAATTTCCAGCCCTGGCATTTCCAAACGGCTAACCACTGACCGCGACTTTATCGCCTTTAAGGGATTTCCCGCGATCGTCATGACCGATCCCCCCTATAAGGAAAAATCCCAATGGCAAGGTACGCTTAATGGTCGCGATGAAACCACAGTGTATCTCAACCAAAAAGGCCGCAATATTGCTATCCCTCGTGATGTAATTCTTTGGGTAGAGTTTTGCTAACTCCAAACTTTATCCCTACAGGGCAATCCCTAATTTACCTAGAAGAAAGGAAAATAATTAACGATGTCAATGGTCAACTTGCCTGGACTCAAAACTTTAATTGAGAGTATCAGCAAAGAACGAAATTTACCCAAAACGGCAGTTCAAGCTGCCCTGAGAGAAGCCCTGATGAAGGGTTATGAACGCTACCGCAGAGCCGCCCACCTGAAAAGCTTTGAGGAAGACTATTTTGATAATTTTGAAGTAGAACTCGATCTTGATGAAGAAGGATTTCGCATTCTCTCCACCAAGGTGATTATGGAGGAAGTAAGCAATTCCGATCATCAGATCTCTCTCAAAGAAGTACAAGAAGTCGCCGATGAAGCCCAAATCGGGGATACAGTGGTGTTGGATGTGACCCCAGATCAGGGGGACTTTGGACGGATGGCTGCCATTCAAACCAAACAGGTGTTAGCGCAAAAACTCCGGGATCAACAGCGCAAACTGATCCAAGAAGAGTTTCAAGACCTCGAAGGAGAGGTGCTACAGGCGCGGGTGCTGCGTTTTGAGCGCCAATCGGTGATTTTGGCCGTCAGCAGTGGCTATGGACAGCCAGAAGTGGAGGCAGAGTTACCGAAGAGGGAACAGTTGCCCAATGATAATTACCGTGCGAATGCCACATTTAAGGTTTATCTGAAAAAAGTGGGATCGGGTTCCCATCGAGGGCCCCAATTGATGGTCTCCCGTGCGGATGCGGGGTTGGTGGTCTATTTGTTTGAAAATGAAGTACCGGAAATTGAGGATGAAGTGGTGCGGATTGTGGCCGTGGCCAGGGAAGCCAATCCCCCCTCCCGCTATGTGGGGCCGCGCACCAAAATTGCGGTGGATACCCTAGAGCGGGATGTAGACCCGGTGGGCGCTTGTATTGGGGCGCGGGGATCGCGTATCCAGGTGGTGGTCAATGAGTTGCGCGGGGAAAAAATCGATGTGATCCGTTGGTCTCCCGATCCAGCCACCTATATTGCTAATGCCCTGAGTCCAGCACGAGTGGATTCGGTGTATTTAATCGATCCAGAAGTCCGACAAGCCCATGTTTTGGTGGCTGAAGATCAATTAAGTTTAGCCATTGGAAAGGAGGGCCAAAATGTCCGTTTGGCGGCTCGATTAACGGGCTGGAAAATTGATATTAAAGATGGGGCCCTTTATGATGCTACGGCTGAACAGGAGAAGATGGCGGCTGTTATTGAGGCTCGCCATGAAGCGGAAGGCCAATCGGATGATGGGGGAGAAGAATCCTTAGAGGAAGAAGAGTTGGGTACGGACTCGGTAGCATCGACTTTAGATCCAGAGGAAGATTCCTCAGAAGTCCGAGAATTAGTAGAATTAGAAGAGGAGGATAGGACTGAGGAAGAGGAGGAGAAAGCATAAACTCTGGAGGAAACTAAACTGCATTGAGGGAGAGGGAATGAAGCCCAATCAACGACGTTGTGTCAGTTGCCGAAAAGTCGATGATAAGGAAGCCTTTTGGCGTATTGTCCGGGTTTATCCAGACCATCACATCCAGTTAGACTGGGGAATGGGGCGATCGGCTTATTTATGCCCAAAAGCGGACTGTTTGAAAGCGGCTCAAAAAAAGAATCGCTTGGGGCGATCGCTCGTAGCTCCTGTTACACCCTTCGTTTATGAGGCTTTGTGGTCTCGGTTAAAGGCGGTTGAGGCTGACCCGAAATCTCTCCCCGAAAGGGAGTCGTAAATCCCAGTTTTTACCCCACCTAGGTGGCGATCGATTGGGGGGTTTAACTCATCGGGTCAAGAATCTCTAAAAATCCTAACAATCTCTCCAGTTGTTTAACAATTTGTGCAAGATTAAATAAAGAAGCGTTTTTGACCCCAGTGGCGATCGCGCTCTAGTCCCTGTAGTTGTCGTCGAAAGGCAGGCCACTATGTAAAATCCAGTAGATATCACAGAAGAGGCAAGTGTGGATGAACAACGGCAAAGTCAGAATATACGAACTATCCAAGGAATTGAATTTGGACAATCATTACGTTTTAAATCTTTGCGACCAATTGAATATCACGTACAAAAGCCATAGTAGTACCATATCCGAATCGGAAGCAGAGCGGATTCGCGCTTGGGCTGAAAAACATCCCCCCAGCGAAACACCAGCCGGAAAACCGACTCCTCATCGCTCAAAATCCCAGGGTATTGAAAAACCGATTAAGAAAAAACAGCAAATTCTAGAAATTCGTAGACATCCCTCAGAAGCAGACCGAGAAAGCGGATCAATCCTAGAAGTTGCGGGTGATTCCTTAGAAGATTCGGTTTCCCTGCAAGCTCCTCCATCGCGACCTTCCTCTGTGCCTCCCGTTTCTGAATCAACTCCTCCCGTTGCTTCTGAAGAGAAAGCTGAGGTTGAGGCGGTTGTCCCCCGTCCCTCTGAAAAACCGGCAGCTCCAAAGAGCGCCCAGCCATCCCCCCATTCACCCTCTAAGGACGTGACCCCAACTCCATCCATGTCTGATGCAGATCAAATGACCCAACTGATAGGCCCTCCAGTACGCCCTTCCAAGCCCTCAAAACTTGAGGAGAATCCCGCCCCAGAAATCAACCAGGAAACGGTCAGCCCATCCCCTGGGCAACCTAAGCCCGGTAAACCCAAATCTCCCAAACCGCCTCGGTTGAAGAGATCGGGCAATGGGCAGAAACCGGAGACCTCAGAGACGAAGAAACCTCAAGCGGCCAAACCGATTATCCTCAAAGATAAAGAGAGTGGGAAATCGGAAAAACCCAGTGGTGCGAAGAAGGTACAGCGCTCTTCGGGTAGTGGGGATTCAACTGCCGTGGGTTCGAGACCGAAAAAGAGTTCTAAATCGGAAACCGGCGATCGAGAAAAGCTATCTGATTCTCTACGTCCCCGTCCAGTGAGACCGGGAGCCTCTTCGACAAAAGCCAACAATGAAGAGATGGAAGATGAAGATCTGGCGATCAATCCTGGAGATAGCTCAGAATCATCAGAAGAACTGGAATTAGAGTTAAGACGGCCCATGCCTCGACCCACCAAAAAGGTGAAAAAACGGTCAGAGGAGGAGGATGATGATGAGATCCAAAAGGGCAGCCCTAAAGCGGGTAAAGGGGTAACCAAAAAACGCCGTCCTCACATTATTGATGAGGATTTAGATGACGATCTTGATGACGATCTCGATGACGGTGATAGCAGCACAGAAGTGAGTCTATCTCTGGCTCGTCCTGCTAAACCCAAAGGACTATCGACTACTCCCGCTAAACCCACCAGCACAACCCCCTCAGCTAAGAAGCGATCGCCCAATCGAGATAGCCGAGGCCGGCGCATGGCTAATAAAGGGGCGGACAAACCGGAGAAACCCGAAAAAATTACCCTTAAGGGTGAATTAATGGTTCGTGATTTAGCCACCTTACTGATGGTTCCGGAAACTGAAGTGGTGAAACGCTTATTCAATAAAGGTATTGCGGCCACGGTCACCCAAACCCTAGACCTGGAAACAGCCATTTGGGTAGCCGAAGATTTGGGCACAGAAGTGGAAACGGCTACTGCCGAGTCCGAAGCGAAGAAAACCCAGATGCTTGAAGCTGGAGACTTGGAATACCTCCATCGTCGTCCTCCGGTGGTGACGATTATGGGCCATGTGGATCATGGAAAAACCACTCTTCTCGATGCCATTCGCAAAACTAAAGTTGTCGATTCAGAAGCCGGTGGTATTACTCAGCATATTGGGGCTTACCATGTAGACGTAGAGCATGATGAAAAAACTCAGCAAATTGTATTCCTAGATACTCCGGGTCACGAAGCATTTACGGCTATGCGGGCCAGAGGGGCACGGGTAACAGATATCGCGATTCTGGTGGTGGCAGCCGATGATGGGGTGCGTCCTCAAACCATTGAAGCCATTAGCCATGCTAAAGCGGCTGAGGTTCCTATTGTTGTGGCCATTAACAAGATTGATAAGGAAGGAGCTTCTCCCGATCGCGTTAAACAAGAGCTAATGGAACATGGCTTAGTTCCCGAAGAGTGGGGCGGCGAGACCATTATGGTTCCGGTAAGCGCCATCAAAGGAGAAAACTTAGATGGTTTGCTAGAAATGCTGATCTTGGTGTCTGAAGTAGAAGAACTTTCGGCTAATCCCGATCGCCTCGCCAAAGGAACGATCATTGAAGCCCATCTGGACAAATCCAGAGGCCCCGTCGCCACCTTACTGGTACAAAATGGAACCCTGCGAGTCGGCGATGCTGTAGTCGCTGGAGCCACCATGGGGAAAGTCCGGGCCATGGTCGATGACCGAGGAGAACGGGTAGATGAAGCCCTACCTTCCTTTGCCGTTGAGGTCTTAGGTCTCAATGAACTGCCCTCAGCCGGAGATGAGTTTGAATGTCTGGCTGATGAAAAAGAAGCGCGGGCGATCGCCAATGCTCGCGCAACAGTTCAACGGGAAGCCCGCCTGCAACAAGCCCTCGCCTCCCGTCGGGTTACCCTTACTTCCCTGAGTGCCCAAGTCAAAGAAGGAGAACTCAAAGAACTCAACCTCGTCTTAAAAGCCGATGTACAAGGATCTGTAGAAGCCATTCTCGGCTCCCTGCAACAACTGCCTCAAAACGAAGTACAACTGCGTATCCTCCTAGCCGCAGCCGGTGAAGTCACCGAAACCGATGTCGATCTAGCCGCAGCCTCCAATGCAGTCATCATTGCCTTCAATACCACCTTCGCCAGTGGCGCTCGTTCCGCCGCCGATCAAACCGGGGTAGATGTGCGCGAATATGACATTATCTATAACCTCTTAGATGATATCCAAGGGGCCATGGAAGGGCTACTCGATCCTGAACTGGTGGAAGAAGAACTTGGCAAAGTCGAAGTCCGGGCAGTCTTTGCCGTCGGTAAAGGTGCGGTAGCCGGATGTTATGTCCAGTCCGGTAAAGCCATCCGTAACTGTAATTTGCGGATCATGCGGAACCAAACCCTCATTTATGAAGGCTTCCTAGATTCCCTGCGTCGGGAACGGGATGATGTTAAAGAAGTCAATGCCGGTTTTGAATGTGGAATTGGTGTAGATAAATTTACCAGTTGGGAAATGGGTGATGTGATTCACACCTATCGCATGGTGACTAAACGACGCACATTATCGAGTTAGGGTAATGGGGAATAGGCAAGGCTAAACTCCCTATTCCCCCATTCCTGACAAAACAGGGGCGCAGATTATGTCATAATAGTTTACAGAAATTTTAAGATTTCTATAAAAACTCCCAAGGTTCTTGTAGGGCAATGAGTACCGGATCGTCTGAGACCCCAGAAACATCGAAGCCAACTCCAGAAAAGGCACTCGATCGCTATGAGTGTCGTGCTTGTGGCTATGTCTATGAGCCAACCAAAGGGGATGGAAAACGTCAAATACCCCCAGGGACTGCATTTGAGGAATTACCTCAAGGCTGGCGCTGTCCCGTTTGTAGCGCACAACGGGGTAAATTTCAAAATATCGGTGCAGCCGGTGGAGCGTCAGGCTTTACCGAAAATGTGGGCTATGGGTTTGGGGTCAATACATTAACCCCTGGCCAAAAAAATCTCCTGATTTTTGGGGGATTAGCACTGGGATTGTTATTTTTTCTGAGTCTTTACGGTTTACAGTAAAACCCAAACTAGCGGTCAAATCTGGAGTAATGCCATCTATTGTGAAAATTCTGCAACGAGTTGTAACATTAATCGCGGTTGTTCTGCTATGCGCTAGTTGTAAAAATGCCTATTTACCTTCTGTAGAGTCGAGTCCCTGGCAAGTGATTCAGTTACCCACTGAGGAAACGGTTCAGGATATTGGCTTTACAGGCGATCCCAACCATGGGTGGCTAGTCGGCAGTAATGCAACCTTATTAGAAACCAAGGATAGCGGCCAAACCTGGCAACCGAAATATCTGGATATTGAGCCAAAGACTCGGTTGACCTCGGTTAGTTTTAGTGGGGATGAAGGATGGATTGTGGGGATGCCTTCGATTCTCCTTCATTCTACGGATGGGGGGGCCTCTTGGTCTAATATTCCCCTCAGCGCTAAGTTGCCAGGAACAACGAAAACTGTTTTGGCTTTAGGGCCAAGTTCAGCCGAGATGACCACAGATTTAGGCGCGATCTATCGCACTGAAGATGGGGGTAAAACCTGGAAAGGCTTAGTGGAGTCTGCGGTAGGGGTGTATCGCAATATTTCGCGATCGCCTAATGGCAAGTATGTCACCGTTTCCGCCAACGGTAACTTCTATTCCACCTGGGAACCCGGAGATTCTGCCTGGGTTCAGCATAACCGCAATAACTCCAAACGCTTGCAAAAAATGGGCTTCACTGCCGACGATCGGTTGTGGCTCCTAGCTAGAGGCGGCGCTCTCCAGTTTAGTAAAGTGGAGACTCCAGAAGCCTCTGAAGATTGGCAAGATACCCAAAATCCAGAGTTTGCCTCTAGCATCGGATTCCTCGATCTCGCCTATCGTACCCCAGAAGAAATCTGGGTATCTGGCGGTAGCGGGAATCTGATTGTCAGCTTTGATGGTGGACAAACTTGGCAAAAAGACCGCAGCGTGGAAAATGTGCCCTCTAACTTCTACCAGATTGATTTTGAAAGTTCCGAAATCGGATTTGTGATTGGTAATGGAGGCACGATTTTAAAATATGACAACTCCACGCAATCGGCCTAATCTTTCGTATGATATAGACTAATGATCCCAATTGTCGTGTTCTAAAGAGGAGGAAAATTCATGGCAGGTGGTTCCACCGGAGAACGTCCCTTTGGGGATATTATTACCAGTGTCCGCTATTGGTTAATCCATAGCATCACCATTCCGATGTTGTTTATTGCCGGTTGGCTGTTTGTCAGCACCGGTTTGGCCTATGATGCCTTCGGTACTCCCCGTCCGGATGAGTATTTTACTCCCCAACGTCAGGAGATTCCTATCGTAACCGATCGTTATGAAGGGAATAAACAAATCGAAGAATTTATCGGCAAGTAGTTTGAACTCAGTGATCGGAAATTATGACAAGCAGTAACCAAAATCAACCTGTTTCTTATCCCATTTTTACCGTCAGATGGCTGGCAGTCCATACTTTGGCTGTGCCTTCTGTCTTCTTTTTAGGCGCGATCGCAGCAATGCAATTCATTCAGAGATAGGAAAAAGACATGCCCACCCGTAATCAAAATCCCAATAAGCAACCTGTTGAACTAAATCGGACATCCCTATATCTGGGCTTGTTGCTGATTTTTGTATTGGGGATCTTATTTTCCAGTTACTTCTTTAACTAATTGGGTTGCTCTGAAAAATTCCCCACCTATTTCATCTAGGCTGGGGAACTGATTGATTGTTGTGTTGTGTAAATTAGGAAGAAACATCAAATGTCGGATTTTAGAATTCCTCTTTGGATTGTAGCCACGGTCGCCGGAACTGGCGTATTAGTGGTTGTTGGCTTATTCTTCTATGGAGCCTATGCTGGTCTTGGGTCTTCTATGTAACCCATTTCTATCGTTGTAGATCTGTAATTAACCCACACTCTAATTTAGGTGTGGGTTAATTTTTGGACTCTACTCTATGACACAATAAAGTCAGGAGTCAATTGAGTTATCTAACTTAATTGGACGAAAAGCTGACTTACGCACCGCAGGGGATTTAAGTCGTTATTTTCGGGAAGAAGTCTTAGCTGAAGCGGTGGTAAATATGTCAAACCATGATGATAAAACTCGGCTACGCCATATGTTAGATGCTGCAAAAGAAGCCTACCGGTGAGAATACTTGGCCTTGAGTGAAGAGCGCCCTCTATAGCAAGATGTCAATGCAGACAACATAACCACATTTTTCTCGCCCCAAGGCCGCAAGGGGCACAAAATGCTCGAAAATGAAGATGCTGAAGATCCGAGCATCAGCTATTTATGAGCATAAAAACGATTTCAACTCAACCGTTTACCGACCAAAAACCGGGAACCTCCGGTTTACGCAAACAGGTTCCGGTGTTTCAACAACCCCATTATTTGGAAAATTTCATCCAATCGATTTTTGATAGTTTAGAGGACTTTCAAGGTAAAACCTTAGTCTTAGGTGGAGATGGTCGCTATTATAACCGTACAGCTATCCAGACGATTTTGAAAATTGCGGCTGCTAATGGAGTGGGTCGCACTTTAGTGGGTCAAGGGGGGATTTTGTCTACTCCGGCTGCTTCTTGCGTGATCCGTAAAAATAATGCCTTTGGGGGTATTGTTCTTTCTGCCAGCCATAACCCAGGGGGCCCCGAAGGGGATTTTGGGGTGAAGTATAACGTCAGTAATGGCGGCCCGGCTCCGGAAAAGGTGACCAGCGCCATCTACGATCGCTCCAAAACCATCGATCAGTATAAAATCTTAGAAGCAGCCGACCTCAATCTTGACCAGTTAGGCAGCTTCAAACTGGGAGATATGAGCGTAGAGGTGATTAACTCCGTTACCGACTATGCCGAGTTGATGGAGTCTCTGTTTGACTTTAACGTTATTCGCGACTATCTCGCCTCTGGCCAGTTTCGCCTGTGTATGGACTCCATGCACGCGGTCACTGGGCCCTATGCCAAAGAACTGTTTGAAAACCGTCTTGGAGCGACTCCGGGAACCGTCCAAAATGGGGTTCCTTTGGAAGACTTTGGCGGGGGTCATCCCGATCCTAACCTAGTCTACGCCCATGATTTGGTCGAGGTTCTCTATGGAGACCATGCGCCTGATTTTGGTGCAGCGTCCGATGGAGACGGCGATCGCAATATGATCCTAGGAAACCACTTTTTTGTTACCCCTAGCGATAGTTTAGCCGTCCTCGCAGCCAATGCCACCCTCGTCCCCGGATACAAAGATGGCCTAGCCGGAATTGCCCGCTCCATGCCTACAAGTGAAGCACCTGACCGAGTTGCAGAAAAATTGGGCATTGACTGTTACGAAACTCCCACCGGCTGGAAATTCTTTGGTAATCTTCTCGATGCTGGAAAAGCCACCCTTTGCGGTGAAGAAAGCTTTGGAACCGGTTCCAATCATGTGCGGGAAAAAGACGGTCTTTGGGCCGTTTTATTTTGGTTAAATATCCTCGCTGTTAAAAAGCAATCTGTTGAGGAAATTGTCCGCCAACATTGGCAAGCCTATGGTCGGAATTACTATTCCCGCCATGACTATGAAGGGGTGGACTCTGAACCCGCCAATACCTTAATGGAAAACCTGCGCTCTTTAGTGCCCACTCTCCAGGGTAAACAGTATGGAAACTATGAAGTTAAATATGCCGATGACTTCAGCTATACTGACCCCATTGATGGCAGTGTGGCCACAAAACAAGGGATTCGCATCGGTTTTACTGATGGTTCTCGGATTGTCTTCCGTTTATCGGGAACGGGAACCCAAGGAGCAACCTTGCGCGTTTATTTGGAGCGGTATGAACCCGACTCTAGAGCGCACGATCGAGACCCTCAAGAGGCCTTAGCTTCTTTAATTCAACTGGCGGATGAAATTGCCCAAATTCGTTCTTTAACTGGACGAGATCAACCAACCGTTATTACTTAAAGTCCCGTTTTAAGTAGTAGGGTGGGCAGTGCCCACCCTACCAACTTTTCAAGAAATGGATTGAACACAATAGGAGATGGATTGAGTGTTTATGGTCGCAATAGAAACGATTAAATTATTCCAAAAACAACCGGAACCCCGCCATTTTAAGGCAGGGGATATTATCTTTGAAGATGGCCATAAAGGGGAACATATGTATGGCATCATTGAAGGAACGGTAGAATTAAAAGTTAATGGTACAGTTGTAGAAACCATTGAACAAGGCGATGTGTTTGGAGAAGGTGCTTTAGTGCATCATGAAGGAACTCGCGCTTCTACCGCAGTGGCAAAAACCGATTGTACCTTAGCCTTTATTGATAGACGGCGCTTTTTATTTGCGGTGCAAGAAACGCCAGAATTTGCCCTAGAGGTTTTACGGAGTTATTCCGATCGCCTGCGAAGGCTCAAGCGTCATGAAATATAACCAGTTTTGCTTTAATCCTAAAATAATCCTTAAATTTTTTGCCCTCCCCCCTAAATTTTTAAGGGTTATTTAAGTTCAGGACTGTGGAAATTTTCTTAAGATTGAATTGGGTAAGTTTAAGCGATCGACCCCTTGCCCGATTGACAGAAATTTTAGGAGATACTATGAGTCAGACGCTACTCGAACAACTGCGCCAAATGACGGTTGTAGTTGCGGATACGGGGGATATGCAATCCATGGAGAAATTCACCCCCCGCGATGCGACAACCAATCCCTCTTTGATTACGGCAGCCGCGCAAATGCCGGAATATGAAGAGATTGTCGATAGTACCCTGAAAAAAGCCAGAAAAGAGTTAGGAGAGGCAGCCGACACTCAGGAAGTGGTTCAATTAGCTTTTGAGCGCCTAGCGGTGGCATTTGGGTTAAAAATCTTGGATATTATCTCTGGACGGGTGTCTACGGAGGTGGATGCGAGGTTATCCTATGATATGGAAGCGACGATCGCCAAAGCAAGAGCAATTATCGCTCAATATGAGGAAGCTGGAGTATCACGCGATCGCATCTTAATCAAAATTGCCTCGACTTGGGAAGGCATCCAAGCGGCTGAAATTTTGGAAAAAGAAGGTATTCATTGTAATTTAACCCTCTTGTTTGGCTTGCACCAGGCGATCGCCTGCGCGGAAGCTGGAGTTACCCTAATCTCTCCCTTTGTTGGTCGTATTTTAGACTGGTACAAAAAAGAAACGGGACGTGAAAGCTATGCCTCGTCTGAAGATCCTGGTGTATTGTCCGTAACAACCATTTACAACTACTACAAGAAATTTGGCTATCCTACGGAAGTCATGGGAGCCAGTTTCCGCAACCTTGGCGAAATCACTGAGTTAGCCGGATGCGATTTACTCACCATTTCCCCCAAGCTCCTAGGAGAACTCGATAGCACCACGGGGGACTTACCGAGAAAATTATGTCCAGAAGCAGCTCAGGAAATGGCGATCGAAAAAATCCCCATGGATAAGGCAACCTTCGAGAAAATGCACGCCGAAGATCGGATGGCTTCCGAAAAACTCGATGAAGGGATTAAAGGATTTTCTAAAGCCTTAGAACAGTTAGAAAGCCTCTTAGCAGAGCGGTTAAATCAGTTAGAAACAACGGTTTCTGTTTAATTTTCGGGGAGGTTGAGAATCTAGGATAATATCATGTCCGGTTTCTGCAAGCGGACATGAAAATTTGTTAAGAAGCGGGCAAGATGCCCGCACTCCTCGAATTCTTTGATATGACTGGAGTGGGAGAATCTTGCTCCCTGGATTTTTAATTAGGGTATTTCCGCTTCGCGGACATGAATAAGCGAAC
>NZ_JAQOSP010000110.1 GCF_030068475.1 Roseofilum acuticapitatum BLCC-M154 | reverse complement strand
TCACACATATTTCACACAAACTCACCATAACACCCCCCAAAGTGGATAGGTTTCAATGGGCTAAAAATGGGCAATTCTCTTGCCCATTTGTCGGGTTAGCTACAGCAGCCACTATTGGCGTGCTTAAATAACTTTTGCTCTCGTTCCGTTTGTTCTTGGAATTGCTATAAGGATTGCAAAACGCTCTCGTTCCGTTTGGTGGGCACTCTTGCCCCTTACAAAGCTCTGTAGGACTACCCAAAAAGCAGTCCTACGAGTGCCCAATTACTCCCTTTAGCAACCCATCATCTAGGCTCCAGCTCATCAGGGGAGTAATTGTAAGTGTCATCCCCTAGTCCTGGAAAATTCACCCCCCATTCTCCATCCTTGTAATGGAGAAGAACTCCTTCCAGTTCGTCATCATCAAGCTCCTTAACCCCAACTTTCATCCCCACAGAAAATGTTGGCAAAGTATCGTCACAACCGTCACAGCCTTGCTGTGTGGACATTCCAGCCATCACATCAACCATCACAGTATCGTCACAGGTATCGTCACACTCTGGCTTGAGTAGAGATAATTGCTCAACTGCCCCATGGTCATCCCCCTCTTGTGATGGTTGTGATGGTTCTTGTGATGGTTGTGTGACGATAGGCGTGACGACTGAAACCCTTACCCCGTCTGGGTGTGACGGTTGTGACGATAGAACTGGAGACGAAACTTTCTCAGCTTGTTCAAAGACTTCGCTAGGGGTAGGGATGTCTTTATGCTTCAGTTCTTCCCTTAAATCAACTCCCACCAAGTAAGCCCCATTACGGTCTTTACCCTTCTCAACATCCCAACCCACAAAATCAGAAGCAGTCAGCAACCGTGAGCTGAACTTGTTCATAGCGACAGGCTTTTGCCCAGTATCTGAACAGAACTGGTTATATCCATCATAGATAGCCTTAACTGCCAACCTATAACCAGGGGATGGAATCAGCTCAGTATCTAGGAAGTCAGCCACAGAATTCTCAGCCGTCTCCAGTTCCCATTGCTTAGACTGAAACTCTGGAATCTCATACTCACCCAACCCATTGATAACCTCATCAGCTTTATGGGATGGCATAGATAAAGCACAATAGGTCAGTTGGGAAATCTCCCTCATCATTAGCTTCTCTGCTAAGTGAGAGCGATTAGGAATAGGGGTGTCAAACTCAATCAGGCATAACCTACGCTTAAGCGCACCCGTTTCCCCCCTAAACAGGGGGTCATTGGAAATCATCAGCAACGTCCCATAAAACGGGCTAGACGCTACCGAGCCATAAATCTGGCGATAACTGATGGAATCCCCACCAGTCAATGACTTCAGGTTATCCAGGACTGCATCAGAGACTTTCGCCCCTTCATCTGGCAAGATAACCAACTGGCTAGCAATCCAGTGGGCAATATCGTAGTCATTGCCCAACTTGGCAAGCTTAGACGACTTGGTATTTTCCCCACCAACCAATGCAGTAAGAATCCTTGAAAATGTACCCTTACCAGTTCCTGGTCTACCGATAAGATGGATGAACTTTTGAAGGGTAGAGAACCGCCAAGTCAGAACCCCATGGCAAACTGCCAGAAGCTTAAGTATCTTCCTCTCATCTCCCCCCATGGCATAATGCCAAGCTTCATAAATATGGGGGCAATACTGCTTAAGCGCTTCCAATGGGTCTTTAATGGGTTCTCCAGTAGGTTGCCACCAGTCCCGGTCAATAACGCTGGTGTTGTAGTGGATAGGGTTATGGGGGGTTAGCTCTAAGGTTTCCATGTCTACCACACCATTGGAAAATGCTCTAACTGTTTGTGATTGGGGCATCCATTGCCAGTGACGTAGCTCACGCTCTAAGAGCGCTTGACAATCTTTGACCCAAGCATTTCCCCTAATCTGGTGCTTGACTTTGTGGTAAATGTAATCTCCTACTTTCTCTTGGGGGATAGCTTCCCAGTATTTCCCGTTCCACTCTCTCCAGGTCTTCTGCTCATTGTGGAACCGCCATAGGTTGGGAGTCTCTACAGCTAACTCTTGAGCGAACTGTGCAGGAGTGATATCTTTCCCTGGCTTACGCTCTGTAACTTGTGTACGGTTGTTACAGAACTGTTTTTCCCAAGTGGCTATTGCCATTGCGGTCTTGATGACCTCATCAAAGTTGCCACCGTTGACGATAAAATCATCCATACCTTTACCTTGGTTGATATCCCAGACTGCAATTTTCACATTGCACCCCTTTGAAGTCAACGCTTTAGCCATTTGGCTAATCTCAGCTCTAACCTGGTCTTTATCCCTGAAATCAGCATCTAGAGCCACATAGACGGGTCTCCCCTTCACACATAGAGCGTTAAGCATAGGGATAAGCTCTGGTGACTTGGGCTTATGCCACATGGAGCAACCAGGGATGGATAGGGTAATGTAGCCACTCTGAAGTCCACTACAAGCCTTTTTAGCCCCTTCTGTGATGATGATGGGGAATGATGGGTATTTGGTTAGGAATTGCCCTAGGGAGAGGACTACAGCTTCTTTGTAGTCCCTACGGGTTAACCCATCAAAGAAGCCCTCATGGTTGTCTTCAAGAACAGGGAAGTCTCCTAATGTGCCAGCAGGGAAAAAAGCATCATAAACCCCATGGTCATTCCCCTGTTTCCCTTTGGTCTTGTACTTGGCTCCATCCTCACCAGGAGTTCTTAGCCGTATCTGCCAAGAGTCACGGTTAGGCTTACCGTCAAGGTCTACACCCTGAACGGTGAACCCTTCATTACAGGGTTGGAATTGTTCTCTTAATAGAGAATTATCTATACCAGAGCTATCTAGTTGTTGCTCTAACCAATCATTTTGGGTTACAATATGAGAAGCGTTCTCACATGAAGTATTGTTAAGAAGTTCAAGGGAGTCTTGCTTCTTTTGGGCCGGATTATTCATACTGTTTTTACAAATTGGTTTTTTGCTAACGACTTAGGAGAGTAATCCTAAGTCGTTATTTTTTTTCCGTCTCTATACTATCCTAATTCCCAGATTCAAGGGGGGAAGAGAAATAAAGTCATAAACCCCCTATAATGGGGTGTTCACCCTATTGCAAGAGGTCTAAAGCTTCCTTAATCCTCTTCTTGATTGCACCCCCCTTATTAGCCGGGTATTGTTTGGAGTCTAAGCAGTCTTCCAAAATGGAGATGACTTCCTTAAGACTCCCGTCCTGTTGGGGTTCACAGATGCCCTTGTCCAATTGGTGAGCAAATTCCAGGATTTGGGGGATAAGTGCTTCAGGTAACCGGATAGGTTTAGTCTGTGAATGCTTCCAAGGGCTTGTGTTTGGTCTCAATCCCTTGCCATGGGGGTTGGGTAGTCGGTATCTTTTCATGGTGAGTTTATTCCTGTTATAACTACTGTACAGAGCTGAAAAATAGGGGTAGCTCTCTCCCGTCCATAGCGGTTCCTACGAGAGCTATTTACCCCTATTCTTTCTGGCAAATAAACAGCGTAAATCTCCCTTCTCCAGGGAGTGTCCAAAAATAGAAAGTCAGCCTATTACTAAGGTCATCCCAATTGTCTTGGGAGAGTAGACGATAGGCTTCTTTTTTAGTCATTTTGACTAACTCATTCTTGAACAGAATAGACTCCATGTAGACCCGTCTAGAGTCCTTTACACAGCGTTTAATCCTTGCCCGGTTGGGAGAGGCGACCTCTCCACCACAGGGGTCAAAGGGACTAGGCTCGTCTTCCTTGACCCAAGAGAGCTTAATAAGAGGATGAGTATCCATAGGCAATATCCAGTTTTCAAGGTACATAGATAGGGGAACCAATCCCCTATA
>NZ_JAQOSP010000109.1 GCF_030068475.1 Roseofilum acuticapitatum BLCC-M154 | reverse complement strand
AATACCTTCGCCATTTTCCCGTAGGTTGGGTTGAACGAAGTGAAACCCAACGTATTTGTTGGGTTTTCGGCTGTCGCCGACATGCACGTTCCTCAACCCAACCTACGAATCAAGGCATTTTTGGTTTTGGCGAAGGTATTGTTTGGGTAATTGAGGTAGCTTGTCAAATGGGTAAAATATCAGAAGCAGGGTGAGTTTAAGAAAAACTTGTTTAGATCAATCCAGTCAGCCGAGCGGGTGTGCCTACCCTAATCTTTTACTATTTGCAAGTAACTGACGTTATTTTTATAAAGTTTTGTAAACAATATTAAGATCATCTCCAAAACTCTCCCTTATACTCAAAGTATTCAGAAATTCTCAAACCATAAAAAAACTCATATGTACCTTTTGAAATCTGACACCCCTTATAAAACGCCATTAAAAGCTCAAGGGACTTCCATGGATGAACATCGAGCAAATCCCCTATTCAATCAAGCACCGATAGGAATGCTGGAATGGTCTCTAGAAGGTAAGATTCTGAGGATTAATCCTCGATTTTGCCATCTGATTGGTTATCACGAATCAGAGTTACAAGGCCATTCGTTGATGGAAATTATTCATCCCGATGATATGGAGAGCGATCGCACCTTTCTCGATCAACTCCTAGAGGGAGAGTTGCAAAGCTTCATGCAAGAAAAACGCTATCTGCATCAAGATGGCTCCATGACTTGGGTTAATTTAGCGGTTTCCCTACTGCATACGAGTTCCTCTAGTCCTCCCACATTGCTGGGAGTGGTGACGGATACGAGCGAACGTCAAGCGGTATTGCGCGATCGCCGCAAGGCACAACGAGCCTTAAAAGAGAGCGAACGGCGCTTTCGAGCTATTTTTAATTCTTCCTTTGGATTTATTACCATTCTCTCTCCAGAAGGACAAGTTTTAGAAGCAAACCACACCATCCTAGAGTTTGCCGGAGTGCAACTTTCGGATGTCATCGATCAAGATTTATGGAAAGCACCTTGGTGGCCGCAAGACTGTGCGAATCAGGAACAGCTCAAAGCCAAGATTAAGCAAGCAGCTAAGGGGAACATCCTGCGCTCAACCGTTGATTTTTTGGGAGTCAACCAGCAAAAAGCTACAGTAGATTTTTCCCTGAAACCGGTGATGGATTCCTGTGGAAAAGCCGTGATGCTGATTGCTGAAGGGCGAGATATTAGCGATCGCCAAGCCTTGCAACAAGAACTGGTTTGGCGCGATCAGCTTTGGAATGCTTTCTTCAATGCGGCTCCGATTGGCATGGCAATTCTGGACAAAAAAATGCGCTTTGTGCAAGTCAACGAAACCCTAGCCACAACCAATGATAGTGCGATCGGCGATCATCTGAGCAAAACCATTAGCGACATTAACCCCCATCGAGCCAAAACCCTCGAACCGCAGCTCAAGCAAGTTTTAGCCACAGGTCAACCCTTACTCAATGTGGAAGTTTCCCATGAAACCCCACGGTTATCAGGAATTGTACGTCACTGGCTGGAAAACTATTTCCCCCTCACCACCGAGCAAGGCCAATCGAAAGGAGTGGGGATGATCTGCATTGATATGACCGCTCGCAAACAGGCAGAACAGGCTTTACGCCATTCTGAATCCTTGTTAATCGAAAAAAATCAACAACTTCAGGAAACCTTATGTGACCTGAAACGTACCCAATCCCATTTAATTCAAGCGGAGAAAATGTCCTCTCTGGGTCAAATGGTCGCCGGATTAGCCCATGAAATTAATAATCCGGTGAATTTTATTTATGGGAATTTGGCTCATGCAGAAACCTACATGAAAGACTTAGTAGAAATTCTGCAATTGTATCAATACCATTATCCCCAAACCCATCCGGCGATCTCCGAAATGAGCGAAATCAAAGACCTGGATTTTCTGCTCGAAGATTTGCCAGAACTCCTCCATTCTATGACCGTAGGGACAGAGCGCATTAGAGAAATTGTCAAATCCATGCGGACTTTTTCTCGTTTAGATGAATCAGCCGTGAAGTCCGTTGATATTCATGAAGGGATTGATAGCACTTTGCTGATTCTGCACAATCGCATGAAAGTTAAACCCGATTATCCTGGAATTGAGGTGATTAAAGAGTATGGAAAATTGCCCAAAATCGAGTGTTATGCGGGGCAACTGAATCAGGTGGTGATGAATATCCTCAGTAATGCAATTGATGCCATTGATGAATCCCTTTGCTCGAAACAAGGCCATTTAGAAGAACCCCGTGAGGGTCAAATTCGCATTACTACCCAATTGTTAGATTCAGACTGGGTAGAAATTCGCATTAAAGATAATGGGATGGGCATTCCAGAGCGGGTTAAACAACGGTTGTTCGATCCATTCTTTACTACTAAACCAGTAGGGAAAGGTACAGGTTTAGGCTTATCAATTAGTTACCAAATTGTGGTCAAAAATCATGGAGGTAAAATGGATTGTCATTCGATTCCAGGAGAGGGTACAGAGTTTATTATTCAAATTCCCTGCCAACAAGGATAATGCTGGGCGAAATCATCGGTAATGGGGGAATTACTCACCAGGTTGTAGGGGCGAAAAATTTTTCGCCCCTACTTTATCCCTCACCAGCGAGATAAATAAGAATCCCTAGCAAGCGCTCGATTGGCTCTATGGGATAGGCTTCTAGATCAATGGTTAAATCCGTATGTTCTAATTTCAGAAATTTCCACAACTCTCCATTGGTGACGCAACCATAAATCACCCGATCTGTCCGTTGGTTAAACAGTTGTGCTGCCACCATTTCTGCTCCGCATTGCCCTAGCCCTGCATTGAGGTTTTCTGGCTTGGCTTCTACTAGCATAATTACTGGATTTTCTAAGACTAAAAGACGGGGCGATCGGGCAATTAAAAAATCGACATAGCCGACTAATTGTCGGGTTTCATCAATATTGAATTCTCGTCCAGAAAATAGGCTAATTTGATGGGAGGATAACCGACGCACGGCGGTTAAAATGGGATTGATAATCCATTCACTGCGAGCTTTTTCATTGCCCTGAGCTAGGGCAAGGGGCAGATTTTCCGCTAGGGTTTCTTTCAGAAGGGTATCGGCTTCAATGGGGGGAACTGGGGATAAGAAATGAAGGGTTTCGTGAAGGGTTAAACCCAACTCGTTTTGAACTCGCAGGAGATCGAATTTGCTATAGGCCATGGCAGCTTCTCCAAAGTATCAGATTGACAGAGGAAACCTCTATACAAGATGCTTCGATCAATGTAACCCCAAAGGGAGCAAGATTGCTATAGCACAGCAATAGGCTTTCCTAGGGCGATCGTGATAAAATTAGTTTTATAAAGTACACCCCCATTAGAGTAATTACCAAGTAATAGGACAAGTCGGATGATAACACATTTTTTTTTAGCCAACTTAGGAGGAACTCTAAATTTAGTTGCGAGTGCTTTTCTCGGTGGAATTATAGGGGCAACATCTACCTTTATTCTCTTTCTCATTTTAAATAAAAAATATGAGCAAGAAATCAAAAAAATTAACAGTTACACAGCCAAATTAAAAAGTCTTGAAAATAATGTTTTCACCCTCAAGCATAAAACCCTAGATCTAGTTAAACAAGTAGGGAAGCTTCAAGAGGAAAAAGCCCAATTACAAGCCAAGATTGACGAGCTGAACAATTTAGCTTTGAATCTTGAAGGTCAAGCTAAAAAAGTTACTCCAGAGATTGGGAAAACTTTTAAAGAAAAACCGATCAAAAAAATAGGGCTATACCAATACATTTTAGAGGGTTTGGAAAAATCTATTGATTTTTATAATCCCCAAAATTATCCCCGCTTTGAAGATTATTTACAATCCCTAAAAAAACCAGCCGAGCAATTGTGGGAATCTTATAGATCGAATCAGGTTATAGTGAATTACTCCGATGCCTCAACTCAAGCAGCTTACTTAATACGTTATTACCCCCATTATGTCCAAATGACTTATGAAATTTTACAAAAGTGTTCAGAAACTTTTGCTTTTGGGGAAAAGGTAAATGCTTGCTTTTTTGGAGCAGGGCCTTGTCCAGAAGTCGCTGGTTTAGCTCAATTTTTAACCCAGTATTATCCCCAAACTAAGGAGATTTTTGTGCAAGTTTACGATATTGCTTCTGATCAATGGGCCCTGAGTCGAACAATTACCAAAGATTTCGTGATTCCCAAATTGTGGAAAGGTCAATTTTCTGGGAATGCTCGTAATTTAGATTTATGCTCGGCTAATAGTTTTCAGGCAGTTGCAGACGCGATCGAGAATAGTCATCTTTTTGTCTTTCAAAATTGTCTGAATGAAATATGGAATATATCGACGACGAAAGAGAATATTAAGTTTTTGCTTGAATCTGCTCCTTTAAACAGTTTTATTGTTATTGGAGATCTTCGCTATGCTCAAAACCGCTATATATTAGAAGATATTGCCAAATTTGTTCAAAGAAATGATGATTATAAAATCATCGTGCTAGATGAATTAGACGTACGCTCTTCCTTAAGAATCCCTCAGATAGTGATACAAAATTTGCTAACAAGTGAAGGGTATTTAATTCCTCGATCCCGCATTAAGTTTATGTTTTTAGTAATTGGCAAATTCTAATGAATACAGAATTGATAATTATTCATTCTATCGGGTGAAAATTTCTAACTATTTTACCTCTGATTCAGGTTCGAGATCGTGCCATCCGACTAAAGAAGGCGAATTCGGATTATGTGTTCGGTAATTTTCTCTTGCTTTATCAATGCTGGTAGTTGCATAACAGTATTGACACCCAAACAAACAGCTATTATACATGCCAATATCGCGGCTTTTTACGCAACCGCAAGCTTCTCGCTGCCCCGTATCTTTCTTATGACTGACTTCTATGCCAAAAATTTCCTTGATATAATCATCATCTATGCATTTACCATGGTGAATGCTATAGGATTCTAAGTCATAGGGTTCTGCACAACTAAAAAGCTGAATCTTGTGTTTTTGAGCAATCTTTTCTATTGAGGGTAAAAATTTTTCAAACCCTTGTGGAGTTTCTTCTAAGGGATAAAAGGTAATCGCTTTTTCGGTTTCAATCTTTTGGAGACGATCGTTATTTTTGCGATACCGATCCATAAAACTAATTACGCATCGGTGGGTATAACCAGAGAGTTGACTGGCAATATGCTTATATTGCTGAAGATGAAAATCTATATCAGTCTCTTGACTAAAAACAATGGGATCGTATCGCCAAATTACTTTTTGGCTACCGATGAGATGGGCTAATTTTTGAAATATTTTAATGGCAAAAGATAAAGGGGTTTGATTCTGGTCTAGAAAACTGGGGTTATTCATTACTGTGAACTGAAAGTAGTATTGATATCCCAGTTCATCTAAGAGTGCTAAAGATGACAGTAATGGGTGGGGGTTGCGCGTCCAGAATACAATGACTTCAACCTCTTTTGGAGTCAAATTAATGCGGGAAAGTTGTTGGGGATTAAAAGGATTGGGGACGATGCAGTAACCGGCTCGAATCCGGTTGATAAACCATTGATGATAAAAGGCAGGAATATCAGTTCGTCTACTGGCGCTAATAATCATTTGGCTTTCACTTTAGATGGGAGTAAGATAATTATCTGTTATGCTAACAAAGTTATTCAGTAGATAGCAAGTCTAACTCTAGTCTCAGCAAATTTGCTTATGCGTATTTATGGTAATCGTGCGATTAAAACGCTTGCGGGTTCTCTGACTCGCCCGACGGCGGGACGGGTGCGGGAGGCGGTGTTTAATATTTGGCAAGGTTCGATCGCCGGTTGTCGTTGGTTAGATTTGTGCGCTGGCAGTGGTTCCATGGGAGCGGAAGCGCTCTGTCGGGGGGCGAGTTGGGTGGTGGGGATTGAAGCCTCTTCTCGTGCTTGTGGGGTGATTCGTCAAAATTGGCAACAGATGGCATCAGCAGAGCGATTTCAGGTGCTTTGTGGGGATGTTCTGAAGCGGGTACAGCGCTTAGAAGGAGAGAGTTTCGATCGCATTTATTTCGATCCGCCTTACCAAAGTTCGTTGTATGAGCCGGTGTTGGAGGCGATCGCCGATCTCGATCTGCTCTCCGATACCGGAGAACTTGCGGTTGAACATTCCCCCCAACTCCCTCCTCCAGACGAGCTGAATGGCTTGGAAATTCTTCGGCAAAAGGTTTACGGCAATAGTGCGGTGACGTTTTATCAAGTCCATTGATCTTCTTAGAGAGGTCAAAATCGAGTAAATAGGACATAATATGAATGAGGGGTCAAGCCCCCCACTCTAGTTTCTGCGGAAAATAAAGTATTCTAGATTACATTTTTAGGACGGAGGGTTATGACACCAGCACAACAGATGGCTCGCTTAAAACAGAAGAAACCGGATAAAAACCCGCCTCAATTTCCCCTATCTGATAGAGTATCAACAACTCCGGTTGTGGAATCTTGGGTTTCTATGGGGGACTCGGATTTACCTCTGTACTTGAAGTCATTTCAGATTCCCTCCGAGAGAACTATCTATCCCTTCGATCGCTTGAGTGAACAACCAACGGCCGTGTCTAATGCTGCGGATATCACAGAATCTGGGTTACCATTCTCTGCTGGGGAGGGGATTCATTTGGATTTAGAGAGCTTGCAGGGGTTTGAGGTGGTGAACCATCAGTTTGAACAGTGGGGTATTCAGTTTCGGAATGCGATCGCCCTTCAACCTTCTAATCCGGCTTATCCTCCGAAAACGGGCACGATGGTATTGATTGCTGGGCCAAAAAGTGGTTGGATGGAAGTGCTGTTTAACCGCCCGATTCGGGGATTGAGTTGTTCTGTGACTAGCTCGCGACGGGTGACGTTGACGGGGTTTAATAGAGAGAATGAGGCGATCGCCCATACGGAGTTGCCGGAAGCGAATCTGGCAGACTCTCAGGGATCTCTGGCTCCCAATGCTCTGTTGACCTTAACGACGCAGACAGCAGAGATTTACCGGATTAATTTTTCGGCTTTTGATGGACAATTTAGTGTGGATGAGTTCTATTTTCATTGGGATTAGCGATCGCTTGGGGTTGGTCATTGGGTGATGGGTAATGGTTCTTCTAAACTTCTAAAGCAGTTTAGCGATCGCCTGTGGAGCGATACCGAATTGCGCGATCGGTTTATCCAAGCGTTCGATAACCCCCCTCCCTTGCATCCCTGTATTCTCTGGTGCGAAGACCCCCCTTTAGAACGTCCCTTTGCCGTGGAAACTCCCCAACCTTGGCAACCGGAGCGGGTGGATCGGCTCAGTTTAGGAGCGCAACCCGGAAAACATCCAGCCCACGATCGCGGAGCTTACTATTGTCTGGACTTTTCTTCTGTATTTGCAGCCTCTCCTCTATTGCACCTCTCAGGGATTCAAACGGCGATCGATGTTTGCGCCGCTCCCGGAGGTAAAAGTTTATTCACCTGGCATACTCTGCAACCGGACTTACTGGTTTGCAATGAAGTCGTCGGTAAGCGCTTAGGAACCCTAATGGCAAACTTGAGGCGGTGTCAAGTTTCTAACGTTTCAGAACCGGAGGAGGCGATCGGGCCAGACAGTATGACCCCCGTTTCCTCTGGGATGCCGTACAGTGTCGATCCCCCTAAATCCCCCTTAGAAAGGGGGACTTTTACTGCCCCCCTTTCTAAGAGCGAAACTTTTACTACCCCCCTTTCTAAGAGCGAAACTTTTACTACCCCCCTTTCTAAGAGCGAAACTTTTACTGCCCCCCTTTCTAAGAGCGAAACTTTTACTACCCCCCTTTCTAAGAGCGAAACTTTTACTGCCCCCCTTTCTAAGAGCGAAACTTTTGCTGCCCCCCTTTCTAAGGGGGGTTGGGGGGATCAAAATGCACCTAATAAAAGCGAAAAGCGCTGTATCGCCACCCAACTCGATCCCCAACGGCTTGCCCAACAATTTCCCCAAGCCTTCCAACTTGTCCTCGTTGATGCACCCTGTAGCGGTCAATCCCTACTTTTAAAACAGAAAAAAGTCCCCGGATGTTTTCATAAAGTCACCCTTAATCGTAATGCTAACCGGCAAAAGCGGATCGTTGGCAATGCCGCCCAATTAGTCGCCCCCCAAGGCTATTTACTCTACATGACTTGCACCTATTCCCTCGAAGAAAATGAGCAAATTTGTAACTGGTTACTGAAAAAATATCCCCATTTCCAACCTGTTTCGGTTCCCCATCTTCTCGATTATCAATCCCATCTGAGTGACCTGCCCTGTTATCGTCTCTGGCCTTATCAAGGCTTAGGAGCAGGCGCATTTACTGCCCTATTTCAAAACCAAAACTTAGGTGAAGTGAGAGCTATTTCTAGAGAAGATTTAGCTGCAATTAATCGATTATAGAAGTTTTCGCTGCTATGGTGTTCCTGACTCATAGCGGAAAGTGCTTTAATAGTATTCTTGGACTAAACGGGGATTGAGTTTAGCTAAATTAGATACGAGATGACCGGGAATGAGATTCGGGGGTTGTGGGAGGGTTAAACCACACCACTGGGCTACATCTACAGATAGGGTAACGCAGTCCGGGCCTTTACCAATACAGTAGGTTAATTTTCGGTATTTGCTTAAAATCTGGGGAATAGTTTGCTCTAAATGGGAGTCAGGAATTTCAAATTTGACTAAGTGTTTGATGTAGGGGGTTCTATTGGAGCGATCGATGTATCCAGGACAGAGGGGGAATTTGGGGATTTTCGGTTTGAAGGCATACCATTCTGATTGATGGTGGTATTCAAACAAACAGACAGAATGAGGAAAACCGGTTTCGCTAATGACGGTGAGATATCCCATAACCTTCTCTGGATAGAAAGATTTCCTCATTTTAAGCGATCGCGAGGCAACCCTTGTAGCGAGTTGGGCACAACGAGCCATGATTTCTTCCCAAGTCCGATCGCCCCTCTCACGTCTGGGAGTTATAATATCTCTAGCCAGCCCATATTGTAGGGGAGAAGGTTATGGCCCAAGTTTTACCAGCGCAAGATGTCGTCATCAGTCGAATTTCTGCGATCGTCGATCGCTTATTCCAAGAAAACGAGAAGTTCAGAGAGCGATTAGAAAAAGATGAAGTGATGAGCATCTTTTCTAACCTATTGACACAAGTGGATGCCCAGGAACTTTGTTCTGTGGATGAGTCGGATTTGACCGAGCGAGTCGAGCGGGTAATGGTGAGAGAGGCTGTTGCTGGAACGTTGAACGACCTAACGCCAGAACAGATGGCTATTTTTGATGCCGCAGTGGAAGGTCGATGGTAAGTCACGATGGGTTATCTACTGGATACGAATATTGTCACGGCAATTTTGAAGAATAATAGAAAAGTACAGGAGAAAATGGGAAACCTAGATGTTTTAGCTGAAAATGTTTTTGTCGCCGGAATGACTTACTATGAAATCAAACGAGGATTGATTGCTAATGGAGCGACTCGTCAGCTTAATGATTTTCAAGACTTATGTGAGAAATATCAGGTAATCGTGGGCGATTTGGCGATTTTCGAGAGAGCGGCGCAAATTCATGCCAATCTAAAACGGAAAGGAGAGCCAATGGAAGATGCAGATATTTTAATTGCGGCAACGGCGATCGCCCATAATCTGATTCTGGTGTCCCATGATTCAGATATGCAGAGGGTTGAAGATTTGAGGTTAGAGGATTGGCTTTAGGGTAGGCTGGAGGTGGAAAGATGTGGCAGTCTAATCTTGAGGTTTCGTTAGAGGCGATCGCCCATCTCGCTTCTGGAAGTTATAATATCTGTGGAAGGTCGATGGTGAGTTACTATATTTGATCAGCTTGCCAACCAGGATTCTAAGGGTAGTGCTTTCACTGCTTGCATCCGTTGAAAATCCCTGTCTCCTGAAACAAGGGTTAATCCGTTGCGTAAGGCGATCGCCGCAATCCACAAGTCATTTTCACCAATTCCCAAGTTTTCTATCCTGATTTTTCTACGCTTATTTCTCTCTTTGGGGCCAAAATACTCTAAAATTTCTGCCTTAAACTCAGCATAAATATTGGCAGTCACTTCATCAATGCGATAAATGCGAATATCTTCGAGAAACAGGTTTACCTGCGCCAGATTTCTAGCTTTTTGTTCCGACTTATAGGCCATGTATAGCAATTCACCCTGAACGATGACACAGGTAGCAACTTGTGATTCCCCCACCTCAATAATGCGGTTGATTACGGGCCTATCTCCCTGAATAATGCGGCTACAATGATTGGTGTCGAGTAGATACATAGATTAAAACTCTAGAGGGCTACGGGTTTCGTACACGCTCTCTAAGCACTCTTCCAAGTCATTACCGGCCCAGGTTCCTGCATGTCTTAATAAGGAACGGCCGGAAGCTGGGCGAAATGAGGGGGGTTTTTCTGAAGACAGGGTTTGAGGTGGATTGGAAAGTACCGTCACGCGCACGCTACATCCAGCGAGTTGGGCTGAATGGGCCATAATTTCTTCCCAAGTTCCCTCTATTTCTATAGGTTGTTGTGTCATCGATCGCTAACCTGCAAGCACGATTAGGTTGATTATAACCTTACTGGAGGAAGACTTCTGGGATTTATAATATCTCTAGCCTGTCCATATTGTAGGGGAGAAGCTTATGACCCAAGTTTTTCCAGCGCAAGATGTCGTTATCAAGCGATGCAAATTACCCAGTTCAAATAATGACTGTTGTTGTCTCCGACACTTCTCTCATTGGCTATGGTACACTTAGAATTAAGTCTATCAGATAAACAAGGAAATGGTACAAATTACCACAATAGAATTACCAGAAAACTTACAGACTTTACTAATCGAAGTTGAAAAAACTAAGATTCCGCTTACGATTCTTCATGACGGAAAACCGTTAGCCATTGTTTATCCTGCTACTAACCCCATTGCCCGTCCCAGCTTTGGAGTAATGAAAGGGACGGGTGAAATTGTGGGAGATACAGCGCTTCGCGCTAGGGAATAGGGAATAGGGAATAGGGTTGTGGTACATGGCTTTGAGCCTTTAAGACTTTACACCATAACAGCGAAAACTGCTGTATGTTAGAATTTCGATACGTTTAGCGTTAATCACCCTCATCACAGAAATAAAAACATGACAGCATTGATTTTGAATAATCCAGAAACCGCTTCGATTACGGATGAACAATTTTATCAACTTTGTGCTGCCAACCGTAACTTAAGATTAGAACGAACTGCTCAAGGGAACTTAATGATTATGCCACCGACGGGAGGAGAAACCAGTAAGCGTAATTCTGACATTAACCTAGAGTTATCTCTATGGAATAGAGAAACCCAATTAGGAATTGTCTTTGATTCATCGGGTGGGTTTACGCTTCCGAATGGGGCAGATTATTCCCCCGATGCTTCTTGGATACCCTTAGCGAAATGGGACGCTTTAACCGCAGAACAGAAGACGAAATTTTTACCATTATCTCCCGATTTTGCGATCGAACTGCGTTCGCCTAGCGATTCCTTAAAGCTACTACAAGGAAAAATGCAGGAATATATAGATAATGGTACTCGCTTAGGTTGGCTGATTAACCCAAAAAACCATCAAGTTGAAATTTATCGTCAGGGACAAGAAAAACAAGTTTTAGACCATCCTCTCACTCTATCAGGAGAAGATATTTTACCGGGATTTACTTTAAATCTTCAATTGATTTGGTAAAACTCTATATCCCAGAAAAAGATCGCATCCTGATGGGTTCGGAATGCGATCGCGTGTCTCCAATTCAAATTTAAGGGGCTTGTTGTGGCGATCGCCCCCTGGACACCCAGAAAGGCGATCGCGCCGGTTTACTGAAGTTGGCTCAGTATAGTTATTCTAATTAAGAATGGGACATGGTTGTAGGGGCGAACGGCCGTTCGCCCCTACATATACCGTCGTTGTAGCGATATCAATGTCTGGATTTCGACGCAGCAATTTCCAAAATTGGTGAGATTGCTTCATTCCGCTCCGCTCCATTCGCAATGACATACTATAACTGATCCATAAAAAAAAGACCGCATCCTGATGGGTTCGGAATGCGATCGCACTGCACTGCTCCAAGCTTCAGAATCGACAACATCCTTGAGAGTGTCTCTATCATCAGCATTGACTCAATGGCTTACCAAATATACTCAGAATTAGAAGAACTCGCCGGAGCTGAACTGGGACTCGAAGATCGATTTTCTCTGCGATGAGGTTCCATCATTCTGTTAAACTCTTTCTGGGCATTTTCATACTCATATGAACATTTTATCTCTCTTGATTGCAACGTATTCCTAGCTAAATCATTGCCAAAAAGAGTTGGATCTTCTCCATGCCATAGACAATAAATATTATAAAATCTTTGTTCAGTTACAGGATGTTCATCATAGTAAGCAGGTTTTTTATCCTCGTCTGTACTTATCAACCAACCAAACCAAATTAATGTGGCCTGCTTGTCTTCTTTACTGCTGTCTGTGAATAGAAGCGCAGCTATGGTATCTGCTTCAATTTCTTCTGCTGTCATTCCCATTGGACGTTCATCGAAAACATCCATCAAAGCGTGAGCTAATTCATGATAAAATACAAAGAGAAATCCTGAGACTGCTATCTTTTGTGATCTAAAGTTGAACCTCCAATCTTCTAGAAGGTCATCCAATCCTGCCTCTTTTAAGGTATCGTAAGTTTCGGTAAGTAAATTTATACACAGTCTTATTGATTTACTTATACTATTATATGACGAATTAAACGAATCACATTGTTGAATATTGATAGTTATGTCTTCAGGAAGGTAGTACCCGTTCGTTATGGTTGTTGCGGCTTCATCAAAGGCTCCAATCTGACGCAATCCTTCAATTACTTCACGACTACGGGCATCGGTTCCTTCATGGTAAACCACCCGAACTCTACCACCTCCAGAGCGTTGGGCTTGCAGCCAGCGTTCCTCTATTCCTTCTGTAGATAAACCCTCAGTTCTTGCTTCCCTTGCAGATACAGCAGCACTAGCGACTGGCATCACATTCGAGAAAACCATCGCTAAAGTAAATGTCACAAATTGGTTGAGAATCGTTTGGGTCGTGCGGTTTAGATTAAACATAATTAAAGTAACTCCATAATGAACGGGTTCAACGTCAAAGGTTTCTATGATTTACCAAATTCTGCCATCGGCAGGAGGTGGGGGAACCGTTTGGGGATTGATGGGTCTAGGAGCCACCCTAGGAACCACCGGAGTCTGGCCAGAAGTAGCCAAATTCAAATCCAATCCCATTGATTGAGTTATGGGGGTTAAGCGATGAATCGGAATTCCCAACTTCCACGTTTCATCCATCGGCTCTTGGGAGAGGGCCCAACCCTGAACCGGTTGACAATGGATTCCCACCACTTGTCCGGCACTGTTCAAGACTGGAGAACCGCTCATCCCCGCAGCAGTCATCGTTGTATGGGTAAATCCATAGCCTGCTGGACTCGGAGGTAAAACACTAGCAATCATCCCATTACTAAACTGTAAAGTCGCTTCCTGTTCTCTTCCCTGACCTAGGGCAGAAAAACCCGCTACATAAACCCCATCCCCTTGGGCCAATTGGGTCGAGTCTCCAATTTCTGCTTGTCCATAACCATAGCTGGTCGCAAAGGGAATTAAGACCAAATCCATCCCCTTAACTGAACGCATTTGGGAGAGATTAATCGGATAATGCTGCCCATCGTGGGTGTGAATCTGTGTGCCTCCATGCAAAGACTCCGCCACATCCCGACAGGTTAAGACCCAAGCCCTGGGCCCATCTTGGGCAATAATTGCCCCTGTACCGGTTGTCTCCTGACCACTAATTCTCACCGTAATTTGTCTGGCCCGTTGAGCAATTTCCCGTTGGGGAATTTCACCAGCAAATGCGGCTGGCATACCGGAACCCACAACCATCAAGAGTAGGGCACTCACTCTAGTCCAAGGCTGGTTTTGCCCCATAATACTCCTAATATTGGATAAAAATGTCATAACAGTTTGTCCTACTCGAAATCATCCTATAAAATGCTGCGATCTCAAACATCAGCAATTTCAACCTTTAGCCTTACCAAATAGCGTTGGGTTCTGGGGACTGGGGAGATTCTCGATGGGAAGGAGTGGATTTCGCCCCTGATGAAAAGTTGGGGAATAAGACCGATTGAGTCAGATATACAAACTCTTCTATGGGAATAGCCCAGCTTAGTTCCGTCATTTGAGCTTGTAGGGTTGGCGAAGGTTGAGACCCATCATCAAATTGATAGGGGTTACCCCAAATCGGGTAAGCGTGCATTCCATTAATGGCAATCACTTCCCCTTGCCCATTAAATACTGGCCCTCCGCTCATGCCTTTTTGAATATCATTGGTATATCCCAGTTCATAACCGCCCCCAAAAGGACGATCAATCACCAAAGCAATGTTACCCTGATTAAACACAAATCCCCTTTCCTCAATTGGAAATCCCGCCGCAAAAACCTTATCCCCCACCGCAACCGAGGTAGAATTGCCCATAGAGGCAATGCCGTAGGTTTGAGAGGTGCGAAACTGTAACAGTGCTAAATCCTTACCCTGCAACTGGCTTAAGTGAACTACTTGCCCTAAATGCTCTTGACCATCTGGGGTTTGTATGGGGAACGTCTGACCATCCCCAAACACCAGTACATGGTGATTAGTCACCACGGTATACAGGTCATTTTGTCGAGCAATGAGAATCCCAGACCCAGAGTTTTGACCGGAAATTATCTTAACTGTCACAGACTGGGCCAAAACATGCAGTTGCTCTGGGGAAAAACCGTCAGGAACTAAAGGAGAGGAGCTTGGCTCAAGGGTGGATTCTGTTGGCAGTTCACTCTGGGGTTGCTCATTCCCATTCCCAGAGTAAATCGCATGAGTCGATAGTCCAATCAACAGACCGCCAACACAGGCCCCAAATAACAGTATAGGTCGAGCCATTTGGAAATATAATCCTTTCACAAACAATAATGAGATTAAGTTTGAAGTCTGGTAAGGGTCTCACCCCCAAGATGGGGAGTAAGACCAGAAATGGGTGAACAGTCTAGGAAAAATTACCAGACATTACCACCGCTATTACCTCGCGAAGGATTACTCGGCGCAACATTGGAAGAACCAGAGCTTTCCACAGGGGCAACTTGAAGATACTTATCAACATTAACCGTATAGGTAGGGCGACCTCCGAAGGCTTGATGGGAGGGCCCTGCTGCACCCGTGCGGTTGGCCATCATCTCTTGCAGCACCTGAGCAGAGTCTTGGTCAGGACGCAGGGTAAAGAGCAAGTTATGACCCGTGCAGGCTGAACCCGCACAAACGACCGGCTGATTGTTTTGCCAGCCACTGCTCATGTATTGCAGTTGTCCTTGGGCATCATAGGTATTGAACCGGTCAGTTACAGCCTGACAACGTTGCATGGGAGTATAGCCCGAACCACTAAAATAGGTGGAAGACCACTTAATTACTGCGACATTTCCCCGTGGGGTTTGTGCATAGGTGGTCGGAATATTGCTGCTATCCATTTGACAGACAAAGCGACGATTCATTTGTGCTTGACTGGGTTGGGCGAAGGCAACAGTAGCCCCAATAGCCAGAGTTCCTGCGGCCACAATTCCGGCAATTAATTTAGAGGTCATTTAATTTTTCCTGGGTGTAATATTGATTGCAGTTCACATTATTTATGTGCTATTAACAGTCTATCACAGCTATCTGTAAATAGCAATATTTATCTGTATTTTTTATTTCCAGAAAGGTTGTTTTTTGTTTCCATAAAAATACTGATTATATCTTACAAATATAGTATTCCAAGAGAAAAAGATCGCATTTTTGATTCATCACAATGCGATCCCGTGTCTCCAATCCTAATTGACTTAACGGATTTCTTGAAGCGCTTGCTGAGTCTGTTGGTAGGCTTCCGTATTGCCTTGTTTTTGGAACAAATCGCCTGCGGTCTCTAAGTCAGAGATAGCGCCAGAGCGATCGCCCAATTGAGCGCGGGCTGCTCCCCTCCCAACATAAGCTTCGGCATATTCTGAGTAACGTTCAATTGCCTCATTAAAGTGGTTCATTGCTCCTTGAAAATCTTGTTCCTCTAGAGCAGTTTCGCCCTGAGCGTAAGACGTTTCTGCAAACCTCTTGAGTAACAGTTCCATGGTCTGCAGAAGCTCTTCTTTAGCATCTTCAATATCAATTGAGCTTTGTGCAATTTTGTAACTTCCTGTCACTAAAGAGCTATCAGCGTGAACGACTTCAGGAACGATACCAGTGACAGAGAATAGGGCGACTGTTCCAGTGAGAATGGGAAGAATTTTTGGGAAACTAAGGAAGTTGAACATTGTTAGTAAGGATAGGTGTACAAAAGATGGATAGCAGGGGGTAGATTGGGCTAGAAGGCATCACCCAATCTACAGAATCAACTCAGTTTAGTTGTGGATAGGATCGCCCAATCCGGGATTGTCAATTAAACGCACAAACCGAGCCAGACGTTGCTCATTGGTTTCATTGATAATGATATTTTCCTCTTCAGCTCTATCGTTGGATTGTCCGCTAAGAGTGAAAATGGCATTAGTATCATCACATCCAGTGGTAGATCCAGAAATACAAGCAACTTGTGTATTGTTTTTGAATTCTTCCGTCATTCCAGTGTCAAGAGAAACCCCTGAATAATTTCTTGCTAAAGTTGCAACTCTAAAGAGATTGTCTGCTCCTTCATCAAAGATTAAGTTACTCAAGTTCTCCAGTCGTTGGGAAACAGCTACACAACGATGTTCTGCACTGATGCCACCTTGATTTCCTGCGACTGTTGTTGTGACGGAGTGTCTCCCCTCATAAAATGTCCTCACCTGGCGTGTATATCCATCAACATGAATTGCTCCATCACGAGAATCACTGGATCGATTTTGAGGAATAAGCCTGATATCTTCATGATCGGGAATTTGACCGAGTAGCGGATCGGCAGATACTTTTGCTGTTCCATCTGGATTGATATCCATCACCCTTCGATCGTGCCAAACAATGAGAGGATAGGTCTGGGAATTGCGATTCATCACCGTTTCCCATTGACCGTTATTTTGGCGACAAGCAAATGTTTTTTCGAGCTTGGAGAGTTGCTGAATGATGTGAAAGACTGATACAATGTCTCCTCTTTGCCTAAATAAACTAGCTGCTTTTTGCCAGTCAGATCTTGCCTTCACATAGTCTCCCATCCGCTCATGCACTGAACCGCGATCTCTGTAAGCATCAGCATGTTGGGGGTTGACTGCGATCGCCTGGTCAAAATTGGCGATCGCCTGTTGATAGTTCTGCGATCGCATGGCTTCTTGACCCGTATTATAAACGGCGGTTGCTGTTTGCTTATTCCCGGCGGAAACAGTCAGATTTTCATGGTTTTCATTGCTGCTTGCTTGCGCGACTTCAGGAACCATGATGCCTAAAGTTGCCAGAACTGCGGTTCCCACTAACACGCGAGAGAACCCGTTGGAGTTATTCAGATTAAATTTCATGCTTTGAATTGGGTTAACGTCAGAAATCTTGGTAGATCAGGAATCTCAAGTCTGTTCCTTCCCCTGATTTATTTAGAGACACGATACCCCTTACACCCGAATGGACTAGACAAAAATCTAATGCTGGAACTCAAGCCATATCCTTCCGTCCCAAGGAATTAAGTCATTCCGAAGCGAGGACTTTAGAATTTCTTAATAATTAGAGAAAAAAACAATATTTCGCTTGTTTTCTTGGCATTTCTTAGATTAAAGCAGGTTGTTCCCAGGCTGTCTATGGACATCTGAATGTTCTTTTAATGGTGGGTGGGGTGGGCAGGAGAATGAGCTATTGATTCCATTTCGACACCTCCGAGCCTGCCCACCCTACGATGATTGAGGAACTTGAGTCATTTGGGCGATCACCGGCCCCAGTCGTGTAAAATGCTTGGGATTGAGCGTGAAGAGAGCATCAACTTCTGCTTTCAGGGCTGCTTGGGCAATCAGAGCATCAAAAATTCCGCCACCGGGAAGCTTAAGAGCAACCATACAGGCGATCGCTGCTTGATAATCCTGCTGATCTAGAGAGACCACTTGTAGATAGTGTAGCAAATCTGCGATTACGATTTCGGCATCACTAGGACTCATACGGGGTTGAATCGGCAAACGGGTGAGAATCGAATAGGTTTCTGCCAAGCTATGAGTTGATAAGTATCCCTCAACCTGTCCTCGCTCTGCCGATTGTAGTTGCGGAAAACAAGTGGGGTGTTCGGGATGTTGAGTCAGGGAAGCAGCAACCAGGACAGAAGTATCAAATAGAATTTTCATTCTTGATAGAATTCGAGTCTTCACGCAATTGCCCAATCAATTGATTAAAATCAATGTGAGCCAAAGAACCCGTTTCAATGACGAGCAGATTTTCTTTACGGCGCAGCCTGCTTTCGCCAACATCAGTAGAGGGGGGAGATTGAGGGCGATCGAGATCGGCTTGCAGAAATTCCAAGATCCTGAGTTTCTCAGCATCCGATAAATTTTGCAGGATTGGCAGCAATTCAGAAATACCCATGGCTGTTTTTTTAGGCTACTTCTTTAGGTTATCTCATCTCACACCCCATTAACCAACCCAACGGCGATCGCCTCCCAAAAGTAAACATCCGAATGTTCTTTTGGGCAAAATGCTGGGAGAGGGGCGGGCGATCGCCACCGGAATATTAAGCAAAAAAAACAACATTGACTCCCTATCTATTTGTGTCGTCAACTGGGGAAAAAATGACTGGCGATCTTGCCCTCTCCCTTTCATGTCCGTTCATGTCCCAAAGGGAAAGGAAAATCCCTCTCCCGTGGGAGAACGGGGGTAGGTAGAGGGATGAGGGGAAAACTATTAGTATAAAACCAACCCATAATAAACCGATTCTTGCTCCAAGAGCGTGAAAACCCGGAATGATACCCAATCTCTGAGAGTAAACATCCGGATGTTCCATAAGCTGAGGGACTGTAAAGAAGGAGAAAGACTGTGTAATATAGGGTTGTGTGCCTCAGACAAAAAAACTCAGACTTCAGCAGCGCAGAACCTGCCAATGTTGAACTCTGAGCCAGTCATTTCCCATCCCATTGGTATAGAGCCATGAATAACCAGCAGTTCGATCGCATACTCGCAGGACTCAATCCTACAGAGCAGCAAGTCTTGCACGAATTGCTTAACGATCGGGAAATCGCTACGACGGTAGCCAGTAATAAATCGGATGTGCAGAAAATTAGGAGAACGATTTATAAATCCTTTGGCATAAATGAAGATGATGGTCGTCGCAGAGGGCGCTTTTTTCTGATTGCTTTATTTTTTAAGCATAAACCAGAGTTGGTAAATATTCCTCACCTGAACAAATTCCAGAACATGAGTGCTGAGGAATTTGAGAAAACCTGCGATCGCCTCTCGACCCAAGAAAAACCGGTTTTACAGCTCTTCCTCCAGAACCAAACCGACGAAGAAATCGCCGCCTCCCTGAACAAAAACCCCGGAACCATTCGCAAACAGATCCGCAACATCTATCAGAAATTTGGTATTCAGGGGAATAGCAAAACCCAACGAAATTATCTGATTCCTATTTTCTTTAAGTACAAACCGGAATTCGTGAATATTCCTCCATTAACCCATGTTGTAGGGGCGCGTTTACCCAGATCTCGCTCGGAAAGCGAAAATAGGGATGTTTCATGTCCCGAAGCGAAACCCGCCCACCCACCAGGTTCCGTAAGGGCGGGTTCACGAAGATCTCGATGGGAAGACGAAAATATTGGTGAACCCGCCCCTACAGAATCTGCACCTACTAACAAACGAGACTGGGGAGAAGCGCCCGATGTCTCCATTTTCCACGGACGCACGGAGGAACTCGATACCCTGAAAACCTGGATTGCCCAAGATGGGTGTCGGCTGGTTGTCCTCTTGGGTATTGGGGGAATTGGTAAAACGGCGCTCTCGGTGAAACTTGCCCAGGAAGTGGCAGGGGACTTTGAAGCGATTATTTGGCGCTCCTTGCGGGAAGCTCCCCCCCTAAGCGAGATGCTCGACGAAATCAACCAGGTGTTCAACTATGAACCGGACAACCCAGAAGATATTCCCATCCACCGCAGAATCACCCAACTGATTGACTATCTCAAGGAACATCGCTGTTTGATCGTCTTTGATAATGTGGAAGCGATTCTGCAACCGCAAACCACTGCCGGACGCTATCGCCCAGGATATGAGGATTATGGCGACTTCCTGACGCGGTTGGGAGAAACGGAGCATCAAGGCTGCTTAATGCTCACCAGTCGGGAAAAACCGAAGGGGATTAACGCGCTGCAAGGGCCAAAATTACCGGTGCGGGTGTGGAAAGTACAGGGGTTAGATGAGGGTGCAATTGCGGAGATTCTGAAGGAAAAAGGGTTAGGGGTGAGCGCCGCAGTGAATCACCAGCTTGCGGACTCTTGCAACGGCAATCCTTTGGTGCTGAAACTGATTGCTACGCGGATTCAAGAGCTGTTTGGGGGCAGTGCGGCAAACTACTTAAACCGTGGGGAAGCGATCGCCATTCAGGATGTCTGCGATGTTCTCGATCAACAATGGCAACGTCTCTCCCTAGAAGAGCAGCATATCATGTATTGGTTAGCCATCAACCGGGAACCCGTCACCCCAGAGATCCTGCAAGAAGACATGATGGGGCAACCCTTACGGCCCGATCGCCGCCAACTAATCGAAATTCTATACTCTTTAGTGGGGCGATCGCTCATCGAAGCCATTTCCGGCAGTCGCACCACCTCCCCAGAACCCCAACCCCCCCCCACCACCCTGCAAAACGTGGTCATGGAATACCTCACCAACCGCTTCATCCAAGAAATCTGCACCGAACTCCGCACCGGCAACCTCAACCTCTTCAACAGCCACGCCCTGATTAAAGCTACCGCCAAAGACTACGTGCGCGAAAGTCAAATCCGCCTGATTCTGCAACCCATTGCCGACCACCTCCTCACCCTCATCGACCCCCAAAATCCCCGCCCCTGGATCGAAAACTTTTTACACCAATTGCGCCTAGGGGCGGGTTCCGTAAGGGCGGGTTCCGTAGGGGCGGGTTCACCAAGATCTCGATGGGAAGGCGAAAATATGGGTGAACCCGCCCCTACATCGGGACAAACCACCCCCCAATTCCTCGGATACGCTGCTGGCAACCTGATCAACCTCCTCTGCCAACTGAAAATCAACCTCTCCCATACCAACTTTTCCCAACTCCCCATCCGCCAAGCCTACCTCAAAGGACACAGCCTCAATTATACCGACTTTAGCGAATGTCACTTTGTCGGCTCCGTATTTACCGATGTCTTCGGCCCCGTCTTTTGCCTCGCCGTTAGCCCCACAGAACGATTAGTGGCGATCGGCGATGGCTACGGAGCCATTCGCCTCTGGGGATTTGATGACAGTCAACCCTTCTTAACCATTCAAGGTCATCAAGGTTGGGTGCGCTCCATTGCCTTTAGTCCAGATGGTAATCTTTTAGCCAGTGGCAGCGCCGATAAAACCGTAAAACTCTGGGATCTCTCCAATGGGGACTGTTTAGCCACCTTAACAGAGCATCAAGAAACCGTGCGCTCCGTGGTTTTTAGTGCCGATGGTCAAAATTTAGCCACCGGAGCAGCCGATCGCCTGGTAAAACTTTGGAGTCTCTCCAATCCCGAACAGCCCCAATGTCTGCATACCTTCACCGGTCATACGGAAGGGGTGTGTTGTGTCGCCTTTAGCCAAGAAGGTGACCTGATCGCCAGTAGCAGTAATGACATGACCATCCGCCTGTGGGATCGAGAAACTGGGGAGGTGAAGGTATTAGAAGGTCATGAAAATTGGGTGTGGTCGGTAGCCTTTAGTCCCCACGGTCATCTGCTGGCCAGTAGCAGCGACGATCGCACTGTGAAGCTCTGGGATGTGGACACGGGGGACTGTTTGCAAACCCTACACCGACACCAGAATGGCGTTCATTCCGTGGCCTTTAGTCCCGATGGCAATCTTTTGGCCAGTGGAAGCGATGATAAAACCATTGTTATCTGGGATGTGGGTACGGGGGAACTTCTGCATGTTTTATACGGCCATACCAACTGGATCTGGCAAGTAGCTTTTAATCCCCATGATGGGGGTAAAACCCTGGCTAGTAGCAGCGTCAATAATTTTGTTAAACTGTGGGATGTACGGACGGGAAAGTGCCAAAAATCTTGGCAGGGATACACCAATTGGATTTGGGGGGTAGCCTTGAGTCCGGATGGTAAGCTCTTAGCCAGTGGTAGTTTAGACCGCATGGTGCGGTTGTGGTGCGTGGAAACCGGGGAATGCCTGAAGACGTTGGTAGGTCACCTGGCTACGGTGCAATCGGTGGATTTTAGCCGGGATGGTGAGCTTTTGGCCAGTTCAAGCGGCGATCGCACCGTGAAGTTATGGGAAGTGAGTACGGGGCGCTTAATCCGCACATTCACGGGTCATGAAGATGCGATTTGGTGCGTGCGCTTCAGCCCCAATGGGAAACTTCTAGCCACGGGAAGCGGGGATGAAACGGCTAGGGTTTGGAATACCCATACAGGGGAGTGTTTGCATACTTTTGAGGAACATACTCGCCCCACGCGCACGGTGACGTTTAGTGGCAATGGGGAAGTGCTGGCAACCGGCAGTGACGATCTGACCGTTCGCCTCTGGAATCTGCAAACGGGGGAATGCCTGAGCATTTTAACCGGACATCAGGATTGGGTGGGGTCTCTGGCTGCGAGTTTGCAAGGATCAATTTTAGCCAGTGGTAGTGATGATACTACGGTGCGGCTCTGGAATTGGGAAACGGGGGACTGTTTGCAGACTTTGCCGGGTCATTATCATTGGGTTCATGCCTTAGCGATGAGTCAAGATGGAGCAATTTTAGCCAGTGGGAGCAGCGATCGCACCATCAAAATCTGGGATGCAAACACCGGGAACTGCCTGCATACCTTAACCGGACATAACGAAGGGGTGCGATCGCTCTCCTTGAGTGCCAACGCTACCACCTTAGCCAGTGGCAGCGAAGATGAGACGATTAAACTCTGGGATGTTCACCAGGGAGAATTGATGAAAACCCTGCGGGTATCTCGTCCCTATGCAGAGATGAATATTGCTAAAATTGAAGGCTTAACTCAAGCGGCGATCTCCACACTCAAAGCCAATGGAGCCATGGAGCGCAGTGCATAGCACCGTGGGGAATGAGTAATGAGTCAGGGATTAGATCAGTTTTTTTATACCATTTATGAAAACTTGAAAGCTGTGGGAAGTATTTTCGCTCAGGGAGAGATAAGGGGCGATCGCTTTAGAGTGAGTTCCAGCATAATATTCACCTACCAACTTTTTCAGTTCTTCTTTAGCAGAATTGAGCTTATCCGGATCGCGAAACTTTTTTTGGGTTTGTTTTTTACTGAGGCTTTGAGGTTTAAGTTGATAGGCTTTTTCTACAGCAGCTAGATCTCCAAGAAACCAAGATTCTAGTTCATGGCAAATAATACGAATCATAGCATCTGACTGTCCCGCATGGATACACAGGTTTTGGAGTTCAGTTTTCAGTTGTTTACAGTCATGGGAGTCCTGATCGTGGACAACAATAAATTTTGTGTGAGCATAACCTTGGAAAGCTTTAACTTTTTTCGGTATCGATTGATTTAGATCCTGTTTTCCTTGGTGAGCAATGCAAAGATAGGTCAATTCATGGGGGATAATTTGGGGTAAAATAACTTGCAAAACATTCTTCATTGAAGATTCTTCTAAAAGAAAAATCAGATCGTAATTCATTACGGAGTGACTCCTTCAAACCAACCTTGACTCCAGAGATAACCAGGTAAATCACCTGCGTTAACCAGATTTTGGAGAATTTCATGATCGGAAGCCCTATAGATTTGGGTAATCCCGTGCTTTTTAATTAGCCAAAAGATGCTCTCCAAAGGAACAGCATTGAGAAAATCTGGAGAATGGGTAGAAACAAAAACTTGTCCGCCACTATCAGCATAGCTGGCAAATTCTTCAGCCAGTTCTTGTAATAGAGTAGGATAAAGTTGATTTTCAGGTTCCTCTACACAGAGCAAAGGGTGCGGTTTGGGGTCAAAGAGTAAAAGCAAATAGGCAAACATTTTCATTGTGCCATCCGAAACGTAGCGATCGATAAAAGGATCTTTAAAAGCTTCATCTTGGAATTTTAAGATAAGCCGGCCGTCTTCTGTATTTTTGGCTTCAACTTTGGAAACTCCAGGGATACGCTGTTGCATCCGTTGCAGTATTTTCTCAAAAACTTGGGGATGTTCTTGATAGATATATTGGGCAACAATTGCCATATTATCCCCCGTAGGGGAGAGGTGTTCGGCATAAAGCGCATCTTTGCTACCTCTAGCATCCGTGATATGGAAGTCCGAAACATGCCAATTTTCAATCAGGGAACGGAAGGCACTGGCAGCTTTAAAGCGTTGAAATTGTCCCAGTCCTTTAATCGCAAGAATATCACTAGATTCGAGTTGCTGTTCCTCTCGTTCTAAATCTTTATCAGCATGACTAAAATTTTCTTCATTAGTGATTGCATATCCTTTCCCTTTTTGAAAGTCAAGGAAATGGTAGGGGGAACCATATTCTCCCCGTTTATAGCGCAATATTTCCCGTTTTATAACGGGTCGTCCCTTTATTTTTCCGATAATCAGCACATAAGTAACCAGACGTTCTGTGCCTAGGATATCCATGCGGAATTTTAGCTCGATGTGAATATCTTCGTTTTCTTTGCTTCTGGTGACAACTTCGTTAAATCCTCCCCGAATTTGTAGGGCTTGACGAATATTGTTTTTCAGCGAATCTCGCAGAAATCCAAACAAATCAAAAAGCGTTGATTTACCTGTACCATTCGCACCAATTATAACACAAAAACCAGGAATGTTTTTAATCTCTAAATCTTCAAAAACTCTATAATTTTTTATTTTGATTGAAACAATTTTCATGGGTTATCATCTAATCCAGAGTTGCAGGCTATGGCTAATCAGATCTGAGCTATTCCGATCGGGATATATTTATACCATACATCAACTTTCAGGCATTAAATTTAGGTCTCGATAAACCTGTTCAATGGGAAAACTAAGGTTAATACTTTTGAGTTCTATGGTGTCCCCTTCCTGATAGTTAAGGATGATCCATTCTCCAGCATCATTCTTATGATATAAATCCATGGCGATCTGAGTCGAGCTAACCAGCAAATAGTCGATTAAAGCGGGATTTTGGCGATACATCCTAAACTTGCCGCCGCGATCGTAGGCTTCCGTACTTTTGGATAAAACTTCCACAATTAAACAGGGGTAAGTAAAAAAGTTGGGGGTATTTTTGTCGCGATCGTCGCAGGTAACACTAGCATCAGGATAAGTGTAATTCTCGGTTTCAAGCATATTAATTTTAATATCAGAGTTACCGGGAATGCAGCCACTCCCCTCTAAATGAGCCTCAAACAGAGCTGTTAACCGGATAGCAATGCGTCCATGATTGACGCTACCGCCGCCCATGGCATACACTTGACCCTCTATATATTCATATTTTTCTAGTTGCTGTTCCTCCCAAGCAAAATACTCTTCAGGAGTGAAATGGGGGGAATTGTCTTTAGCTGCAATCATAGTGATGGGTGATAGAGTATGGATGATTGGCCCATGATAACATTTTTGCACAGATGAAGAATAGCCTATCTGCTTTTCCCCAAGTACAGATCGCACTTTAGGTTATACAATGGGATGATACAGGTCATTATTTGAGACAATAAGGACGATTAAAAGATGAAATTACCGGGTTCTTGGAAAATTCCTGAAGTCATTCAAAATCGCTTAGGGCAAAAAAGTGTGGGAAAACAACGGGCGATGATTGCGGAAGGTCATCTGCTCTTAATTCTCCATCATGTGCCTAAACCGAATGAAAAAGAGCGTCAAGGGGTTTTCTTTTGGCGCGATCCTCAAGAAAAATGGCAATCGAGTCATGGGGGAATGGGTTTACAACCCCTCAGAAAACATCTACAAGCCTATGATGAAGAAGTGAATCAACTCAGTGCTGAATATGAAAAAGCGCAACAGGCTGAAGATTATTTTCAATTATTAGAAGATTTGGCTCCTCTGCGACTGGCGACTCAGAATTTACACTTTGCTTTACAATCAGCAAGAGAAGGGATTCCAGATGACCGGGATATTATTGATTTACGGGATTCGGCTTATGAAATTGAGCGATCGCTCAATCTGCTCCACGATAATATGAAAAATGCCCTAGACTATCGCATTGCCCAACGGGCCGAACAACAAACCCAAATTAGTCTAGAATCGGTTAGAATGAGCAACCGTCTCAATATTTTAGTGGCCATTTTCTTCCCCTTGACCGCTACAAGCTGTGTATTTGGTATGAACCTCAATAGTGGAATTAGCTCCTCTTCCATACTGGCGTTTTGGTTTATTCTCATCGTCAGTATATCCTTGGGATTAGTGGTGCGCCGTTGGATTGTTACGGGAAAACTTTAGCGCTCAAAGACAGAACAAGATCTAGCAAGATCCTCTGAAGCTTTGTTAAGGCACTACGGGGTGGGATTGAGGATTTGATTGACGGTTAGATTGAATTGGGGGAAGTTGGGAGAGGGAAGGAAGTCATTATTCCTAAATGTGCCAATTTCTGTATAGGTTTGGTTAGTTAATTCTAAGATTAAAATGGTTTGGGTTTGGGGGTCAACGATCCAGTATTCGGGAATGCCACAGTCTTGATATTGAGTGCGTTTGGCGATGTAGTCTCGTTCTCTTTGAATTTCTCCAGGACTGACGACTTCGATGACTAATATGGGGGGAGACATGGAAAGGCGCAGGGTATTTCGTTGTGAGAGTTGTTCGATGTGTTCTTGGCGAATAATGGTGAGGTCAGGGTAGCGGTTTTTGGGTTCGCCTCTGACTTCGAGTTCTAAGCCATTTCCTCGAACTTGGTCAGTTCCTAAAATTGAGGCAAAGGCGAAAAAAATGCGGTTTGCAATTTGAAAATTCAGACCGGATTCGGGAGGCATTTCTATAAGTTCACCGTTGAAGAGTTCATAGAGTTTTTCGGAGTTGTCGTTGTACTTTAGGTAGTCTTCAAATGTTTGAAAGCGAGGGTGGGTGGTTAGCATGGGTTTAATCCATAAAAAAGGTTTTGTGATAGTAGAATCGATTTTGTTAATCCATCTACTTTAAGGATATTTGTCCCTTGTGTCAAGTTTTTTTTGATGTTTTACTAAGCTTTATCGACAATAATTTAAGGGGTGTAATAGTATTTTTGTAAATACAGCAATTTTCGCGCTTTATGAGGTACATTAATGGCGGTTTTTATAGATCGCTAGAATACCTCACTCGCCCTTATTGAGTCTGTTGTTTACTCCCCCCATTCCCCTACTACATTGACTCAACTTATTGTCCTGTGGCAACAGGGGTGGGAAATACCTATCTGCAAAGCCGTAAATCCCGAATCTCTCGCCCCTTCCGTCTTTTCTACAATGGTTGCAAAGCGTTAACCTAAGTATGGGAAAAGACTATGCAACCGAATAATCCTAATCAATTTACAGAAAAAGCATGGCAGGCGATCGCCCAAACTCCCGATATTGCCAAAAGCTATCAGCATCAGCAGCTCGAAAGCGAACACTTAATGAAGGCGCTCCTGGAACAGGATGGATTAGCCACCAATATTTTATCCAAAACCCAGGTGAATTTACCCGCCTTTCGGGACAAAACGGAAGCCTTTCTGCAAAAACAAGCCAAAGTCCAGGGAGCGGGTGGATCGATTTATCTCGGTCGTTCCTTAGATACCTTGCTCGATCGCGCCCAAACCTATCAGAATCAGTATGAGGATAGTTACATTTCCATCGAACACCTCTTACTGGCATTCCTCCAGGATGACCGCTTTGGTAAAAGTTTGTGCAAAGATTTTAAACTGGATGAAGCCAAACTCCAGCAAACCATTCGCGACATTCGAGGAACCCATAAAGTGACCGATCAAAACCCTGAAGGTAAATATGAAGCTCTAGAAAAATATGGGCGAGACTTGACCGAAGCCGCACGGCAAGGTAAGCTAGACCCCGTGATTGGCCGGGATGATGAGATTCGCCGCACCATTCAAATTCTCTCTAGACGCACCAAAAATAACCCGGTATTAATTGGGGAGCCGGGAGTCGGAAAAACGGCGATCGCCGAAGGGTTGGCACAACGCATCATTGCTGGAGATGTGCCTCAGTCCCTGAAAGACCGCGCCTTAATCGCTCTGGACTTGGGCGCACTGATTGCCGGAGCTAAATATCGCGGCGAATTTGAAGAGCGCCTCAAAGCTGTCCTCAAGGAAGTTACGGACTCTCAAGGTCATATTATTCTCTTCATTGATGAAATTCATACCGTCGTCGGGGCAGGGGCAACCCAAGGAGCCATGGATGCCGGTAACCTGCTCAAACCCATGTTAGCGCGGGGAGAATTGCGCTGTATTGGGGCAACTACCCTCGATGAATACCGCAAGTATATTGAAAAGGATGCCGCCCTAGAGCGCCGCTTTCAACAGGTGTATGTGGATCAACCCACTGTTGAGGATACGGTATCCATTTTACGGGGACTCAAAGAACGCTATGAAGTCCATCATGGGGTGAAGATTTCCGATAGTGCCCTGGTTGCAGCCGCTACCTTATCGACTCGGTATATTAGCGATCGCTTCCTTCCCGATAAGGCGATCGATTTAGTCGATGAAGCTGCCGCCCGCTTAAAGATGGAAATCACCTCTAAACCCGAAGAACTCGACGAAATTGACCGCAAAATATTGCAACTAGAAATGGAGCGCCTTTCCTTACAAAAAGAAAATGATCCCCTTTCTTCAGAACGACTAGAGCGCTTAGAAAAAGACCTCGCCAACCTAAAAGAACAGCAACATGCCCTCAATTCCCAATGGCAATTAGAAAAAGACATGATCGACAATCTTCAAGGCATTAAAGAAGAAATCGATCGCGTTAATATTGAAATTCAGCAAGCCGAACGCAACTACGATCTCAACCGGGCAGCCGAATTGAAATATCGCAAACTAAGCACCTTGCAAAAGAAACTGGCCAAAGCAGAAACCCATCTTTCTGAATCCCAAACCACCGGGAAATCCTTATTGCGCGAAGAAGTCACCGAATCCGACATTGCCGAAATCATCTCTAAATGGACAGGCATCCCTATCAGTAAACTGGTCGAGTCAGAAATGCAAAAACTCCTCCATTTAGAGGACGAATTACACCAGCGCGTCATCGGCCAAAATGAAGCCGTAACCGCCGTTTCTGATGCCATTCAACGCTCTCGCGCCGGACTCTCTGACCCCAATCGACCCGTCGCCAGTTTTATTTTTCTCGGCCCCACTGGAGTCGGAAAAACAGAACTCGCCAAAGCCCTCGCCGCCTACCTATTTGACACCGAAGAAGCCCTCGTTCGGATTGATATGTCCGAATACATGGAAAAACATGCAGTTTCCCGCTTAATTGGTGCGCCTCCCGGTTATGTCGGCTACGATGAAGGGGGACAATTAACGGAAGCCATTCGCCGCCGTCCCTACTCCGTGATTTTGTTTGATGAGATTGAAAAAGCCCATGTGGATGTCTTCAATATCATGCTGCAAATTCTCGATGATGGCAGGGTTACCGACTCCCAAGGTCATACCGTAGATTTCAAAAATACGATTATTATTATGACCTCGAATATCGGTTCCCAATACATCTTGGATTTGGCCGGCAATGACGAGAATTACGAGGAAATGCAAAAGCGAGTTATGGATACTTTGCGCTCCACATTCCGCCCAGAATTCCTCAACCGGATTGACGAAACGATTATTTTCCACTCTTTGAAACAAGAGCAACTGCGGGAAATTGTGCAACTGCAAACGGTACACTTAGAACGACGGTTAGCAGGCCGCAAAATCGCCCTCAAGTTATCCGATGCGGCCCTAGATTTCCTCGCTGCCGTGGGTTACGATCCGGTTTATGGGGCACGGCCCTTAAAACGAGCGATTCAACGGGAGTTAGAAACCACCATTGCTAAAGGGATTTTGCGGGGTGAATTTAGCCAAGGCGATACCATCTTTGTAGATGAAGAAAACGAGCGCTTAACCTTGAAGCGCTTGCCCGCCAGTTTAGTCAAAACTTAGAATATTCTCAAGAGGTCTAGAAACCCGGTTTTTTGAAAAAACCGGGTTTCTGGTAGAGCTTATGAACATTGGGCAACTGTCTGATTTTTTTCCAAGGCCAGTAAATACTGTTCCAGGAAAAAAGCTGGGATTTGACTGACCAGATTATCATCTTGATGTTGAATCACCCGATCCGATTGACAGGAGAGTTGTAGCCGATCGGGTGTATCTAAAGGTTGGGGCACATATTCAAAGGAACAAGCAATTTGTTGGTGTTGGCAACTATCTAAAACTGCCGCAATAATCATGCCATGACTACCAGGATAATCGGCAACCGAGTACCAATCTCCTTGGTAAATTACTTCAAAGCTGCGGCTATTGCGTTGGCGACACCGTTGGGGTTCCAGTTTCGCCCATTGAGAGAGGTATTTACAAAGTGGGGATTGAGTCATTATCCCTTATCAGGTTTTATTTAAGCAGTATCTGTATTCTATCAATCTAGGGAGAAGTTGAGCGTTCAATCTGTTGAACTCGATGCCAGAATTTGAGGAATCGGAGACTAAACAGTATGAGCGGAAACAGTTCCGGTGGTGGTAATGGCGATCGCCACTATACCATAGCGCACAATCAAACCCCAAGTTCGCCGACGGCGATCGCTCCTACTCATCTGACTGACTCCAGAAATTCTCTCTACTCTTATCAGCCCCAACTCTCACCCTACGGCAATCTGTTACATTTATTCATCTTATTAACGATCAGTTTAGAACTGCTCAGTTGTCAGCAATGCCAGGGCTGATGGATAGGCTTTGAGAATGCCGATCGCGACATTAGTATCTAACAAGAACTTAATCCCAATCATCACGCATCTGACGCTGAATTACCACCGGATCATCTTGAAAATTGGGTGAATCTTTTAGGACTCCCACAAAATCAGCTAGTGTACTTTTTTTGCGGGTTTCACTCTGTGGCTTGGAAATAGGCATGACCATGATTTCAACTTCTTGATCCGGGAGAGAAAGCGCTTCAGTCAAAATAATAGTTTGTCCTCGCTTAATTCCTTTCGCTCTAACGATCATAAATTTTCTCAACTGGTTTACGTCATTCTACGATTCTATCATAGTTTATTTTTAACCAATTCTCCAAAAACGGCGTATCTGCATATCGATTAATTGCGGATCGCCTGAAATCATCTTAAACAGTCCACTATGGGGTAGGATTGAGGATTTGACTAACGGTTAGGTTGAGTTCGGGGAAGTTGGCAGAGGGGAGTAAATCGTTTTGGCGAAATGTTCCGACTTCCGTGTAAGTATTGTTGATTAATTCTAAAATGAGAATGGTTTCGGTTTGGGGGTCAACAATCCAGTATTCGGGAATGCCACAGTCTTGATATTGAGTTCGTTTAGCAATGTAGTCTCGTTCTCTTTGAATTTCTCCAGGACTGACAACTTCGATGACTAACAGGGGGGGAGACATGGAAAGTCGTAGGGTATTTCGTTTCGAGAGTTGTTCAATGTGTTCTTGGCGAATAATGGTGAGGTCAGGATAGCGGTTTTTGGGTTCACCTCTGACTTCGAGTTCTAAGCCATTTCCTCGAACTCTACGATGTCCAACTAATGCTGCAAATTGAATAAGCAGAAAGGTGGCAATTTCAAAGTTTAGACCGGATTCAGGAGGCATTTCTATTAGTTCACCGTTAAAGAGTTCATAGAGTTTTTCTGAGTTATCGTCGTAGTTTAGGTAGTCTTCAAAGGTTTGAAAGCGAGGGTGAGTGGTGAGCATGGTGTTACAGCGCTTTGCGCTCTTAAGAAAAATATTCTAAATTACCCTTAAATGATAACTCATACAATTCCTCGAATTCAAGGATACTCTAAGCTGGTATTCTTTTGCCTATTGCTAGAGTAGCTATTGTCTGATTTGTGCAAGAAGTCTATTATTATCTTTGAGCAAACAGAGGAACAAGCCAATGATCAAACACGACAGCATTTCAGCCACCCAATACTATACCTGGAAAACCTATCGCTGTGCCTATGAAGTCAGTTCCCCACCGGACTCTACTCCCCAAGCTACTCCTCTACTCCTGCTCCATCCGATTGGTGTAGGATTATCCCGGAGATTCTGGGATCGCTTTATTACCGAATGGCGCACCCAAGGCTATAACCAACCCATCTATAATCCTGATTTACTCGGATGTGGTGAAAGCGATATGCCGCGAGTTGCCTATACTCCCGAAGATTGGGCAGAACAGCTCCATTATTTGATCGAGACGGTGATTCAAAAACCGGTAATTTTAGTGGTTCAGGGGGCGTTGTTTCCGGTGGCTATTGCTTTAAACCAACGTGAAAAGAGTCACACCTGGCTAAAGGCATTCGTCTTATCCGGGCCGCCCTCTTGGCCAGTGATAACCCATAGCAGCCCCGATTGGCAAAATCGCCTGCTTTGGAATGGGTTTGACTCCCCCCTAGGTAATGCTTTTTATCGGTATGCTCGTCGTCGTCAATTTTTAGAATCTTTTTCCATTCGCCAGCTTTTTGGCGAATCCTATGATGTTGATGATGAATGGTTAGATACCCTAAAAGTTGGTGCAGAAAACCCGGCAAGTCGTCATGCGGTCTTTTCCTTTTTGGCTGGATTTTGGCGCAGAGATTATCAAGAACAGATTGAAAAAATGACTCAACCGACGTTAGTTTGTGTGGGGGAAAAAGCGTCCAGCATTAGTAAAGAAGGGAAGCAAGAAAAGGCAGATCAATGGTTGACCAAATATCTTGCCCATCTGCCCAATGGAGAAGGCAAAAAAATACCAGGGCGGAATGTTTTACCTTATGAATCTACAGAAAGGTTTGTTTCTGTGGTTGCCCAGCAGTTGAAGGAATGGCAATTATAAGGCAATAGGGAGACTGGTGATTCCTTATCTCCCTAATTTTTAATTTTTAATTTTTAATTTTTAATTGATAGGGGAAAGCCTAGTTTTTCCCTTTGCTCCAGATAGAGGTGGGCGATTTTGCGGGCTAAACTTCGGATTCTGCTGATATAGCGGGTGCGTTCCGTTACAGCAATCACACCCCTGGCATCGAGAAGATTGAAGCTATGGGAACATTTGAGTACATAGTCTAAACCGGGAGTGACTAAGCCTTTGTCAATCAGTTGAGTGGCTTCTTGTTCGTAGAGTTCAAATAACTTAAAGAGTAATTCGGGGTTGGAGGCTTGAAAATTGTAGGTGCATTGCTCGATTTCCCCTTGTAGATGAATGTCACCATAGTTTAGGCGATCGCTCCATTGAATCTCAGTTAGGGCTTCCACATTTTGCAGATACATGGCCAAGCGCTCTAAACCATAGGTAATCTCGATGGCAACGGGATGGCAATCAATGCCTCCACATTGCTGAAAATAGGTAAATTGGGTGACTTCCATGCCATCGAGCCAAACTTCCCAACCCACTCCCCAAGCGCCGAGGGTGGGAGATTCCCAGTTATCTTCAACAAAGCGAATATCATGGTCTTCGGGCTGAATACCAAGAACCCGTAAGGAGTCCAGATAAATGTCCTGAATGTTATTGGGAGAGGGTTTCATCAGCACTTGATACTGATAATAGTGCTGGTAACGGTTGGGGTTTTCGCCATAGCGTCCATCGGTGGGACGACGACAGGGTTCTACATACGCGACGAACCAAGGTTCCGGCCCGATCGCCCTCAGAAAGGTATGGGGACTCATGGTTCCGGCTCCTTTCTCGGTATCATAGGGCTGGACAACTAAACACCCGCGATCGGCCCAAAACTGATTTAAGGTAGCGATGACTGACTGAAAATTCATGCCCCAACTTTCCTCGATCGAGTACAACAGTTTCTATTTTCCCTTAAAAGGGGGAGGGGTAATCACGAGTAGTGAACGACTAGTGAACAATGATATACTCCAGGAAAAGTTGCACATGGAGCATCCTACAAATGTATGAAGTCTACGGGCCAGCCCCTTGGATTAAAACCGATCGCTACGGAATTACCAAAACCCTTCCCCCCGAGACCTCTGTAATTTGGTACAAAGCCTTGCTACTCTGTGCCAATGGAGATGGAGAACTCTCACAACCCGAACGGGATTGGGTCATCGGTCATGCCACAACCTACCATCCTGAGATGAGTGAGAGCCAAATTGACGAACTTAGGAATTATGACGGAACAGGCACAACCGACGATCTTGAAAAACTCGTATTCAGCGATCCCCTAGCCAAAAAGGGACGTTATGTTCTCGTTTATGAAGCAATTCAGGCTTCGGCTGCGGATGGGGACTACAGTGACGGAGAAAAGGCGACGATTCGTAAAATGGCTGGCAAGCTCGGAATTGACGAAGCCAAAGTAGCAGAACTTGAGAGTTTGTTTGAAGAAGAACAGGCTTTGAGAGAGAAGCGGATTCGGATCTGGCATCCTGAAGGTATTCCGGGAGAAGACTAGGGGTAAACTGCTACAATTGCGTCAATCGAGGGTAAGGGTTGAATGTTAACCAGTTCAAAGCCTGCGCTGTGGAGTAAAGAGGCAAACTCGTATCGAGTCCGTTCTCCGGGGCCTCCACTTTCTCCTGGTGCGCCATGTACTAACAACATCTGCAAGTTTTTGATGCCGATATAGGGGTTGCGGACTTGGCAATCTTCAATCAGTTCAAAAATGTATAGTTTGTTACCAGGGTGCATGGCCTGCCTGACATTTCTGAGAATCGTGAGTGCCTGCTCATCAGAATAGGAATGCAAAATCCGTTTTAGGATGCTATCCCCCGGAATATCGGGTAATGTAACGCGCATATCAACGCCGATCGCCTGCAAACGCGGTTGACCAGAGACGCGAGATATCGTGTCGGGAACATCAAACAGTTGCCCCTGAATGCCTTCGTACTTTTGTAAAATTCCGGTAATGAGTGCCCCATTTCCCCCGGCAATTTCAGCAATCTTTTGGGATTGAGAAAAGTCAAACCCTTGCAAAATATCCCGAATTTCGACCCGCGACATGGACTCCATTGCTTGATCAAAAGCAGTGGCTAAATCCTGATGTTCTTGTAGATAATCGTAGAAGAGGCGATCGCGCCCAAGCTGATAAATACTTTTGCCAGTCTGTAACAGTTCTTTCCACAGAGTCCGTCGTTGCTCATGTTTTCTGGACTGGGCTAACTGACAGAAGTGATGCCATGGTCTGAGGGAAAATTCTGAGTTCAGGACTAAGTATTGTGAAACGTCGGTCAGAGAAACCATAGACCGAGAAGGATTGGCATCCGGTTCGATCGCGAACAAGTCAAAATGAGCCAGTCCCCGTAAACAGCGATGGAGCGATCGCTGATGAGTTCCGGTTCGCTTGGCTAACTCCGATACAGATAAAGAATGAGTTGCAAGATGATCGAATACCCCAAGGCTAATACAGGTCTCCGTAAAGTGGGAGACAATGCGATAGTCGAGCAGGCAAAACATTTGTTGATAAGGAATCATCAGTTATATCAAATCCGAATAATTAGTTACAGTATGTCATTGCGAGTGGAGCGCCAGCGGAACGAAGCAATCTCGATCATCTCGGTAATCTTGGCGATTGCTTCCCTCTAGTCGCAATGACAAGTCTTTAACCGGATTTGATATTATATCAAGTTCGGAAAATCAGTTACGATTAGTCATTGCGAAGGTCGCTCCAGCGGAATGAAGCAATCTCAACCATCTCGGTAATCTTGGCGATTGCTTCCCTGCGGTCGCAATGACAATGGTTTAATCGGATTTGATATTACCTGGTATTTGATTGCTTACGGATGAATGCACTTCGCTGACACCCATTATATTTTAGGTTATGTTCTCTCTGGCAATTGAGATAGGCATAGATCCTGTACTGCTAAATAATGTCCGATCGCATCTTCATAAGACGTGGCAAAAGATTCATTGAGTAATCTGCGGGTATTTTGTAATACTTGAGGGTGAATCGGCATCAACGCCTGCTGCACATCTTCAATAGTCTGTTCCAATGCAGTCGTTTCACAGGCGCGATCGACAATTCCCAGTGCGATCGCCTCTTCAACAGAAAATTGAGCGCCAGTAAACAGCAAGCGACGAGCAACGCCTACTCCCGTATATTTAGCTAATCGGAATACCCCCATTCCAGGGAGATACCCTTCTTTCACTTCTGGTATTTGGAAGAGCGATCGCGCAGTCGCAACCCGATAATCGCAAGCGAGGGCAAGTTGAACGTGAAACCGGGTACAATAGCCATCGATCGCCGCAATGGATGCCCCCGCAAATCGTTCGAGCCGCCGTAAAAACTTTTCCCATTTGCTACAAGCATCAAATGTAGGCGGTGCGGCGATCGCTGTCTGTTGAACATCCAATCCCCAAAATATGATGAGCTTACAAGTCTCGTCATCTTCGATCTCGTTGATTAATTGGAGCAATTCTGACAACCCGACTGCATTCAACTGGCTTGGATCTGACCATTGCAAGTTGACATTGGCGATCGTTTCCCGTTTAGTAAGTTTTAACGTAGTGTATTGCCTCATGCCTTAAAATTCCCCCAAGCAGCATTCAATCGTCGAACCCGGTCCCATCGTCATCATGATGACAGACTCTCCCTCCTGAGCAACGCCTTCCTGCAATAGTCGTTCGTGAGAGAAGAGAAAAGAGGCCGAAGATAAATTACCATAATTTTGCAGGATATGGGTGGTATGGCGAACATCATGCTCGGTAATATTTAAAGCATATTTGATCGAATCGATCACTTTGCGCCCCCCGGAATGAATCACCCAATGCTGAATATCTCGGCGTTTGCGATTGAAGCGATCGAGCAAGCGATCCACAGGAATTTTAACATTCCGTCCCAAAAGATAAGGAATTTGTCGATCCAAATATAAGGCATAGTGGGTTGCTTGCCAATCAAGCCGTATAGCATCGATCGCCTCTGGCATGATGTGGGAGCTGAAGCCCAGAATTTTGGGCCCAGTGGATAATCCGGGAAAAGCTCGGCCAGAAACGATCGCGGCGGCTGCACCATCTCCAAATAACGAATTGACCACTGCTGTACTGAAGGTATCATCAATTGCATACATGGCAGAACAGACTTCAACACAAAGGAGGAGACCGATCGCCTCTGGATTGAGGGCACAAAAATTGACGACCGGTTGAAGACCATTTAATCCTGCATTGCAGCCCATGCCAACAATATCAATCCGATAAATGTTCTGACGCATCCCCATCTCTTTGATATAAAGTGCGCTCAGGCTCGGACAGAGCAAACCTGTGGTGGAGACGACACTGATGTAATCAATATCTTGAGGATTCAGTCCAGCTTTTTCTAATGCTTTTTTGATGGCTGACTGTCCAATATCTAGCGCCATCTTTTTGTGTTTCTCTAGTAAATCCCCTTGGCTTTCTTGCACCCTCTGACCCTCTTGATTGGGTTTGGGTAAACAAAGGTGACGGGATTTGATATGAGAATTACTGAAAATTTTGCGAGTTTTTGGATTAGTGATATTGAAAATTTTTAATACATCGGCCTGAGTGTATTTGTGTGGAGGAGTGGCAGTACCGATCGCAATAAGTCGGGGAAATTTGGAAGAAGTTACGGAAGATTGCATGAGTGATTTGGGCGCGACCATAATGCTATTGTGTCTCTATTTTTCGCTGGTAGAGTAATGCTTGGGCAACGGCTTCGACAGTTTTATCTCCCAAACTCCCATGAACCGATTGGATGGCCAGTTTCGCCAGGTGCATCGCCAGGGGATCTCGTTGAGCTACAGTTTCGGCAAGGTGAAGGGTGTCCTCCCAGAGGCGATCGCTGATTTGAGAAACCAGTCCCCACTGTAGCGCTGTGGCACTATCCACTTTTTGCCCAAAGAGAACGATCACTTTTGCCCTCGCTTCGTTCACCAATTTAGTCAGCCGACGCACTCCCCCAGCAGCCGGAATTAAGCCTAAATCGACTTCAGGTAGCGAGAACCAACTCCCAGGGCTACAGATGCGAAAATCACAAGCTAGAGCCAATTCTAACCCCCCGGCAATGGCTGGCCCTTGAATCGCGGCGATCGTTGGCCAAGGCGCATTAGCCCAATTATCAAAAAGCTGCCGACTCTGTAAGTTTAATCCATCGGCATAGGAGCGATCACCTAAACTGGAAATATCAGCACCAGCGCAAAAAACTTTCTCTCCGGCTCCCGTCACAATACCCACGCGAATGGTGCGATCGCTCAGAGCTTCAGCGTACTGTTCTGCGAACTGGCGAATCATCCTATCGTGATAAGCATTCGCTTTTTCTGGGCGATCGAGGACGAAGAGAGCGATATTGTTTGCTTCTCCCACTCGTTTCATTTGCACTGTACCCGAAAGCTCTGTCATGGGTTTAAGCCTCTCCAGATAACTCGGCGATCGCCTCTGCCCTATCTTGCAGAGAAACCTTCGAGTCTGCCGGATAAGCCGCACGAGACCACTGTACTAAGTATTGAGGGCCGATATTATCATCCACTGAACTGCCCCCGAAGAATCCCGTACCAATCACCGGTCCCATCGTCAGATTCGTGGAAACGCCACTAGAGCCTTGAACCCCTTGGGTATTGACTGCAATTCGGCAGACGGGCAAAGCCGCCGCATAACGGGCAACGATCGCCGGATCGTCACTGTGAATCACCGCAGAGTGACCTTTACCGATCGCCTCCAACATTGCCACAGCCCTCTCAATTGCCCCCTCTATGCCATCCACTTGAATGTACCCCATCACAGGAAACATTTTCTCTTGGCTGAGGGGTTCGCGATCGCCCACCGCATGGATTTCCACGAGCAAACTTTTAGTATCCTTCGGCACAGAAAAACCAACTTGTTGAGCAATCCAAAGGGCACTTTTCCCAATGGCTTTGCGATTCAGTCCAGTTTCCAGAAAAAGGTAATTGCGTAGTTTTTGGGCGGCTTCATCGGTCACAAAATATCCCCCCGATCGCCCTAAAGCGACCTTGAGTTGGGGAGCAATAGTGCGATCGGCCAACACAACCGATTCACAAACACAGGGAAGCGCGTGATCGAAACTGTTACTGGTGATAATTTGTGCGGCTGCTCTCTCAATATCAGCAGACTCATGTACGAAACAGGGGACATTTCCCGGCCCCATCCCCATCGCAGGATTCCCGGACCGATAAGCCTCCCGGACTCGTTTGGGGCCCCCAGTTGCTAAAATCGCGCTAATTTTGGGGGATGCCATTAAAGCATTCAGAGCGAGAAGGCTGGGTTGGCGAATCGTCTGAATTACTCCGGATGGTGCGCCTGCTTGTTCCGCGACTTCTGCCATTAAATCTACAACGTGAATCGAGCAATTTTGTCCCGCAGGATGAGGAGAAAAAATAATCGCATTGCGGGTCATCACACTGATAATCGCCTTGTAATAGACCGTCATCACGGGATTAGTACTGGGGATTAAGGCGGCTATGACTCCTGCCGGTTTCGGAAAGCTCATGATCTTCTTTTCTTCATCAATCTTAGGCTCGATAAAATCAGCAATCCGATATCGATTTAGCAATCCAACCGAACAATCCAGATTCTTTTTTACATTATCACTGACATTACCGGATCCTGTTTCACTGACCAACCATTCCGCATAAAATTCAGCCTTTTCTTTGCCAGCTTCAACCATTGCCTCGACAATTTGTTTCACTTGTTTTGTCGGATAGCGACTAAAAACATGAGCTGCCTTTTCTGCTCTCTCTAATAACAGATGGACTTCCTGTTGAATTTTGTCTAATTCGGTTTGATGATTCGTAGTATTCACTTTTCTGTCTCCGGTATTGCCCAACCCTCAATTTTTACCAGGTTTTGGGCTAGGACTAAGGTAGCGATGACTGACTGAAAATTCATGCCCCAACTTTCCTCGACAAGCACAACAGTCTCTATTGTCTCCCAAAAGGGGAATTTAGAAAAGCTGCTGTTTTAATTTTGCCTAAAGATACTTGTCTATCCGCCGCTCTTCTAGGATAGCCTTCACTTCCTCATCAGTCGGTGCAGGTTTATCTATTTTTAATAACCCTCGCATCTGTTCAATTGCCCTAGAACGTTCTGCCGTAGAAATCCTCAATTCTGGCAAAGACTCGATAATAAAACTGACTAATGATAGACGTTCTCTAACCGAGAGCTTTACCACTTGCTGTTTAACCTCTTGTAGTGACATAACATTGCTTGAATTGACATGATATTATAGTCAGTAGTATACAAAATTATCAGATTTGAGCAAACGTCATATCCTCCAAAGCGCTACCTATTAGAATCACATATCAAGCTAACACTGCAAACCCTATGCCTAAATTAACCATCAAAGACCTAGAATATCTCCAAACCCAGCATCCCAACTATCGGATGGAATTAGTTCAAGGAGAAATTATCTGTATGAGTCCTTCCGGATTAGAATCAGAAGAAGTTGGCATCGAAATTGCCGCCCAACTTCGGAATTGGGTGCGTCCTCGTCGCTTAGGTCGGGTATCGGGTTCTAGTGGTGGCTTTCGTTTACCCAATGCTGATGGAGATGTTCGCGCACCGGATGCTTCTTTTATCCTGGCTCAACGTTTACCGCGCACTACGGAAGGGTATGCCGAATTAGTGCCGGATCTCATGTTTGAAGTGAAGTCGAGAACGGATAATATCGACAAATTGCGCCAGAAAATCCAAGAATTCATCGCATTAGGAACTCAGGTAGGAGTATTGGTCGATCCGAGAACTCGGACAATGGAGGTTTATCGACTCAATCAAGACCCGATAACGTTAGGGGATGGAGATGTTTTCACTGTTCCAGAATTGCTCCCTGGATGGGAATTACCCGTGGTAGAAATCTGGGCCCCAGAATTTGATTAAATGGAGCATTTATTTCCTGATTACATCATGAGCCATTTTTTCAGGTTTAATGCTTCATACAATGCTAAATTAAGACATTGGTTTTAATGCAGGGAAATTATGGCACGACAACCTTCTCATTCTCCACCAGAAGAGCGTCCCTCTTGGCTGAAACGGCAAATGCTGAAGATCTTGCGATCGCTCATTACCCGTTTGCAGGCGATCGCCGATCGCCTAGAAACCCCACCCCTTTCCACTCCCCAACAGCCCATATTTCCCCTCTGGGATCAACTCTTAGCATGGGTGCGTGGAAAGTTATCCGATCCCTGGAATAGCACCATCAATGATTTTGACCTCAGTTTGCTCATCGGTGCAGTCATCACCCTCTCTCTGATCCTCTCCGTTTCCCTCATTCCCCGTCCTGCTCCAGAACTCGCGCAACTCCCCGAACCCCCAGAACCGACAGAAACCATTGAAGAACCAGAAATAGAAGTACCAGAGATCCCATCAGAACCCGAAGCACCTCCAGAGGATACCGAACCCGAACCTATCCCTGAAGAGAGTCCAGAACCGGTTTCTGAATCTGTTGAAGAAGACATCAGCGCAGAACCTGAACCCCCAGAAACAGAAAAACCCCTTGAGGAAGAAGAAACCAACGAACCCATTCCCGTAGAAATTGCGCCCCCTCCCATTCTCACCCCCGAACAACGGTTAATCGTCACCATTCAAGAGCAAGTTAACCAATTAACCCAAAAATATGAAGAGGGTTTAATTGATTCTCTGCAAGCCGATTTCTTGAATAGTCTTCTCGTGCTAAAAGTCGATCGGCGCTGGTATGAATTACCCTTAGAGCAACAAAAGCGTCTTGCAAACGATATGTTCAAGCGTGCCCGCAAACTCGACTTTACCCGTTTAGAAATCCTCGATCTTCAAGGTTATTTATTAGCCCGTAACTCCTTAGTGGGCAACAACATGGTCATTCTCAAAACCCAAGACTTTGATGCCACTACTTAAAAATCTCAGTAATATCAAATCCGGTGAACGGGAAAAGAGAAGCGGGCAAGATGCCCGCACTCCTAGAATCCCTTGATCTTACTGGAGTGGGAGCGTCTCGCTCCCTAGACCTTTAATTAGGGTGTTTCCGCTTCGCGGACATGAATAACCGGACTTGATATGAAACCCATTCAACCTACGAAGTCGCTTCAGCCGGATAAACACTCACTTTCTTACGATATCGACCATTACGCTCAAACGTAACGATACCATCAGTCAGAGCAAACAGGGTGTAATCCCGGCCCACACCCACATTTTTACCCGCATGGAAAGTCGTTCCTCTTTGACGAACAAGAATATTGCCCGCGAGGACACTTTGTCCACCATAGCGTTTCACACCCAAGCGTTGGGCGTTCGAGTCACGGCCGTTTCGTGTACTTCCAGTTCCTTTCTTATGAGCCATAGGAGTTTTGAGATCGATTATCTATTATCTAGTGTACAAAGCTTACCGCAATTAAGCCTCAGAAGAAGCTTCAGCAGACGCTGGAGTTGAGGCTAACACTTCTCCATTGACATTAATAGAATTAATCATCAAACGAGTGCGTTCTTGGCGATGTCCGCGTTTTTTGCGGGTTTTCTTTTTCGGTTTCATCTTATAGACTAAAACCTTGCGATCGCGGAAATGACGCATTACCGTTCCTTCCACCGTCGCGCCACTCACCAGAGGCTGACCAACATGGACATCATCACCATGTTGGATATACAACACCTGGTCAATCGAAACCGTTTGTTCCGGTTCCACCGCCAACAGTTCAATGTCATAAAAGCGACCGGGTTCTACCCGTAATTGCTTGCCGCCCGTTTCAATAATTGCGTAACTCATGGGATATCGGTTCCTTCAGGTTGCCGTACAGGTAGCTGGTTGTAGCCAGCATTTGGGGATGCTTTTACCTGATCCGAGCAGGGATTAAGCAGACAATCTAACATTATCTACCTTAACCAACTTTTTGTCAAGTTTAATCCCCCTCAAAATCCATAGTAGGGGCAGGTTTACCAGTCTTTCCATCACTCACCCTTAATCTGAAAACCCTTGAGAAATTCTTGCGCTGCCCGATCTGGGATTAGTTCTCGCATCACAATCATTTGCGGAATATGCAGAGAGGCTAACTCATTAGACATCTCCTAAAACCCTTAAAACCAGAAGTGTTGAATCTCGACATAAAACTTTACATTCTTCAGGAAGTGTTTTTCTTGGCTCGATTTGAGGGGTTCTCAGTTACGCTGATGTTTAATCCATCTTCGGGCCAATTTCCAAGCACTAAAAGAACAAAGAAAACTCCCGACTAAAGCAACCAGAAAGGGCAGGGGAAATTGCCATTCTAATTGTTTGAGATTCTGGAAATCCCAGGGTTCAGTCATTAAACCAGAGGTTGAAGCGACGATCGCCCCCGCAGCGATACCCACACCGATCGCCTGAATTTCGTTTTGCAAAGCTTCGTTTTGCTGTTGTAAGATGCGATCGCTCTCGGCTTGTTCGATCTCCACTAAACCGCGAATGGTGGCGATCGCCTGATCCACCAACTCCGTGCCATCGGCAAAATAGCTTAAATTGGTTTGAATTTGGGCATGGTAATAGGGTGCAGTCTCCTGGGCAAATTCATAGAACAATCCCAATTTTTCAGGAGCAAGGTTTAAGGTTTGAGCTATTTCATCCAACTTGTAATCATAGTTTTTTAAGTTGGTTTGAATGGTATTGCCAAAATCATCCATCTTTCGCAGAAAGCGCCGATAGGGTAACGATTCTTTCGTTAGATTTTTCAGTTGACCCTTGAAGTCCGCCAGATCGTCCTTGGTTAAATCATTAGACTGTCGATTATCGAGTTTTATTTGCAAATCATCTAGGGTTTCTTCGATGTTTCCATAGCCTTGCTTCAAACCTTGGTAAATCTCGCGACTATCTGCAAACGCTTTCACAATTTTTGTGCGATAAAAGAGCAAATCCGTCAGCAACGGTAAGCATTGATTTACCGCATCGTGCGCTTGTTCATCCCGGAAGAGCCAGATCAGAACATGGCGATCGCCGCCGGTTTTATCCCGGTTGTCATAGGCAAAAATTGAGTTACCAAACAACTCACCGGATTCATATAACTGCAACTCATCCGGGTCAAATAATCCGGTAAAACAGCTATTGGCTAGACTCTGTAAATAATCAGGGTCGCGTTGTTTATTCGGGCTGGGAATATAGGCCGTAAGAATCAGGGTATTGCCCAGAAAAAACGTTTTTTTGCCTGGATTGGTAAAATGATGTAGAATAGCATTAGGCTTAAGAATTTTCCCCAGTTCATCAAGGGAGACTTTCTCTAAATTCTCTCGATCATCCTCATAGCCTAGATTAAAAAATAAACAGTAACTATCTTTCAGTTGCCAGGCTTGGGCGGAACCTGAAACAAGAGCCGATGAATTGAACTCAATTTCCTCTTGCTCATCCTTTAAGCTTACCCCAAACGGCTCTAAGAGGCGATCGCACTCCGTCCAAAACAGGTGATCCTTCCCCTTCTGACACAGTTGATAGGCGAACAAATAGACATTAGGCGCGAGAACAAGCGGAGCAGGAGTAGAATTCATAAGAGATAGAGAGGATTTTTGCATCAGTTCAACCGTGTGCCCCTCATCCCCCAACCCCTTCTCCCGCAGGAGAAGGGGAGCAAAGTCCCTCTCCCGTGGGAGAGGGATTTTCCGCAAAGCGGATATGAAAGGGAGAGGGCAAAACCGAGTCTATAGTCATCCATGTCCCCTTGCGGAAATCCATTGAAAAGGCTAAATTTAACCATCTGACTGAAGAATGCGCTTACGCAAACTCTCCGGGATTTGCGGATAATGATTATCCAGGGTTTTATCCGGTTGCGTCTGGGGTTTAGGACTATCCTTCTTGAATTTAAACTTGCGGTTGTGAGCGGCAAACACCTGATCGCTCAATTTCGGATAATCAGAACACCACTGGCCCAGTTTATCGGCAAACACCTCATTAGACTCATCTTTTGACTCCACCACCAGCGTATTCAGGGCTGGCAAACCTTTCATCGCTCCAGACGTAGTAAAGATATTATTCGGGTTCGTTTCCCAGACTTGGAGAAACGCTTGCATATATTCTTCATCAGTCATATCAGAAACCGGGTTTCTACCACCTCCCCTATTTTATCGCAGCCCATGAAGACCAGAAACCTGCGTAGACCAGAAACCTGCGTAGACCAGAAACCCGGTTTCTTTAAGAAACAGGGTTTCTTTGACCCCAGGGTTTCTTTGACCCCACCAAGATCAGAAACCTAGACCCCAACCACGCAGAAGCCCGCCCAATAATAAGGCTCATCGTAGGGGGTATACTCTGGTTTATATCCCCGCGCAAAACGAGCCATCACCCGCTTTTTCCCAGGCTCAGACATCAACCGACACCCCCTTACCCAGCCTCGCAACTCGCCCACCGTCACCTGTCGCATCCACTCCTGGGTCTGCTTCAGCGCCAACGTCACCGAGGGGCGCGGTTCCGTGAACAACCGTTCGTAAAAGTAAATCATAAACAACGCCGTAGACACATCATTCACGGCCCAGAGGGTTCCCAGGACATGGCGGGAACCGGCAAAGAAAAACCCCGCCAAAATACTGATATATTCATCACTGGTGGCTGTGATATCCGAGATCGCCGTTTCGCAGGCCGAGAGAACCACTAGGCGACAGTGGGGTAAGCGCAGATTAAAGATTTCTGGCAAAATCAGGCATTTGTCTGGCTCGAATGTTCCCCGACGGGAGCGGATGGCTGGGGTGCGTCGGTCACCGGTTTCGCCCATTTGGGAACCGGCCAGAATGAGGCCGGAACTCTGAGGGTGGACAAAATTAAAATAGCCATGACAGGCAAAATGGGCAAAGTCCGTCGTCGTCAGTTGGCTCAGGCGTTGGTTAAACTCGGTTTTCGTGGCTTGCTCTCCCTGGAGAATGGTGGGGGGAGCGCTAAAGGACTGTTGAATGGCTTCCACTTCCAGGTCGGTATACTCCAGGTCGGCTGTGGGGTTTTGCACCGCGAACAGGGCTTCACCGGAAACCGGCGCATCTTGCGAGACCGAGAGCTGTAGGATCTGGCTGCTGGGGGCGTAGCGGATACCTTGGGGGAAACGGTCGGCTAAAATGCCCCCCTCCAGGGGTAAGGCGTGCAGGGGGAACAGGTGCAACCAGCGATAGGGGACTAAGATTAACTGCTGGCAGGAGTCCGGAAGGGCGGCCACCAGGGTATCGAGTTCTAGGATTTCGGCCAAGGCTGCGAGATAGGTGGGTAACTGGGTTTGCCAGGGGGTGAGGTCGTCTTGCTGATAGCTGGACAGATAGAGGTTGGTCAGTTCTCCGAGGCGCTCCAGTGCTTGGGGGTCAGTGGTCAGGACTTGGGGCTGGGTTCCCTGGTGGGTGACGATGAAACTGTGGACACCTTTAGCAGTAAAGTACCACTCGACTAGCACCGTGTGGGGGTTGACCAGCCCTTGAATTTCCCCGTAGGTGATGGGGGTGACCTGTTGACCATAGCCGAATTTGGGGTCGTGGGGGGTAATGTCTTCTGCGATCAACTGGTCGAGCTGCTGGCGCAGAGTGCGGACAGTGGCCGCCGGAACTCCAGACCCACCGCCAACCGGGGCGCTGCGGCTGTCCCCAGGGGTGGGACGGGAGTCCGAGTCTCCCCCCTGCTGTTGCTGGACTTGCCACCACTGCTGATAGAGGTCTCGGTAGCGCTCCCAGAGGTCGGGGGGAATGGCTTCCGGTCGCAGTCGGGTGGCTGCCAGCAGTTCCACCAGGTTGCGGGCCTTGCTGCGCTCGGCATATTCTAGGGCCCCAGAATCATCCTCCAGCTCAAGACAGACTTCGATCATGCTCTGATAGAGCTTTTGCCATTCTTCCGCCAGTTTTTGTTTATCTGCATCTCCACCCAGAATAATGCCCCGGCGTATCTCTTCTACGGTGTCAATGGCTTGGGCAAAAGTGCTGTAGGCGTTCTGCGGTTGTCTTGCCTTCCGGTAGGCCAGACCCAGGTTCCACAGGGTTGCGGCATGGTCTTGCGGAAAGGCTTCGCGGGTTCTCACCTTTAGCGCTTCCTGATAACGCCGGATCGCCTCTTCCAGGTTCTTGGCCCGCTCTCCCCTGATGCGGTCACGGTAAGCAGCTCCCAGATTATTTTGGGTCATGGCCCACTGTTGGGGAAAGGCTTGACGGGTTCTCACTTGCAGGGCCAGAGAGTAAGCGGAGATCGCCTTTTCCAAATTCTCGGCCCGCTCTCCCCTGATGCGCTGATGGTAGGCTCCTCCCAGATTATTTTGGGTTGCTGCCCAGTCTTGGGGAAAGGCCTCACGGGTTCTCACTTGCAGGGCCTGAGAGAAAGCGGCGATCGCCTCTTCTAGGTTCTGGGCCCGCTCTCCCCTGATGTGGTATAAGTAGGCAGTTCCCAAATTATGTTGGGTCATAGCCCAGTATTGGGGAAAGGCCTCACGGGTATACACTTGCAGGGCCAGAGAGTAAGCGGCGATCGCCTTTTCCAGGTTCTCGGCCCGCTCTCCCCTGATGCGGTTACTGTAGGCAGCTCCCAGATTATTTTGGGTGGTGGCCCAGTCTTGGGGAAAGGCCTCACGGGTTCTCACTTGCAGGGCCAGAGAGTAAGCGGCGATCGCCTCTTCCAGGTTCTCGGCCCGCTCTCCCCGGATGCGGTTACTGTAGGCTTCTCCCAGATTACTTTGGGTCATAGCCCAGTATTGGGGAAAGGCCTCACGGGTTAACACTTGCAGGGCCAGAGAGTAAGCGGCGATCGCCTTTTCCAGGTTCTCGGCCCGCTCTCCCCTGATGCGGTCTAAGTAGGCAAGTCCCAGATTATTTTGGGTGGTGGCCCAGTATTGGGGAAAGGCTTCAGGGGTATACACTTGCAGGGCCAGAGAGTAAGCGGCGATCGCCTTTTCCAGGTTCTCGGCCCGCTCTCCCCTGATGCGGTCTAAGTAGACAGCTCCCAGATTATTTTGTAGAGTTGCCCATATCGGTGGGTTCGTTGCTTGGGTAAAAACTGTAAAGGCAATTTCGTAGCAGATGATTGCGATCTCCAGATTATCAGCCCGACTGCCTAATGGAAATTGTTGAATTAAATTACCAAAATTACCAATAACTGCGGCAATACCCTGCCTCTGTTCTGCTTCAACTTGTTCCAGTGTCTGACTGGCCCAAGCTGGCAAGATTTGAGCTAATGTTAAATCTAATTTGTCTAAATTCTGTTGCAAGAGCGGATAAACCCCGTTCGGGTCTCCTCTACTCTCCTCTGTTGCTTGCAACACTGTCATCCAAAACTGCTTATACTCTTGCTCTGTCGCCCGTTCCCCGTTCCCCCGCAGCACCCGCACCAGTTGCCGCAAAAACTGCGCCTCATTCTCCCTCCCTCCCTGCTCCATCTGCTGGGCGATAGTCTCACACACCTGGAGAAACTCCCCATTCACCAACTCGCGGTTCTCGTTCAGTATCCGTCCCTCGTCCCCATCAGGACAAGTGAGCAGTTGTTGGATCAGGTGAAGATAAGCGGCGATGCGTTGTTCATCCATGGTGACGATGGGAAACCGAGTTTCTGGTGACTTTCCCCCATCCTATCCCAAGGTTGAGGGAGAAACCCCCTGCGTAGACCAGAAACCCTTGCGTAGCTCAGAAACCCGGTTTCTTGAAGAAACCGGGTTTCTTAGACCCCTCCACGGGAAGATTAGAAGTTGGGTTTTCTTGCACCTCCTGCGTAGACCAGAAACCCGGTTTCTCGAAGAAACCGGGTTTCTTGGCCACCTTGGCTATACCCCCCTTGGCTACTCATCAAAGAGCAAATTTTGAATCACCTCATCCCGTCCTCCCTCCTCGACAAACTGGCGATAGGCATCCACCGACTCAAACAGCGATGTCACCCTCTCACATTGGGGTAAAGTGCCACCGCGCACTTGCAGATATTCTGGATAACTGGAATATGGCCAATCTTCAGCCGACTCGACCAAATTCGCCTCCACTGGGTTCAGGTGAATATAGCGGGTTAAATGGGCTAAATAGCGATCGTTATCGACCAAAATGGCCTGAAAGCGTCCCTGAAATAATGAACCGACACGCTCATAACGCCGATTCATGGCTTTTGTATAGGACAGGGTAAACCGTTGCATGTGCTGGGAAAAGTCCGCCTGATTTAAGTAGACTAAAAAATGGTAATGATTGGGCATCAAGCAATAGGCTAAAACGTCCAAGACTTGCGGTTCAATGAAGTAATGGCGAAACTGACGCAAAAAGTAGAGATAGTTGTCAGTTTCAAAGAAGATCGCTTGCCGATTATTTCCCCGATTATAAATGTGATAATAACATCCTTGCTGAAATTGCACCTGACGATAGGGCATTCTTTTTACCCCAGAAATCGGGTTTCTTGCAACTTTCTTATTTTATCCTAAGTTGTGGGAGAAACCTCCTGCGTAGACCAGAAACCCGGTTTCTTGAAGAAACCGGGTTTCTTAGACCCTGCGAAGAACAGAAGCTGGAATTTGGAGAACTTTACCCTCTCACTTAAAATGGAGGCTTCTTAGAGAAAAAACGAAAACTATCGAGTTATTAGACGTGGTTGCTCTGACGGTTGACTTACCTGAATATCATTGCGTAATTGTATCCAGTTATCAGCATCGCCAGATATCTTGTCTTTCTGTGGCGATCGCCATTGGGTAAGCGGACAGCAAAGCAATGCCCAGCATTATCACCCCCATCAGAGTCCTGGAGACCAAAGGATTCTGAAAATATGTTAAAATTTGATAAGTAAACACTCATAACTTGGTCAAGCCAAACCCAAAATCTGGGACGGAATACCAAGTTTTGTGGTTTCTGAATTGTTTTCTGCATGGAGCCTTGCCCCGTATGAGTATCCCCCTAGATCGGATCGTGCCCACGGACTTAAGAAATGAGATGTCCCGGTCATACCTAGAATACGCCATGAGCGTCATTGTAGGTCGAGCGCTTCCCGATGCCAGGGACGGACTCAAACCGGTTCACCGCCGGATTTTATATGCCATGCACGAGCTGGGATTAACCCCCGATCGCCCCTTCCGGAAATGTGCCCGTGTCGTCGGGGAAGTCCTCGGTAAATACCATCCCCACGGCGATACAGCCGTTTATGATGCCCTGGTTCGCATGGCCCAAGACTTCTCCATGCGATCGCCCCTGATCAACGGTCATGGTAACTTCGGCTCCGTAGACAACGACCCCCCAGCCGCCATGCGGTACACCGAATGCCGCCTCCAGGCAATCTCCACCGAAGCCATGCTGCAAGACATCGAAGCCGAAACCGTAGACTTTATCGACAACTTCGACGGCTCCCAGCAGGAACCCATCGTCCTCCCCGCACGGGTTCCCCAACTACTCCTCAACGGTTCAGCCGGTATTGCCGTGGGCATGGCCACCAATATCCCCCCCCATAACCTGGGAGAACTGATTGATGGTCTAGTTGCCCTGATTGACGATCCAGACTTAACCGATACAGACCTCATGCGGTATATTCCCGGCCCCGACTTCCCCACAGGCGGCAAAATTCTGGGAACCTCTGGCATCCAAGAAGCCTATACCCTGGGGCGCGGCTCAATTACCATGCGCGGCATAGCCGATATTGAAACCATTGAACATCGGGGGCGGCCGTCACGGGATGCGATTATTGTTACTCAACTGCCCTACCAGGTGAATAAGGCTGCCTTAATTGAGCGGATCGCCGAACTCGTCAATGATAAACGCATCGAAGGCATTGCCGATATTCGGGATGAGAGCGATCGCGACGGAATGCGGATCGTCGTCGAACTGCGGCGCGATGCCTATCCTAGGGTCGTTCTCAATAACCTCTACAAACAAACCCCCCTACAAAGCAACTTCGGGGCGAATATGTTGGCATTGGTCAATAATGACCCCCAACTCCTCTCGCTAAAACACTTCCTCAGCGTCTTCCTGGAATTTCGCGTAGAAACCATCACCCGACGCACCCAATACGAACTCCGCAAAGCCGAAGAGCGAGACCATCTATTGCAAGGCTTACTGATTGCCATGCAATACTTAGACGAAATTATCCAACTCATCCGTCGCGCTGCCGATACCCCCAGCGCCAAAACTGAGCTGATCGAAGACTATTCCCTCTCCGAAATGCAAGCAGATGCCATTCTGCAAATGCAACTGCGGCGCTTAACTGCTCTAGAAGCCGAAAAAATCCGTCAAGAACATGAAGAATTGCAACTTCGCATTGCAGATTTAAAAGACATTCTCGCCAACCGCAATCGCATCCTAGAGATGATTAAGGCAGAATGTGCAGAACTAAAACAAAAATTTGCCACTCCCCGACGCACCCAGATCGAAAAAGCAGAAGGGGATCTCGTCGATATGGACTTGATCGCCAATGAAAAAGCGGTGATCTTAATTACAGAACAGGGCTATATTAAACGGATGCCCGTCGATACCTTTGATGCCCAAAGTCGGGCAACGCGGGGTAAATCTGGTGCAAAAATGAAGGAAGATGATGGTATTGACCATTTCTTGACCTGTTGCGACCATGATAGTCTGCTGTTTTTTAGCGATCGCGGTGTCGTCTATCGTCTCCTCGCCTATCAAATTCCCAGCAGCTCCCGCAACGCCAAAGGCACACCCATGGTACAAATGTTACCCATTCCCATGGATGAGAAAATCACCTCCATTATCCCCGTCTCCGAATTTAGCGACCATGAATACTTAGTGATGCTCACCCAGAAAGGCTATATCAAACGCACTGCCCTTGATGCCTTTAGTAACATTCGCACCAATGGATTAATTGCTATCTCCTTAGCTGAAGGCGACGAGTTGCGTTGGGTCAGAAGAGCCACGGAAGAAGACAGTATCATTATTGCCTCTGCTCAGGGTAAAGCCATTCATTTCAGAACCAATACCGATCAAGTGCGTCCCTTGGGACGGACGGCACGGGGGGTAAGGGCAATGAAACTGGTGGACGGCGATCGCCTGATTAGCATGGATATTTTACCCGGTCAGGTACTCAATGAGGTCATGGTCGATCAGACCGAAGCAGAAGAAGAAGTGAATGAGCCACTCGACACCGAAGACATCGACACCGCGCCCCTCGGCCCCTGGGCATTGGTCGTTACCACGAAAGGTTATGGAAAACGAGTACCCGTCAACCAATTCCGACTACAAAACCGCTCTGGAAAAGGAATTATTGCCACTAAGTTCAAATCCCATAAAAGCAACGATCAGTTAGCCGCTCTACGCATCGTTCACCCCGACGATGAGTTAATGATGGTCACCTCCCGTGGCATCATTATTCGCCAGTCTACCAATGCCATTTCCGTACAGTCGCGGGGTGCAACCGGGGTCTTAGTGCAACGGTTAGATAAGGATGATACCATTGCCGCAGTTGCTCTAGTGCCCACCCACGCGGAAGAAACCACGGAAGGGGAAGACGTTGAAATGGACACCCCCCAACCCTTACCAGAATAAATGAGGTGCAAATTCTGGCTATTCATGTCCGCGAAGCGGAAACACTATAAATTAAACATCTAGGGAGCGACAATTAAACATCTAGGGAGCGACAATTAAACATCTAGGGAGCGACAATTAAACATCTAGGGAGCGAGACGCTCCCACTCCAGCAATATCAAGGGATTGGAGGAGTGCGGGCATCTTGCCCGCTTCTTCACTTTTTATCCGGACTTGATATCATATCAAGTCCGATTGTTCATGTCCGCGAAGCGGAAATACCCTGATTAAAAACTGAGGGAGCGAGACGCTCCCACTCCATTAATATCAAGGGATTGGAGGAGTGCGGGCATCTTGCCCGCTTCTTCACTTTTTATCCGGACTTGATATGACTCGATTAATGCTCTAACACATCTTTGTACTGCAACAAATCCAAGGCAACTAAAACCGGGATACAGCCAAAACACTCTTGAGCCAGTTCCCAGCGCTCTTCTCGGTGCAACATTTGGATCAGTTTTTCTTTCACGCTCAGAAGATAGCGCACATCATTAGCAGCATAGCTGAGTTGTTCCTCGGAAAGGTTGCCGACATTTCCCCAATCTGAGCTTTGGGCACTTTTATCGAGTTCGACTTTTTCCAGTTCTTGCACTAATTCTTTGAGTCCATGACGGTTGGTGTAGGTGCGAGCAAGTTTGCTGGCGATTTTGGTACAGAAGATGGGATTGACAATGATATCGAAATGATGGCGAAACTGGGCCACATCAAATCGAGCAAAGTGAAAAACTTTGTTAATCGTTGGGCATTCTAGGAGTTGTTTAAGGTTAGGGGCTGTGGTTTGTCCTTTGGCAATCCGGATGGCAATGACATGGCCTTGGGGGTCAGAAATTTGCACTAAACAGAGGCGATCGCGTAGAGGTAATAGGCCCATGGTTTCAGTATCGACGGCAATTTCTCCGACTTGCATATAATGGGCGAGTTGTTCATCATTAAGATCCTGCTCGCCGATCTGAAAGGGTTGAATGGTCATAAATTAAGTAATGAGTAATGAGTAATTCGAGATTCCCCTATCTCCCCATCTTGGCTATGGCTGTTGTTCGGTGGGGGTTTCGGGGTTGGAGGGGGGGGATTTTTGGGAAGCGTGAATAAACCAACCGATGACTAGAACCAGGACTGCACCAAGAATATACCCTAAACCGGCAAATCCAAAGCGATCGGCGGCGAAACTAATCCATTGTCCAAGTCCTTGTTTAGGTGGGGGATCGTTCATATCGCTCATAAATACTATCCCCTATTGACTTTCAAAAAGTTCGGAGAGTTCTTCGGTACTGGTTCCTAAAATTCTGGCGAGTTTGGAGATTTCATTATCCGTGAATCCATCCCGAATTTGGATCAGTTCTTTGGGAGACCGACCGACGATGCGGGCGATCGCCCCAATTTGTTCGTCACTAATTTCTTTACCTCCATACACATCCCGCAGATCTTGGGGGGAAAGTTTATAGGAGTCACAAAAGCGGACGAACTCTTTATCGCTAATATCGAGTTGTTCTTGGCGATCGCGCAATAGGAACATGATCGCCCGCGAGCCATGATCAGGACGCTTAAAGCGATCGACATATTGCTTGTATAACTCATTGACTTGTTGGGGAGTGCCTCCCAACTGTTTCACTAAGTCGGTACAAGCCATTTTCAGGGCTTTATTGAGGGTTTTGTTTTGTTGAGAGAGCTTTTCGTTTTCCTGTTGCAGTTTTTCGGATTTGTTGATGGTGTCAACAATACTGGCGGCAAATTCTGGAGTACATAAGCCTACATCCGCCTCTTCATAGGAAATGGGGATGTAAGAGCGGTTAGGATTAAATTGTAAGCGTAAAGCCTGATTATTTTCTTCCATAAGGTTCTACATAGTTGCGCTAACCCAAGCTTCAGAAGGGGGTTTCTGAATCTGGGTCTATTGTACTTCACCTTAACTCTGAATTCGATTAGAGGCCAAGCGATCGGCAATGCGGGTGGTTTCGGGGAGACGGTATTGGGGAGTACAATCGAGCAGTATCCCCAAATGACAGGCTAATCCAAATCTACGAGGATGTGCCAATCCTTGACCATCGCAAAGAATTAAATCAGGGGTTGTGGTGAGTTGACGGAGTGCTTTGAGGATGGGGGGCACTTCACGAAAGGAGAGAAAACCGGGAACATAGGGAAAAATGGTCGGACAAAGGGCGATCGCCGTTTCTACTAGCTTTAAATCTGGAAAACTCAGTACGGCAACTGCTGCTCTGGTGGTTTTGCCCCCATTTTCAAAGCCTAGATCGACTCCAGCTACCCAATGGACTGTTGAAAGTCGATCCGAGGTAATGACGCGATCGCGCCCTTGTTCTTGGATTAATTTAGCTTCCTCTATGGATGTTGGCCAACTGAGCGCTTCTGGAGTATTCATAATCTATCGATTCCCAGAATAATCTTTACTATTCTAAGGGCACTTCCAAGACAGTTGTTGCTGTGTAGGATACGCGATCGCCCGCATATCCAGAGTGAGGTGAGTCAGTGGGGAGATGCGTGTTAAAATTCGAGTAATATCAAGTCCGATTGTTCATGTCCGCGAAGCGGAAATGCCATGATTAAAAACTTAGGGAGCGAGACGCTCCCACTCCAGCAATATCAAGGGATTAGAGGAGTGCGGGCATCTTGCCCGCTTCTTCACCCTTTATCCGGACTTGATATAAATTTGGATTCAATCAGCAAAAATAAGTTTATGCCCGAACAATTAAAACCTAAATCTAGGTTCGTTTTGCCCCATAAAGGACAGACCCTTCAAGAGCAGATAGATAAAAATCAACCGGCTCTTGCCCTCTTAAAACAGTGGATAGAAGAAGAACCAACTCCAGAAGAAGTGCATGACCGAGAACAATATTGGCAAACGGTAAAGGACATCATTGATCGAGAGCGTCCATCAGGCTTTAAGTTATATCATCAAGAATGATCATCTTTTTAGATTCAGGAATTGTCGGATTTATTTCATCTCCGAGTTATTTAGGCGAAGCCCAAGAATGCAAACGGTGGTTGTATCAAATTTTGGCTAGAGGGGCTTATCTTGTTTCTTCTGATATCTGTGATTATGAAGTGAGGCGAGGTTTATTATTAGCAGGTTTAACTGGATCTAGAAATGATGGACTAAAGAATCTAGATCGGTTACCAGAAATTATCGATTTTCTACCGATTACTCAACCGGTACTCAAGGAAGCATCTAAATTATGGGCGGAAGCTAGAAAACAAGGGATACCAACTGCCGATCTCAAAAATATTGATTGTGATATGATCGTATGCGCTCAATGGAAACTCCTTCAAGAAGAATATCCTGGTCAGTATGTTGTGATTGCTACGAGTAATCGTAAACATTTAGAGCGTTTTGCTGAAGCTGAAATTTGGCAGAATATTCGCTTTTAAAATCCCCGATTGTAAGGTGGGCAGGAGGATAAGCGATATCATTCAAATTCTACAAGCATACCCTGCCGACCCTATCCGAATAGTACGCGATCGCCCCCCAATCGAGTTAAGCTAGAGATCGGGTTAGGTTTCGTGGAGAAGATCGATGACAACACTCATACGTCGTCCTTTGTTAGTCAGTGGCTTAGGCTTAGGTGCGATCCTGTGGTTATGGGCAAATGTCCAAAGTTCCGTGAGTGAATGGGGAGAATGGGTTACCCTGGGGGCGATCGCCTGGGGTGGGATCTGGTGGTGGCGGCAAAACTCTGGCTCTGTCCCTGTGGAAACCCCTGCTCAACCCGTCAATCGGGAAACCCTGGAACGGACATTTACCCAAGTTGAAGAGGCGATACTCCTTTGGAGTCGCTTCGCGAACGCCGAGTTAGCCACCGAAGATATAGATATTTCCAGTTGGCAAAACCGCCTAGATGAACTCAGAGCCGAAATTAATCGCCAAACCCTAAGCATTGCCATTACTGGCGGTAAAAATGTGGGTAAAAGTAGCCTGTTCAATCTCCTCTCCCCAGATTGGCAGATCGTAGAAACCCCTGCCCTATTTACGCCCAATCCTAGCGAAGATCTACAAAGCCAGATTGAAGAACAACACCGCAACAGTGATGTAATTTTGTTGGTCATTAGTGGAGACTTAACCGATTCTGAATATCAAACCCTACAAAAGCTTAAAAATAATCATCATCACGTGATTTTGGTTCTGAATAAAAAAGACCAATATCTACCCCAAGAATTGCCCAGTATTCTCCAACAAATCAACAGCCGGATGACGGGTAAACTAGAGAAAGAAGATTTAGTGGTAACTGCCGCTATTCCTCAAGCAATCAAAGTCCGCAAACATCAACCCGATGGCACAATAGACGAATGGATGGAACAGCCAGCGCCCCAAATTGAACCCCTGAAAACCCGTCTCGCGCAAGTGGCTACGGCTCCTAGCGCCCCCATTTTAGCCACTATCCAGCGCCAAGCAGAAGCCTTACAGAGCCAGATCCAAGCCATCTGGAACCAAAAACGCCGCGATCGCGCTCTACCGGCGATCGAGCAATATCAATGGATCGCCGCTACCACTGCCTTTGCTAACCCCATTCCCAGCCTCGATCTATTAACCACTGGCGCAATTACCGGTCAACTGATTTTAGACCTAGCCAAAATTTATCAACCGAACCAATCTTTTAACCTCCAACAAGGTCAAAAAGTAGCTGGCATTGTCGGTGAATTAATCGTCAAACTCGGCTTAGTCGAACTCTCCACCCAAACCATTACCAGCATCCTCAAAACCAACACCATCACCTATACAGCAGGGGGACTGGTACAAGGCATCAGCGCTGCCTATTTAACTCGCATTGCCGGATTAAGTTTAATTGAATATTTCCAAACCCAAGACTTTCAACCCGAACAGGGATTAAACCTAGAAAAATTGACCGCAATGATTAAACAAGTCTTTGAACAAAACCAGCGCACCGCTTTTGTGCAATCCTTTGTCACTTCCGCAGTCAATCGCTTGAAACAGGCGTAAAGTTCTTCATAATTAACTTTCAGAGCCTGATTACGAGTCCTTAGTAAACGATAGGTGAAAATGTATTTTTTCACTTGTACTTCCTGTAATTAATCTCATGACTCAATTTACCATAGACATCCCTCCTACTATCTCTGAAGATGAAGCCAAGCTCTTTCTAGCAGCAAAACTGTTTGAAGTGGGGAAAGTCTCTATCGGTCAAGCCGCAAAACTCGCTGGCTACTCTAAGGGAACTTTTATCGAAATGATCGGCAAGATGGGTATTCCGGTTATAAATTACCCTGCGGTTGAATTAGAGCAAGAGATCCGGTTATGAATCCTGAAAGTCATGGGTACAGTAGGAATGCTTATCCAGGCCAAACAGAAAAACATTATCTCTGCTATTAAACCTATCCTTGAATCCTTAGCAGAAGCTAATTTTAGGATCTCAGATGCAATTATTGATAAAGCCCTTGAACTCGCTGATGAATAATATCAAGTTCGCTTATTCATGTCCGCGAAGCGGAAATACCCTAATTAAAAATCCAGGGAGCAAGATGTTCCCACTCCAGTCATATCAAAGCATTCGAGGAGTGCGGGCATCTTGCCCGCTTCTTAACAAATTTTCATGTCCGCTTGCGGAAACCGGACTTGATATAATTGGAAAAAACAAAGAAACCAAGTTTTTCAGCGAGAATAGAAATCCGGTTTCTTTCCACCTCTGGCAGATCAGAAACCGGATTTCTTGCCCCTATCTAAACCTACTCGTTACCTTCAATGGGGGCGAACCCTTGACGCTGGATGTTTTCCGTAATAGTCCGGGGTTCGAGGAACTGAATCAGGTAATCCGGGCCACCCGCTTTAGACCCGACTCCGGAGAGCTTGAAGCCACCAAAGGGTTGCCGAGAAACGATCGCCCCCGTCGTATTGCGGTTAATATACAAATTGCCCACCTCAAACTCGGCCATCGCTTGGTCGATATGGCTGGGAGTGCGGGAATAGAGACCGCCAGTGAGGGCAAAATTGGTATTATTGGCAATGTCCAACGCTTCCTGGAACGTCTTAGCCTTGATTACTGCAACCACGGGGCCAAAAATCTCTTCTTGGGCAATGGTAGCCGTCGGTGGCACATCCTGGAAGATCGTCGGCCCCACATAATAGCCCTCTTTCGCGCCAGAAACATTGGGAGCCAACATTTCTAGAGCCACTTTAGCCTCCTGTTTTCCGGTGGCAATATAGCCCTGAATGCGTTTCATGGAGGTCTCATCCACGACCGGCCCCACCTTGGTACAAGGATGGTCTGCGGGCCCCACATTCAAGGATTTAGTCGCTTCTACAAACCGCTCCAAGAACGCATCATACACCGGTTCCAGGACGATCGCCCGCGAACAAGCGGAACATTTTTGACCGCTATAGCCAAAGGCAGAATCGACGACCCCTTGCACGGCTTGGTCTAAATCCGAACTCTCATCCACAATCACCGCATTCTTACCACCCATCTCAGCAATGACGCGCTTCATGTGCTTCTGTCCCGGTTGCAGTAGGGCAGCATTGGCATAAATTTGACAGCCAACTTCCTGGGAACCAGTGAAGGCAATCATATGCACATCCTTGTGTTTGACCAAATGGGCCCCCACGGTCGATCCTTTTGCAGGTAAAAATTGAAATACACCTTTAGGGATTCCTGCCTCAATCAGCACTTCCATCAATTGGGCGGCGATCGCCGTACTCACCTCCGCAGGCTTGAGAATCACGCAGTTCCCCGTTACCAGAGCTGCTACCGTCATCCCCGTAGTAATGGCGATGGGGAAATTCCAGGGAGAAATCACCAGGGCAATGCCTCGCGGTTGATACGTCAGGCGGTTATTTTCCCCAGCAATATCATAATTATGGCCGCGATCGAGCCGTTCCATTTCATCGGCATAATAGCGACAAAAATCGATCGCCTCGGAAACCTCTGCATCCACCTGTTGCAGCACTTTCCCCACTTCCAGCATCACCCAAACGGACAGTTCTGCTCGGCGCTGTTCCATCAGATCGGCGGCTTTTCGCAGAATCCGCGCTCGCTCTGTTGCGGGGGTGGCTTTCCAACCGGGAAAGGCTGCTTTGGCGGCATTCAGGGCGGTTTCTGCTTGTTCAACAGAAGCCATACCAATCTTGGCCACTAACTCCGTCGGGTCAGAGGGATTGACAGAATTGATACTCTCTGCGGTTTGGACAAACTCACCATTAATGTAAGGCAGAATGGTTTTACCCAGTTGGGGACGGACTTTATTTAACGCAGATTGCGCCCGTTCTCGGTTAGTCACTTGGGCAAAGTCGGTATCTGCTGCATTTTTAAAGGCAGTGGTTTTCTGGGGTCGCGATCCCGTTGTTTTCACCACCGGAGGCCCAATGAGTTCTTCAATGGGGCGGTTTTCTTGGCTTTGACGCAAGAAGGAACTGTTAGCGGTATTTTCCAGCAAACGGCGAATCAAGTAAGCCATACCGGGGAGCAGACTACCGTAGGGAGCATACATCCGCACCCGCAACCCTCGGTTTACCATGGCTTTAGCGAGGCGATCGCCCATTCCGTAGAGAACTTGGTATTCAATGCGACGGCGGGGAATGTTCAGAGTTTCGGCGATCGCAATAGCTCTGGCTTGCGATCGCACATTATGGGAGCCAATAGCCGCATTCAGATACTCATGATTTTCCAACAACAACTGCGTCAGCAACTCAAAGTTAGCATCCGTGGCCACCTTATCATCAAACACCGGTTGTGGCCAGTCATGTTGCACCGCTTTAATTGTTTCCTGATCCCAATAGGCTCCTTTTACTAAGCGAATGGTAATCGGATTTCCCCGTTGTTTAGCCCAAGCAATTAAATCTTTTAAATCTGCTTCTGACTCTCTCAGATAAGCTTGCAGAGTTACGCCAATATCGGTACGGGTTTTAAACTCGTCTTCGAGTAACAATTCTTTGAGAATGGCAAACGTAATATCTTTATAAACATACTGCTCCATATCAAAATGGATAGCCGCTCCCTTTTCTTTCGCATGACGCAATAGGGTACGGATGCGCTCGATTACCCGTTGCTTAGATCCCTCAGCATCCAGGGGATCGAACTGGGAATAAAACGCCGTCAGCTTAACCGAAACTTGCACCTTGGGCAAGGGTTCCCCATCGGCTTCATCAATTTCGGGGATGGTTTTCCACCGTTTCGCCGCTTCCGTTAATTGATCGATTAAGTCGATATAGCCTTGCAAATAAGCTTTTGCTTCCGTTTCCGTAATCACCGCTTCCCCTAGTAAATCCAGGGTAAACGCCATCTTCTCCTTACGGAGATTTTCCACAGTTTTTAACACTTGCTGTACGGTTTCCCCAGCAATATATTTCCGCGCTAGGGTTTCTACCGCCGTGGATACAGTCGTTGCAGCCACTTGTCCCGGCATGGAGTCAGCTTGGGTAAAATTAAGAATCCCCTTTAATGCGCTGGGTAATTCTACTGCTTCCGTTGTCATATATTCTTGCAAATGCCGCGCCACTTCCGCCTTAGAGCGCAGAGCAGGCAAACAATCAATAAACCGGAACAATTGCACCCGCAACCCTGGGTTATTCATCGCCCAGTCTAGGAGCTTATCATCCCAACGCATCTGATCGCGCATCTGGGCAAAGATAGAGCGCTTTTCCCCTTGCGCTGCGAGTAGTTCCTTGGCGATCGCCAGGGTTTGGCTCTCGTAGGTTGGATTTTCGACTTGTGCTACCACAGATTCTTCCCCCTCGGAATGAATGTGAATCGAGAATTAATCTTGATTTTTTGTGTATTTTTCCAATATATCTCGAAAGTACGGTATGATTGAAAGTTTGTTAAGAATCACAAACAAAACCCAGAGCGGGCAAAACCCCGTTTTTCCGATTCCCTATTCCCGATCCTAAACTGCTATATCCCATGGCTCAAACCCTTTCTGCACAAGAGATTACCCTAGGAACTCTCAAACAAACCTTGGGATTGCAAGTGGCTAAAAATAGTAACTTCTTTACGGAATGGTCAGAAAAACTTCCTTCCTTGTTCTAGCCATCCTAAAGCGCCTAAGCCAAGTTTTCTAGCGGTAAGGTGGGCAAGGATCTTGGCGTAAATCTCAATCTCCCCACTACACCTTGCCCACCCTACTGGACTTTAAAATTTCTAAAATAAGACGCTTCTCGTTTAGTCATAGCTTATTCTAAATCGCCTTCCATGACTAGGGCGATCGCCTGTTTGGTGTTTTCCTGGAACTCGCGGATATTCACCCTACCCAAGAGCCAGGTTGCCGCAATCAAGCCCCCCGCTTGCACTACAAACACCAAACCATAGGACAATACCGGCTCAGAAAACAAGGCTTTTCCCAGGTCTAAAACCGCTCCTCCTAACACGGTGGCGCTTCCTCGCGCCATGGCCTGAGCGAGTCCCCAAGCGCCGATAAACGTTCCGGCAGTTTCCGCAGCCGTTAAATCGAGCATTAATCCGATCGCTCCAGCCGTCAAGACTCCAGAACTTAATCCAAACAAAAACAGGCTTAACATTAGGGCTTGAGGATTACCCGTAAATCCGGAAAATAACAGGAATCCAGAACAAAATGCCGTCCCCACACAGCCACTAAAACAGGTGCGCTGTTTGCCTAATCTAGGCGTAATCAAAAACCCAGTGGAACCAATCCCAATTAAGGTTCCCATGCCAAAAAAAGCATTGAGTCGTGCAGTTTCTGAAATGGGCATCTGGAAGACTTCGCCCCCATAGGGTTCTAAGACGGGATCTTGCATAAACAAGCTGATGCTCATGAAGAGGAGAAAGGTGAAGAAGATCCCGGTTTGGCGACTAGCAGTGAGGATTTTCAGAGCATTACCGAGGGTAATTTGATCTTCTCGGTTAGTGGCGCTGGTGCGATCGCCATAAAGCGAATATTTTTTCTCAATTCCTAACGTTCCCATCACTGCGAGGAAACAAACCAATGTGGGCACAATAATAAACAGGCGATTAATCGAGGCTTGCAGATCTTCCGGGGGCGAATCTAAGCCCAACTGTTTCAATAAGCTACTACTAATAATTGCCCCAACTACAATCCCCACCATTAACATAGACCAGACAATACTGACCAATTTAGAGCGATTGCTCTCATCAGAGACATCAAATAAGAGGGCAGCAAAGGGGGTAGAACTGGCACTTAAAGCCAATCCATAGAATACAAAAATCAGTGCCAATAAACCCGCCCAAGCATAGGTTAAGGGAGTCCATCCCAAAGTAGCCGCACTATTGCCCAGTTGCCAAACCACTTGCAAGGCAAGAAATGAAGTGGTGGTAAACAGCAGAGTACCCATCCAAACATAGCCCGTGCGATGGTAACCGGCGATCGGTTTTGCGTCCGAGAGTTGACCAAACCAGATCCGTGCTGGCGAGACAAACTGATGGGCGGCGATCGCCCCAGATGCAATTAAAGCGGGCACTTTCAGCTCATCAATCATCACCCGATTAATCACCCCCAAGGTTAGCAGGGACATAATCCCTAAACCCATTTGAAAGAGTCCCAAGCGGAACATTGTCAATAGATTAATTTGGGATTTAGACTCACCCATTTTCATCATCCTGGTTGACCTTTTAAACCTTAAGAATTTCAATAGGGTACAAACACGCTAGAACCTTATGCCAATGAGCGCCAAGGGACGTTTGGCTAGTCTCCTATGCTTAGAATACAGAATTTCTGTACTGTGCGCTCCACTAAGTTAGATTATCAAAGGCTCAAATCATGAGTGCCAATTGCCTTTTGCCTGTAATTCACTCCCCCTACACCAGCGCCAAGCGCTGTATCCCCCACCCCTGCATAGCCTTATGCTATGAGTTTATCCTACTATGCCATAGGGTTATCTTGACACTCCCCGACCTAAAGGTGCGGGGATTCTTGAGCTAATCACAGCCCTTTCAAGTCACCTCTACTTAGGTCTTAAATCTTAACTAGCGATCATGCAACTTCAATCTAGACCGTCTTCAATTCAACTCTCTCCCCTAGCCATCAACCGCCCGTTGTTGATGATTGGCCATGGGAGCCGCGATCGCGAAGGGAGAGATGCATTTATCGATTTTGCGGCCGCTTACGAAGCCCTAGACCCCTCTCGGCCCGTGATTCCTTGTTTTTTGGAGTTAACTGAACCGAGCATTTTAGAGGGGGTTAAACGCTGCGTAGAGCAAGGCTATACCGACCTTTCCGCCCTGCCGATTTTGTTATTTGCTGCCCGCCATAATAAGTTTGATGTCACTAATGCCCTAGATGCGGCTCGCTTAGAGTATCCGCAAGTGACATTTCACTATGGTCGGCACTTTGGTATTACTCCCAGTATTTTAGATCTGTGGCGCGATCGCCTAACCGCCCTCGATACCCCCGACTATCCCCGCGCTGATACCGTACTCCTGTTTGTGGGGCGCGGATCGAGCGATCCCGATGCCAATGGAGATGTCTACAAGTTAGCTCGCATGGTGTGGGAAGGAAGCGGGTATCAAACCGTCGAAACCTGTTTCATCGGCATTACCCATCCCCGTTTAGAAGAAGGATTTCGCCGCGCCCGACTCTATCAGCCCAAGCGGATTATCGTGTTACCCTATTTCTTATTCACTGGGGTATTGGTGAAGAAAATCGCCGATATCACTGCCCAACAACAGGAAGAATTTCCAGAGATTAACCATGTATGCTTATCTGAGATGGGTATCGATCCTCTTTTAATGCAGTTGGTGCGCGATCGCGAAATTGAAACCCAGTTGGGACAAGTACAGATGAACTGTGAGTTATGCAAATTCCGGTTAGCTGCCCTCGGTGATGGCGATCATTCCCATTCCCACGATCATGGACATGGACATCATCACCACGATCACGATCATCCCCCAGTCGATCCCTATGCTGATCCTCAAGCCTACCATCAACGGATTTGGCAAGTACCATGAGTGAAAACAAAACCTTTCAAGTCGGCGATCGCGTGCGCGTCATTGCCATGCCTCCCTACGTCAAAACCGCAGAACCCATGCCCATGCTCCGTCCACCCGATGTCATTCAACTCGGTGAACAAGGCACAATTCTCGACTGTCGTCCCGGAGGATATTGGGGCGTTCGCTTTCCTGGAGGCGCATTTTTGATGGATAGCCAATACATCGAAGTCGTCACCTGACAGGGAGCGGGGGATGGGAAGATTGCTCATTCCCCTATTCCCCCATTCCCCTATTCCCAAAAAAAATTCCCCAAACCCTTGACAAACCCCAAAAATCATGTAACTATGGATATTGGCTTACACAAGGGACTGTAGTTCAATTGGTTAGAGCACCGCCCTGTCACGGCGGAAGTTGCGGGTTCGAGCCCCGTCAGTCCCGTACAACTCACGCAAGACTATCGATAAATCATCGGTTTTCACGAAAAATATTGACCTGCCGCAACGCACCACCCCCACCAAAAAATCCCTAATAATTCAGACGGTGCGTTATGCGGAAATATCATTGATTTGTAACCATTGACATTTTCTGGCCGCATAACACACTCTACCTATGATGGTATCGCCCCCGGTAGGGTGTGTTGCGGCATCGATAAATTATCGGTTTTCACGAAAAATATTGACCTGCCGCAACGCACTACGCCCACCAACAAACCCCTAATAATTCAGACGGTGCGTTATGCGGAAATATCATTGATTTGTAACCATTGACATTTTCTGGCCGCATAACACACCCTACCTATGATGGTATCGCCCCCCGTAGGGTGTGTTGCGGCATCGATAAATCATCGGTTTTCACGAAAAATATTGACCTGCCGCAACGCACCACCCCCACCAAAAAAAACCATCCATAAATATGTGAATTGAACCAATAATTCAGACGGTGCGTTATGCGGAAATATCATTGATTTGTAACCATTGACATTTTCTGGCCGCATAACACACCCTACCTATGATGGTATCGCCCCCGGTAGGGTGTGTTGCGGCATCAATAAATCATCGGTTTTCACGATAAATATTGACCTAGCCGCAACGCACCGCCAACCTAAAGAGCCTTTTCATAGCGTTCATAAGCCGTGACAATTCGTTGTACCAAAGGATGACGCACTACATCCGCTTGAGTCAACTTACAAAACCCAACCCCTTCCACATTCCTTAAAATATTCTCAGCCACTGCCAAACCCGATCGCTGATTTCCCGGTAAATCCGTTTGCGTCACATCCCCGGTTACCACCATCCGCGACCCAAACCCCAGCCGCGTCAACACCATCTTCATCTGAGCTGGAGTCGTATTCTGGGCCTCATCGACAATAATAAACGAATTATTCAAACTCCGACCGCGCATATAGGCCAACGGAGCCACCTCAATCACTCCCCGATCCATCAAATTGCCAATCTTCTCCGGTTCAATAAACTCATAGAGGGCATCATAAAGCGGCCGCAGAAACGGATTCACCTTCTGTTGCAGATCTCCAGGCAAAAACCCCAACTTTTCCCCCGCTTCCACGGCCGGCCGAGTCAAAATCAAGCGCTCATACTGGTTATCTAGCAGCGCTTTAACTGCCAGCACCGCCGCCAAATAGGTTTTTCCGGTTCCGGCTGGGCCAATACAAAACGTCAAATCCTGGGTACGAACTGACTCCACATAGCGCTTTTGGGCAAAGGTTTTCGCCCGAATCTCCTCCCCTCGACGGGTACGAGCGAGGACATTTTTCTTCAGATCCTGGTGTTCGTCCTGCCGGCCCGTATCCAGAGCATGGCGGGCCGTGAGGACATCCACACCAGAGAGCAACTTACCCTTACCCCAGAACTCTTCGAGCGATCGCACCAAAGCCGAACACAACTCCACCTGTTTCGCTGTGCCCGAAATCAGCAATTCCTGACCCCTCAGTACCACAGTTGCTCCCGTTTGTCTACTGAGGATTTTCAGGTTCTCGCCTTGGACTCCCGATAATGCGATCGCACTATCGGGACTCGGCAGTTGAATGATTGCCTGTTCACTGCTCATCATCCACCCCAACCCAAGCAACAAATTGCCAGTCCTTTAGTCCTCATCGGCGATAAGGCCCTTGAACTCGACGCGGTTCCGGTCGCGAGGGTTTGCGCGGTTTACTCCGATCTCGGACTTGACCCTCCTCATGGTGTTCATGAGACTCATGGCGATCGCCCGCCACATGGAACCCACCATACACATCCAAATAAACCGACTGTCCAGCGGCCTGAGCCGCCGTTAACAGCACCGTTTTAATCGCCTCTATATTCCGGCCACCCCGGCCATAAACCTTCGCCTTATCCTTCGACGAAAACGCCACCCGTATCCAGACCAGAGGTTTACTCGTAGACACCTCACAATCGATCTTCAACTCCTCTGGAAACTCTAGAAACGGATGAATCAGCATCCGCACCAACTCCAAATAATCTGGAGTGGGTGAAGTCGATTGTGTTGTCATATCATTAGTTTTCCGCAGTTGTTGCTTTGAGTTGTTCAAAGACATTCGCTTTTTCAAGAATGTTACGCACAGTATCAGTCGGTTGAGCGCCTTGTTTCAAGCGCCGTACAATTCCCGGCACATCAAGACGAGTCTCATCCGTTCTCGGATTATAAAATCCCAACTCTTCCAAAGGACGAGCTTCTCGACGAGTCGTACTCGGCATCGCCACAATCCGATAGCTCACTTCCCGCTTCTTACCAAACCGTTTCAATCGTAACTTAATCATCGCTTTCCTTCAGCACTAAGCTTTTCGATTTTAGACACTCAACTCCTAATCTTACCATTTTTTCACCGCTATACCCATAATTAACAATTTAGAACACAAATCCTCTCCGTTCCTCCATGTCTCTGTGGTTCATCCCCCTCACCTCCTGTTCACCTTTTTTAGCTCTTCAACCAATAGATGAACCCTGGTTAACGGGTTATTCGAGTCATTCTCCTCTTGCTCTTTCATTAACCGTTTGGCTCCTTTAATAGCCCTCTCCTGTTCTGTTCGGAGACAGGTATAATAATCTCTACCTTTTTCTTTTTCATAAGATTCATTAGGCTTAAGAATCTCCTGCTTTTTAAATATTCTGTCCACTTTGTCGCATACTTGCTCACTGGTCAATGGACTACTCGTATACTCGAAATGTAGTAAAAACCACAGATCGAAACAGGGAATTGAAAAGATCGGTTCATCATCCTTGGTCATTTTACACGCTTCGTCAAATTCTAGGCGATCGCCATCAAACACGCAATAGAGGCGATCGGGTTTTTCCTTCTCTTGCAACCGCTTCCCTTCTTGCACCACTTTTCTGGCATCACCACTCTTTCCTCCAGACGCGGCAACCACTTCAATCTTAGTCGTCACTAATTGCAGCTCTTCTTTCAAAGATTGAAAATATTGATCTTCTGTCTTACCCTCAACCACAATAAGAAAATAATCTTTTGGCTTTCGATCGCCCTTCTTACGTTTTAAATTATTCTCTGATTTGCCTTTACGCGCCATGATTAAATCTTCAAACCTCCCACAAATGGAATCGCACCATAGCGCCCCAGTAAATACCCTCTTTGCAAAGATTCATCCTCACGGGGACGAAATTCTAGGAGTGAATATAAATGAGTTTTTTGCCGATCTTTTTCCGTAAACCAAATTTGATCTTGGCGAAACAAATCTTGGTCTAAAAGCGTGGTATCATGGGTAGTAAAAATCAACTGAGCATGATGGGGATTTGTTTCTGGATTATGGAACATTTCTACCAAACTACGGGCTAAAGTAGGATGCAGACTCCTTTCGAGTTCATCAATCGCGATGACCTTCCCCTCTTGCAACGCTTCAATCCATACTCCCCCCAATTCAAATAATCGTTGTGTTCCATCAGATTCATCATCGATAGACCAACTTAGTGAAAAAGAATTACGGGAAGAGGTGCCTTTTTTATAGGGTTTATAAGCAAAACTAATTCTTTCATCTTTAAAACTGATGTTAGAAATTTCATTATTAGATTGATTTAATAAGTCAACTATTTTTTTCTTAAAATCTTGATCTGAAATACATTTATGAGCTGTATACTCTCTATGTTTTTTTTTAGAATCTAGCGTTGTAATTACATTAAGATTCGTCTTGAACCAATTAAACACCTCTAGCAGTTGAGGATGATTATTTTGAGCTGCATGGGATAAAAACAAGGAATTGGGGCGCACTAACACTTTGATCCGTTGCTTTTCACCTTTTAAGCTGGGAAAAGACCATTCATAGCCGCGATCGCTAGGATTCAAGTCTTTATTTTCAATATTATGTTTGCGAGTAAACCAAGTTTGCGCTCGTTGTTTTGGATAAGCAATTAACCATTCTTCAATGACATGAGTTTTGTATAAACAAACTCCATATTCATAGCGAATACTATTTTGAATGAAAAGAATCTTGAATTCTGTAATACTATTAGGAAAGACCATACGAAATGGGGATTGTTCGATCTCATATTCCAGGAGAAAAGACTGAACATCAAATTCATCTCCCTCTTGCATTCGACTAGCGGAATTTATGACAATATTCTGAAGCGTTTTCAGAGCGCGAACTAAATTACTTTTTCCAGAGGCATTGGGGCCATAAATTGCTGTACTCTTGAGCAAGTGTAAATCCTTAGAATTGGGCGCAGCAAAGGTATGGCTTTCCCGGAAATTATCCACATCCTCAGAAGCCACCAGACTTAAAGTTTGACATTCATTAATTGAGCGATAGTTAGTAACGCTAAACTCGATTAGCATAAAATTTGAATTAATTTCCTATGGGTTGAGGAAGCGTGTATGTCCGCTTTGCGGAAAACCCAACAAAGTCAGACGCTTGGTTGGGTTTCACTGCTGTTCAACCCAACCTACAAATTGCCAAACCCCTTCTTTTTCTTTTTCTTCTTCTTCTTGGGCGCTCCACCATAGCCTTGCCAACCCGGAGCCGGAGGCCGTCCTCCCCCGAACATCCCAGGGCCACCGCCTCCTCCAGGGAATGCCCCTGGTAAACCCGGAAACTGGCCCTGGCCCATCTGCTGCATCATCGATCGCATCTTTTGGAAATCACTCACCAGCTTACTCACATCCTTCTCCGAATGGCCAGACCCCTTGGCAATGCGCCGCCGACGACTTGGAGAACTCGACAACAAATCCGGATTCTTGCGCTCCTCGGTGGTCATTGAACCAATCATCGCCTCCGATCGCTTCAACTGCAACTCACCCTGCTCCAACTGATCCGCATTCAACTTGCCCATCCCTGGGATCATCTTCATCAGACCCCCCAGAGACCCCATACTTTTCATCAGCCGGGTCTGCTTGAGGAAATCAGTAAAATCAAACTGGGCCGAAAGAATCTTCTCCTGCATCTTGGCCGCATCGGCCAAATCCACCTCTTCCTGAGCCTTCTCCACCAGAGTCAGCACATCGCCCATCCCCAAAATCCGAGAAGCCATGCGCTCCGGATAAAACGGTTGCAGAGCCTCTACCTTCTCCCCAACGCCGATAAACTTAATCGGTTTGCCGGAAATTCGCCGCACGGACAGGGCTGCACCCCCGCGACTATCCCCATCCATCTTGGTTAAGATCGCCCCGGTAATCCCAATCTGTTCATGGAAGGTATGGGTCAGATTCGCCGCCTCCTGACCCATCATCGCATCCACCACCAACAGCGTCTCTTGGGGATTCACGGCCGCTTTAATGTCTGCCAACTCGGTCATCATATCGGCATCAATTTGCAGCCGACCCGCCGTATCAATAATGACCGTATCGATTCCTTCCGCCTTGGCCTTCTCTACCCCTTGCCGGGCAATCTCTACCGGATTGACATCCGATCCCAGCTCAAACACCGGCACATCAATTTGTTTACCCAACGTCATCAACTGATCGATCGCCGCCGGACGATAGACATCCGTTGCCACCAACTGACAAGAGCGTTCCTGTTTCCGCAAATATAGGGCCAACTTCGCCGATGCGGTGGTTTTCCCCGTTCCTTGCAACCCCGCCATCAACACCACTGTCGGAGCCTTTTCCGCGTTCGCTAGGGGTTCATTCTCGCCCCCCATCACCGCCACCAGCTCATCATAAACAATCTTGATGAACTGCTGATCTGGGCGTACCCCGCTCACCACTTCGGCCCCTTGAGCCTTGGACTCGACCTCCGCAATAAAATTCTTCACCACTTGCAGATTTACATCGGCTTCGAGCAAAGCGCGACGGACTTCCCGCAAGGCTTCCTTAATATTGTTCTGACTAATTTTATCTTGTCCCCGGAGGCTTTTCCAGGCAGACTCTAGGCGATCGGCGAGGGCATCAAACATATACTCAATAATCTTATTGACTCAGGTTAAGCATTCAATTGAGGGGCATCGCAAGGCAATGCGTCCCTAACTGACCTGAGAGCATTTTAGCGGAGGGCTTGGTTGCCTCGCAATCGACTCTTTGTAGTTTCTTCATGATAAGATAACTCTAATACCATATTTTGGCTTATATGTCAATATAAATCCAGGAAACCGTAAAAAATCTTTTGAATTTAAGTAAAATTGCTTTACAATAGGCACGAATGATCTCAAAGTTCCTCAACCGTTCTAACCATCATCGATTAAGCTGTTAATCTATAAACCTTTGGTGCTTCCTATTCTAACCCTTTAAGATTGAACACTTTATGCTCTTAACCAAGTCCCGTCCCATTCCCACAACCCACACTACGGAGCGTACCACTGGGCGTAACTACCAAGGATTAGTCCTCTTACTTCTGATTACCCTCGGCTTGATGGGGGGCATTGGGACTCGGCTGGTACATTTGCAACTGCTCCAAGGGAAAACCTACGAACAAGAAGCCAAAAATAACCGCATTCGCGTCATTCCCAAACACCCCGGAAGAGGTAAAATACTCGATCGCCATGGCAAGATTCTGGCCGGTAGTAGCCTTTCTCACTCCGTCTATCTTTGGCCCCTCGCCAGCCGTAAAACCGAATGGCCCACCACCCTCAAACGGCTCTCGGAAATCCTCAACATTCCCGAATCAGAAATTCAAAACCGCCTGGATAAAGCAGAATACAGCTCTCCCTACCTCTTGCGGATTGCCAGAGGACTCACCGCCGAAGAAGTGACAGCCCTAGCCGAATATAGTCGGGAACTCGAAGGGATAGAAGTGGATGTGGAAGCAGCGCGGGAATATCCTTATAAAGAAGTCGCTTCTCATGTTTTAGGCTATACCGGAGAAATTAACGAAGAAGACTTAGAGAAAACAGAAAATGAAGGCTATCGCCTCGGCGATATTGTCGGGCAAATGGGCATTGAAGCCGCCCTAGAAGAAGAACTGCGGGGAGGATGGGGCGGTCGAGAAGTGGAAGTAGACAGCAAAGGGCAAGTGGTACGCATCCTCGATCATAAAGCCGCTCAAGCGGGCGATGATGTACAGTTAACCTTGGATTTAGACCTGCAAATGGCGGCAGAAGCAGCTCTAGGAGATAATAAAGGGGCGATCGTGGCCATGAATCCCCAAAATGGCGAAGTCTTAGCCATGGCTAGTAATCCCAAATTTGACCCCAACATCTTCTCTGGGCGCATTAGTGAGGATCAATGGAAAGAAGTACAAGGTAGAGACCATCCCTTTGTGAACCGTGCCCTGCAAGGGTTTCCCCCGGCTTCTACCTTCAAGATTGTCACCACCGCAGCAGCTATTGAATCGGGAATCTTCTCTCCCTACACCGTTTTGGGAACCTTTCCCTATGTTCAGGTTGGCGGGATTAAATTCTGGGACTGGAACCGCGCTGGTTTTGGGCCGTTAGACTTCAGGGGAGCCATGGCCTGGAGTAGTGATACCTTTTTCTATCAAATTGCCCAAGGAATTGGCGGAGAAATCCTAATTGACTGGACAAGAAGATTTGGATTTGGGCGCAAAACCGGGATTGAATTAGAGCAGGAAGAAGCAGCCGGTTTAGTCGCTGATGATGCTTGGAAGCGAGAAAATATCGGTTATGAGTGGTTTGTAGGCGATACGGTGAATATGTCCATTGGCCAAGGATTTTTATTGTCTTCTCCTCTACAAGTCGCCGTCATGTTTGCAGTAGTGGCTAATGGAGGAGATTTAGTGAAACCTCACTTAGTCAAACAAGATGGAGATGATCGTATTTGGCGAGAGTCTTTAGGTCTAAGTCCCATTACTGTTCAAATCTTGCAAGATGGCCTGCGTCAAGTGGTGAGTGCGGGAACGGGAGGGGTAATGAATAGCCTGTCTTTACCGATTAATGCGGGGAAGACGGGAACGGCTGAAGATCCCCCCCGTTTATCCCATGCTTGGTATGGGGGATATGCTCCTTTAGATAATCCAGAAGTGGTGATTGTGGCCTTTGGGGAAAACTCCGGAGGGGGTGGCGGTAAGTTTGCTGCTCCTAAAGTGCGTCAAGTGATGGAGGCTTATTTTCAGTTAAAGAAACAGCGTCAGGCAGAGTAATTAAGAGCGAAAATTAAGAGCGAATACCCTATAACCGTTGAGCTGTTCTGAGGATTTGGCCGGCTAAAATGGCGGCTCCAAATCCATTATCTATATTGACGACTCCGATGCCTGCGGCACAGGAGTTGAGCATGGTGAGTAGGGGGGCTAACCCGTTGAAACTGGCTCCGTAACCGATGCTGGTGGGTACGGCAATGACAGGAGATGCGACTAAACCGGCGACGACACTGGGTAGAGCGCCTTCCATGCCAGCGACGACAATTAAGACATGGGCTTGGTCTAAAACAGCACGATTGCTGAGGAGGCGATGGATACCGGCGACACCGACATCCCACAGCCGTTGAACGCGAAAGCCGGAGAGTTCGGCAGTCATGGCGGCTTCTTCGGCAACGGCTAAATCGGCGGTTCCGGCGGAGAGGATACCGATGATACCGGGGTGATGAATTTGGGGAGTACCGATCGCACAAATCCGAGCCATGGGATAGTAGATTAGATGGGGTATGCGATCGTCTAATTCTTGATACACATCGGGTTCAATGCGAGTGGCCATCACCACTGGGTTGTTCTGACGTAGGGTATTCATAATCTGGGCGATTTGATCGGGAGTTTTTCCCGGCCCCCATATGACCTCTGGGAAACCGGTTCTCAGGGCACGATGATGGTCAATACGAGCAAACTGATCTTCTTCTGCACTTGCAGAAAGGGGTTCAAAATCAAAGTATTTGAGTTTATTGAGAGCAGATTCCGGAGTCATTTTCCCCCCGGCTACTGCTTCTAAAAGGCTGTGTAGTTCTTCTGTATTCATTATTTATGACTCATTACTCATCAACAATCTTGAGTTGATCGAGATTCCAGAGTGCCCCACCCAGGGCAGAATATTGAATGGGTTGAATGCGATCGCGAACGGCCGTCATTGAGAGTTGATTCACCAAATAAATATAGGGCAAATTTTCCTGAATGAGTTGCTGCACTTCTCCATAAATTTGCTTACGCTTCTTTTCATCTAATTCTTGCGCTCCTTTAATGTAGAGATCGGCAATTTTCTGCTCCCAAGGGTCAGGTCTCCAACCGTCGATGGGGGGTTGTCCGGCTTGGGGTTGTTGGTTAAAACTATGCAAGGAACCCTCCAAAGACCAGACATTGGCGCTATTATTGGGTTCTACCCCACCTCCTCCAAAGCCGATGATGTGGGCATCCCAATCTAGGGTATTACCGAGTTTATCGACGAGGGTACTAAAGGCGATGGGTTGGAAATCGACTTGAATGCCAATTTTGCTTAAATCTTGTTTGATTTGTACTCCTAATGCTTCTCGAATTTTATTGCCTGCATTGGTGAGAAGGGTAAAACGAACGGGATTACCGAGATCGTCTTCTAATTGTCCCTGGCTGTTATACTGAAAACCGGCTTCTTGTAAGAGGGATTTTGCTTTTTCTTGATTAAAGTCATAGATTTTTAAGCCTTCTTCTGGTGAGAGATAGTAGGGACTTTGCACGGGAATATTAGAGTATTGGGGTTCTCCTAAGCCCCGATAGATATTATTGACCATGGTTTGTCGGTCGAGGGCGTAGGCGATCGCCTGGCGAAATTTTACTTCATTAAACCATCGGGATTTGACGGGATCGACTAATGGCTTGCCATCGCGACTGGCCTTATTTAAGTTAAAGGTAACAAAGACAGAACTGAGGGTGGGTTCTCTGCCATAAATGGTAAATTTGCCCCGGTTTTCTTCTTTTTTGAGCAGGGAAAAATAGTCAGGAGAAACATCGACTAAATCTAAACTGCCGGAACGAAATTGGAGAAAGTTGGTATCGGTGGATTCGACAATTTGCCAAATAATCTGTTCAATATAGGGTAGGCGATCGCCCTGTTCATTGGTTTTCCAATAGTAGGGATTTCGCTTGAAAATCACCCGTTGAGTTGTATTATATCGTTCTAGTTGATAGGCTCCATTAACTACGATTTTTTCCACAGGTGTGTCTGTTCCCCAGGTGGAGAGGAAGATGGGATTACCTTGGGAATCTTTAGTGTCTATGGTTTCTTTTAAGACATGGGCGGGTAAAATGGGTAAGCCGGTACTGCGTAAAAACGGGGCAAAGGGTTCAGGAATCGCAAACTCGACTTGGCGATCGCCTAATTTCCTTACAGTCGGTAGAGCGCGACTTTCTCCAATGAGCAACACAAATCGGGCAGAGGTGGGAATAGCATCATTAAGATACACATCGTTGTAGCTAAACACCACATCATCAGCCGTGAGGGGATAGCCATCTGACCATTGCAAACCCTCCCGGAGGGTAAAGACAATACGCTTACCTTCATTGGAAATTTGCCAAGATTCGGCTAATCCGGGTTCAATTTCCCCAGTTAATCCATTGGTTTCTACCAGTCCTTCATAGGTGAGTCCAAAGATATTCGGAGATTCTTGACTGAGGGCGTAGTTAAAGGTTTTGGGATCGCTGAGAATGGCTTGCACCAGTTGGGGTACTTCGGCCGCAGAGGTGCGAAATGGGGTCGGACTACAGGCAGATAAGGCGATCGCCATCACCACCATTACCACTCCTATCCATCGACGATATCCCATCACCATAAGCCTATGTTTGTCTGAAGCTGCTTATTGATTGTACAGCAGACTTACAGCGCTTTGGGCGAGAGAGTGGTGGATGGGGGGATGGGGGGATGGGGGCGAAAAATTTTTCACCTCTGTGAGTGGAAAGGGAAATTAATACTCACGGGCTAAATACTGCCATTCCAAAATAATCACCGAAGGAATAGAAATCCGTATTTCCCCATCTTCCACCGGCAAAGACAACTCTAGGGAACCCGAAGCCGAAACTGACTCTAGGATATCCGTTAACTCATACTGTCCCACATTGGGGGCAGGAGCCTGATCTGCAAAAACATCAGAAGCACTCAACCGGTTACCCTGACTATCTTTTAGCGTTAGAGAAGCGGGATGTTGAAATACGGTTTCATTGGGAAATCCCACTAAACGTAACTGAACATTGGCTAATTCTCCCACTTTGATCCGCTTAAACAGAATCACTTGCCAGGTTTTGCCCCTCCCATCTCGCAAGCTATGGCGAGATTGATAGAGAGTTTGTCCCGGTGCTTCCACTTGTTGGCGAATGAGGGCCGATGCGGGTTGGGAAACCAGGAGCGTAGAAGGAAGGAGGAAGAGCAGAGCGGCTAAAAGAGCCACTAGCCAGCGTCTTCCTCGGTGGGGTTTAAGTGCTTTCATTTGGATTCAGAAGCAACATCATCGGGAATAAAGACAGCGTACATGCCGCGAAGATCCCCTACCTTAAAGTCATAGGCTAAATCTTGGGGATAGTTTTGTTTGACAAATTCTGGTCGTGCTGCTTTTGCTCCATGACAGCCTAAACAGGTGGCTTCTACGTTAATGCGGCGATAGTAGCGCCGTCCGGATTCACCATTGAGGGTTTCATCTTGCCAGAATCCCATTAGTTCTGGATGGCTATCGAGCAGTGCAAGGGCGGCTTCTGCTTCTGGGGTGTCTGGAGTATGAGCGGGGTTACGGTATTTGGTGGCCATTTGTTTGACTTGCCATCCATTTTCTTGGCTCAGTTTTTGGGCTTTCATGCCTACGGGTTTACAGACTTGTTTGAAGGTTTCCGGGGTGATGGTTTCGGTCTTATCTTTGAGGGTTGAGGCTAACCCAGAGCGCATGGCATCTAGGTTTTCAATTTCTTCGATGGCATGGGAGAGTTGACTGGGATTGGGATTGGCGAGGGCTGTCTGGGGAGCGCAGAGGCTGAGGACGGTTAGACAGACTACCAGAGCGCCCATGGCGAGGAGTTTGATCGGTTTCATGACTAAGCTCGAAAATTATTGCTTAGTTGTATAGTAATGGATCGGTTGCAGAAAGTCTAGGATTGGGGACGCGGAGATCGCTTATATCAAATCCGAAGAATCAGTTACAGTATGTCATTGCGAATGGAACGCAGTGGAATGAAGCAATCGCACAATCCCCGAATCTTGGCGTTTCCGCTTCGCGAACATGAAAGCGAAGCTTGCGAGAAGCGCGAATGCTTCGCTGCGATCGCAATGACAACTGTTTAACCGGATTTGATATGACTGATGACTGATGACTTATTACTTAATTACCCATTACCAATAGGGTGACGGTTTTCTTTTCCAAGACATACTCGCTGTAATCGGCGAGATGATCGAGTCCTAAGCAACTGAGAACGATTTCTAGGGCTAACCAGAGGGTTATCCTGGGGATTAAGGTTTTCCATCGGACTTTCATGGTTTGAGTTCCTCGGCAGGAAATACAAAAGCATACGACAGGTTAGGGCTTGCATCTGGATGGTTTAGCCTCTAGTTCTAGGATGCTCTAGAGATGTCCTAGATGACGGTGAGCGCAAGTGGAGATGCGATGTGATGGATCTCCTGGAGATCGGTGATCTCGGTTCTGTCTCTAACCTGATGTTTGTACTATAGGGAGCTGATGGAGCAGAGTGTGGGAAAACCAGGACAGTATTTTAAGTGGATTATGGGGTGAAGTGTTCGTAAACGCCGAATGCTTTGTGGAAAGTGCTGTATTAGACACATGCTAAGGTTTGAAACTCTGTTGCTAGTCTAGCAGGGACGATGAAAATCATTTTAATGCGGTAATTATTAGGTTGTTTTTCAATTTTAATAAATTTGGCATTTGACGGATAAACCTCTTGATTTTTAGGTTTAGCAAAAGCATAACAGGTAAATCCAATTGATTCGATAAAGTTGAGTAGATTTTTATTGGGGTAAGCCTCTGATAAAACTAAGGGTTGATCTCGGATCAGCAAATTTTTTCCACCTAATAAAATTTCAAAATCCGCCCCTTCAGCATCTGTCTTAATACCTGAAACTTTTAAAGATGGATATTCTGACATCAAGTTATCTAACGTGTTAACTTTAACGATCATCTTTTTCCCTTCATTGTCTGTCCTGACTAGTGAGTTCAGTTCAGGCATAGAGTTCAAAGAAATTTCCATCGTGCCAGCTTCAGAATAAAGTGCCTCTCTAATAATGTGACAATTTTGAAATTGTGAAATGTTTTCTTCTAAAGTTTTAATAACTCTTGGATCGGGTTCAAATGCATAAACCTCACGGGATAATGGAGCCGCCAGCAAGGTATAGTATCCAATATTTGCCCCGATATCAATAAAGCTCTTCTCTTTATCTAAAAATCGAGTTAATACAGCTTCCGATCCCCAATCTAGTTTCTCTTTTTTCAGAAAAAGCTCTGTACCAAACTGACTGCCAAAAGGCAAGATCATGGGTACATTATTGAATAAAACCATTTTCTGATTGACTTTGATTATCTTATGGAATCCACGCAATCCATAGCGGTATAAAAATTTTCCATAACCTATTTCTTTAGCAGCCCTAGAGAAATAGTTAAGTTTTCTAGAAAAATTTGAGAGTATCACGATCTCTGCCAATTAACGAATAAACTCTTTATATTCTATTATATTCTATCTCCAGGCTACATGATTGTATGAAGACTGATTTTAAAGAAATTCTTGATAAACACCGATCATTTGTTGAGCGATCGCCGGCCAGCTATAGTGAGTTTTCGCATAGTCTGCGCCTGCTGCTCCCCGTTTCAGTCGTTCTTGGCGATCGCTCAGAGCCAGTCGTAAACTATCCGTTAAAGAATTGACATCACAACCACACACCCAGCCAGCCGCCGATCTTTGAATATCTTCCCAAATATAAACCCCTGTGGAGATGACGACAGCAGTTCCAGAGGCGATCGCTTCGGCTACCGCAATGCCAAAATTCTCATAGTAGGAAGGCAACACAAACAGATCCGCGTCCCGCAACAGTGCTGCTTTCTCCTCACCCGTGACAAACCCTGGAAACTGGGTACAAGGGGCTAAAGGCGAGGATTGGATTTGCTGTTTAATTTGCTCCACATAGGCGGTATTTTGAGGATTTCCGCCCGCTAAAATGAATTCAAACTCAAATTTTTCATTTACCAGGGTTTCCAGGGCAGGAAGGAGCAAATCTAAGCCCTTTTTCGGGTCAATTCTCGACATATAGAGAATCAGGGGTTTATCTGGGGGGATGTTCAGGTTGGCTCTGGCTTTTCCCGGTTCTGGCAGTTGGGGCAGTTGTACACCCAAGGGAACCACTACGCTAGGGGTATCGGTTCCGAAGCGATCGGAAATTTTCGCTTCAATGCTGCTGGTAAAATGGATGGCGGCTGCTCCAGCAATATTAGGCTTTTCCCACAGCGCCGTATAGAGGCGTTTAAGCTGTCGTTTTTTGCGTAAATCTGCTGGATCTAAAGTGCCCAAAGGACGCATCAGATAGGGGATTTTTTTCCGTCGGGCAATAGTAGCTGCCGCCGAACTGACGGGAGAAAACAGGGCATGAATATGGGCAATATCATACTCTGAGGCATGTTCAGACAGCCAGTTTAATAAATCTAGGGAAAACTTGTAGCGTCGGAAGGGAGAGCAGCGAAAGTAACGAATGTGATAACCATTTTCTTCCACAGGGCGGTCTAGAGGCACATCTAAAGGCGCTTCTCCCGTATCGCCATTGGAATCTGTAGTTAGAATAGTTACTTCAATACCCGCATCACTCAAGGCCGCAGACAACCCTTTGACCATCTGACTGGGGCCACCATAGACCAGAGAAATCGAAGGAACAATTTGTAAAACGCGCATTATAGTTAAGAGTATAGAAATTTATAGCATATGTACAAAATCTCCCCTCATCCCCCAGCCCCTTCTCCCGCAGGCGCTGCCCTGAGCGAAGTCGAAGGGAGAAGGGGAGAGAAGTCCCTCTCCCAAGGGAGAGGGATATAGGGAGAGGGCAAGATATCCACTTAAAATTTAGGCAAGCAACTGTTCATAAAACGATAATTGTTGTTTTGCCAAAGCCGTATTGGTATAGTGAAGCATAGCCCGTTCGTAACCTTTTTGCGCTAAATCTTGCCGTAAGTCTTGATTTTCCATCATTTGACGCAAACAGTTTCGCAAACCATCTACATTCGCTTCTGGAAAAATTAATCCCGCTTCCTCAATCACATGGGGAATTTCCCCAGAATCTGAACCAATGACCGGAACTTTACAGGACATTGCTTCAATTAGAACATGGCCGAACTGTTCTTTCCAACCGGCTGCTGTTAAGGTTTTAAACTTATAGGTCGTCTCAGAGGGTAAAACCAAGACATCCATTAAATTAATATAGCGATAAACTTGATCGTGGGGGACACTTTCCACAAAAACAAGCCGGTCTCGTAAGCCAAATTCTGAAGCCTTGTTTAAAATCTCTTGCTTCAAATCACCGCGACCGAGCAACACCCATTTCCAGGGATGTTCTGTAATTCCTTTTAAGGCTGTGAAGAGGGTTAAAAGTCCTTTTTCTTCCACAAATCGCCCCACAAAACCCACCACAAATTCATCCGGCTTAATGCCCAATGATATTCTTAACTCTGGTTGCTCTTGGGGGGAAAATAATTGCTCATCTACCCCCAGTTGGGGCATGACTTTAATGGGGCCATCATAGCCATGATCGCGCAGAACATCCGCTCCGTCTTGGTTTCCCGATATGATTCCGTGGGAATTTTTCAGATTAAAACCCTCTAACACAGAGATGGGAAACTTAACTTCATAGGGTAAGTTCCACCAGGTGAAAAATACATTTTTAGCTTTCAGGTTTAGTTGCTTATTGAGAGTAATCAATTCTGCATGACTAAAGGCTTTTGCGCCTTGTTCGGTCTGCAAGATATTGGGCTTGAATGTTTTTAGCAGTTGCACTAAATCTAGACCAAAGGTTAATAGCCCTTGGTTATTTTCACTAAAGTTAGACAAGGGCACAACCCGAAAATTACCCTCATCGACGGGTTGAGTTTCAATAATCTTATTTTGTACGCCTCCCGGTCGCCATCGTTTGGGGACAACGACGGTTACTTCTATGGTGGGATCGAGTTGGGCTAATTTTCTCAGTTTCTCGCGGTTGAGATCGACAATATAGGTGTGGCTGGCGATTAAGATTTTCATGATAGTCTAGAGTCCAATAACACCATTAAACCGATTTAGAAGTTGTCCATTTTTCGTCTTGCTGGCTATACATTTGTCCGGTTTTCCAGAGAGTTTTGAGTCGAGTTTGCCAAGCACTGAAGTAACCCATGGTGTAGAACCCTGCGCGACTGACGATTTTGAGGGGGGAACCACTTTTATTGCAGGGAGGATGACCTAAAACGTGGCAGTCAAATAACTTGCTAAAGAACCGGACTTGCTGACCGACGGTCAAATTTTTGAGTCCCATGAGAAAGTGGTTATGGTAGAAGGTAATCTGATATTCTAGCGATCGCGTAGAAATATCGTGACATCCTCCCGTTTCTTCCCCTAAATGCACCAAATTGGCCTCTGGATCGTACCAGATTTTGTATCCGGTCTGGCGCAAGCGCAAGCAAAAATCGGACTCTTCCCGCACCGCACTACCGCGAAATCGCTCATCAAATTCTAAGCCATGTTTGCTAAAAATATCACGCCGGAAGGACATATTACACCCCCGTGCAGAAATGACTTCCTGAGCTTTCGTGGTATGGACTAAATCAATGTGATACCAAGCAATGCCGGGATCGAAGGCTTGGGGGGGTAAGTCTTCAATGGTGTAACCATCCTGAGACTCGCCCAACTTCATGCGGTCAAAAACGCGACCAGCTACAGCGCCGACTTCGGGGCGATCGTAATTGCGAGCATGGGCCATCAAATACCCTTCCGGTAACACCACATCATCATCAATAAACAGCACCACATCCCCACTAGAGCGCCGTACCGCATAATTTCGCGCTCCGGGTAAACTCGCCCAATTCACTCGAAATAGCTTAATTTTACCTGAATTAGCCATCTCATTCAAAAACGCTTGCACTTCCGGTTTATGCTCGGCGGTTTGATCGACGACTATCAGCTCAAAATGGGGATAATCCTGCTTGAGGACATCCTGGATACTATCGCGTAAGGGTTCCTCACGTCCATAGGTAGGAATAATTACAGAAAGAAAAGGTAAATTCATAGTTAATGACTCTAAGTATAGGAATACTATCTCCTCTTTTTACTCGATTTACGCCCATTTTTGCCAGATTTAGCCGATTTAGATTTAGATTTCTTGCGTTTTTTCGGATCGGCTTGTGCTTCCAGCAGCGCTTCCAACTCTTGCTTTTTCTTCTGTTCCTCCTTGTCAATGGCGGGTAACTTTAACGTAATGCCAGCAAACAACCAATAGTAGACACACACCGGATCAGTATCCAGAGGATACCAATAGGTTTGGTAACTGATAATTAAAATAAATACCCAGAAGCAAGCGCCAAAGTTTCGTAAGCTTTTATCTTTCACCGAACGATAAGATTTAAACGTTTCCCAGGTGAGAACTGTAACCATCAACAAAAACAACGTCAGCCCTGGCTTCCCAAGTTCAAATAGTATTTTTGGAAACCATGTTTCCACCAAAAAAGTCCTCCCAAATGCTCTAGCAGAGTTAGTTGCACGTCCTAATCCATTGCCAAATAAACCAGCTCTCTTGGCAGAACTTTCTGCTTGTTCAGCAATAAAATCTGCGGGGTTAGATGCACCGACTCGACCGATTAAACTATCCCATCTTTCTTGCACAACATCGGGGAATGCTACAGCAGCACCTCCCAATAGCAAGGTCAATCCCAATGCAATGGGAATAAATCGTTTTAGGTTGGCAACTTGACCCGTCAGCACCAGTAAAATAATCGTTACTACTGGTACAAGCATTGTGGCAATTCGTTGCCCTGAAATTACAGAACAAACGAAGTTTAAACCCATGCCAACAAATCCAGCCATTTGCCAGGGAAGAGAAGGATCGCAAAAAGCGGTGGCAAACGTAAAAAAGGCACTACAAATCATGTACCAACCCCAGTGCCAAGGGGAAGGTAGGGTGCTGGGAAGACGAATTTGATTTTGTGATGGACTGAAGGTTAAAGAGCCTCCCACTAAACATTTGGCTTCAATATCTGCCTTAAACAAAGCATCTCCTGTCGCACCGCGTGTTCCGTTGCATGTACCAGATGAAAGCATTTGATATTGCATCAAACAGAGAACACAAGTAATAATTGCAAGAATTGTGGTTAAGCGCGTGATCCAGAGCAATTCTTTTTTTCCCCGAATCATATAAAATCCACAACTAATTAAGGGAATATATCCCATAAAAACTTTTAAGCCTAAAATGCCTAATAAAATAGGTTTATCCCCTTTGTATATTCTTTCAGTTGTATTGATTGCTAGAATGACAAATATACAATAAGCTAACAGAGCGAACATGAAGGGAACTAAAGCTTTGGGCACAAGGAAGGGTAAACGATATCGTTTTGTATATTGATAGATGCCCATTAATCCGGGAATGTAGAACGCATCTTTTGCTAGGTGAAGGAGGGCATTCCCTCCTCCTACCCAATAGACAAAAGTACCGCTAAAGGGCATATAGATATAGAAGGCCCATAGAGCTTGAATGGGATAGTTCAAGGAAAATATGAGAACAGCAATTCCAAATAATCCGACGACAAAAAATGAGGGTTCGCCCATGGCAGCAAAGGCAATTAAGCCAAAAACTGAACCAATACCGATCGCCTGTCCGAGGACTCCATTGAACTTTTTGCGAGCGTTGGCGGATTCGCGTTTTTTGGCGGCTAGTTCTTCTTTTGTTGGCGGTGGTTTGACTAGAGTTGCTGGATTAGGTGCTTTTCCTTTGGATTTGAGTTTAGTTTTGGCCATGAGGGAAGCGGAAACGACTCTGCGTTATTGGGTTTGGGAGATCAATACAATTGCACCCTTGCCTAAGATAGCTTAGAGATTGCGTCCGTTGCCGAGCAATGACAGAATACCTGTAGGCTGTTTTTTTATTGACTATTATATGCTACTGAAGTCTACGACCCGCCATATCCGCATTTTTACGGCTGTTATTGAGAAGGAGGAACTGAATCCTTCTGAAAATATGCTGACTCTGGATGTCGATCCGGATAATGAGTTGAATTGGACAGATTCGGCGCTGAAAGCGGTCTATGGGAAATTTGAGGAGTTGGTGGCGGCTTATGAGGGCCAGGATTTGACGGAGTATAATCTGCGTCGGATTGGCTCGGATTTGGAGCATTTTGTCCGATCGCTCCTTCAGAAAGGAGAACTCAGCTATAACCTGGAAAGCCGGGCAGTCAATTACAGCATGGGTTTGCCCCAAGTCGCCGTCGATCAATAATCCTCCCGACCTAAAATCCCTCAAACGGATTAGGCGGTTCGGGTTGAGGACGATCGCCCCCTGCTAACTCTGAAGGCGGTCGTTCATCGCTCCAACCCCACCAAGCTTGCCCACATTCACAGAGATAGAACTCTTGCCATTTGCGGCGATGACCTTCCGTATAAACAGGCGATCGCCGATTTAACCAAACCCGCTCGGCTTCCCTAGAAGTCGCCGCACAACGAGGACAACAAAACTTAAACGCATGGGTCGCCTGCTCTGTCCAAGCCGGTGGATTAATCTCAAACGCTTCCATAAACCTCAAATTCTCCCTAAACCAACGGAGTGCTTATATCCTAAGCTTAAACCCCTTAACCTCAATTTTTCATCGATTAGGGCCATTCTGGACTTGACATCGGTCTAATTCCAGAGTCTGATAATAGTCAAATTGGTGTGAACTCACCGGATTGGCTGGCTACTGTAAGGAAGCACTCTGCCCATGAACCCCATCTTAAACCTAATCTCCGCCCTCGGAATCGTCGTCTTATGTCTGATCGCTTGGGTGGGTTCCGAAGACCGGAAAGTGGTTCCCTGGAAAACCATTATCTTTGGGATTAGTCTACAACTGATTATTGGACTGCTCGTTTTCGTCCTCCCTACCCGCGACCTCATTGCCCAACTCAATAATCTGCTCAATGCCCTCTTAGACGCTTCAGAAGCGGGCGCTCGCTTCCTATTTGGGGGGGATACGTCCGCCTTTGTGCCCGATCCCAACCGGGTGGTTGGCCCGGGGCCAGCCGGACGGTGGATCATGCGGGCAGTGGGTCAACCCTATGTAGCCGTTCCTGGAGATACCCTAGGTTCGGATAATCTCAATCCGGGCTATATCTTCGCCTTTCGCTCTCTACCGCAAGTGGTCTTCTTTTCCGCTTTAGTGGCTCTGCTCTATCGATTGAATATTATTCAACCGATTGTGAAGGTCTTCGCCCAAATTTTCCAGAAAACGATGAAAATTAGCGGGGCAGAGTCCCTATCAGGAGCCGCTAATATTTTTGTGGGTATTGAATCGGCGATCGCCGTTAAACCCTTCCTCGCTAAAATGACCCGTAGCGAAATCTGTGCCATTCTCACCAGTTGCTTTGGCTCCATCGCTTCCTCTGTCCTCGGACTCTATGCCGGATTTTTGCGCCCCGTCTTTCCCTCCATTGCCGGTCATTTGGTCTCCGCTTCCATTATGACCATTCCTGCTTGCTTCGTAATTGCCAAAATCCTGGTTCCCGAAACCGGAACACCGGAAACCCTGGGCAAAATTCCCGAAGAACCGGAAGAAGACCCGGAAAAACGCCCTAATCCCATGGACAGCCTGATTATGGGAGCCTTAGATGGGGTGAAAATGGCTGTGGGTATTGCGGCGGTCATTATCGCCATTTTGGGCTTAGTCGCCCTAATTAACATGGGATTTGATAGCTTATCCGGATTACCTGCACCAGTCGGTACTGTCTTTCAAGTGGTCACCCTGCAAAATATTATGGGCTTCCTGTTCTTCCCCTTGACCATTCTCACAGGAGTTTCCCTAGATATTAACGAGATTTGGCAAGCTTCCGTGATTATCGGTCGTCGCGTCTTTGAAACCAATGTGCCACCCTATATTAGTCTTGCTAATCTTAGCCGCACTGGAGCCATTAGCGATCGCGCCATGCTCATCGTCAGCTATGTTCTCTGTGGCTTTACCCACTTTGCCTCCTATGGCATCTTTGTTGGTGGACTCTCTTCCCTGATTCCCGAACGGCGCTCCGAAGTCTCTTCCCTCGGCTTCAAAGCCCTCTGGGCCGCCACTCTCGCCACCCTCATGACCGGTTGTATCGCCGGACTCTTTGACTTCGGTAATCCGGCTACATTAGGACGATAACCCCCTTTGATCCGAAGCGCTATTAAGATAAATGCATGGAAAATTGACTTAATATTTAACCTAGTCATCAAAGGAGGTCTAATTAGCGTGGTATCATCCCTCTCCGAGGCCGTTTCGGTACAACTGCAAGATGAATATCGTCAACGTCGGGAAAGATTAATGGCTCAAATGCCAGGGAGTACGGCCATTTTTCGCAGCGCTCCGTTGGCCGTCATGCACCATGATGTGGAGTATCCGTTTCGCCAGGATAGTGATTTTTTCTATCTGACGGGGTTTAATGAACCGGAAGCGGTGGCGGTTTTAGCCCCTCACCATGAGGAACACCGGTTTGTTTTGTTTGTGCAACCGAAGGAGTGGGAAAAGGAAGTTTGGAGTGGATACCGCATCGGTGTGGAGGATGCAAAAGCATTGTATGGTGCAGACGAAGCCTATCCGATTGGGGAGTTGCCAGAAAAATTACCTCAGTATTTGGCGAAAGCCGATCGCCTATATTATCACTTGGGTATTGATGAACGGTTTAATCAGACCATTTTGAAGCAGTGGCAGTCTTTACTGAGACAATACCCGAAAAAAGGCTTTGGCCCCACATCCTTAGAAGACCCGATGACCCTGTTGCATCCGCTACGCCTGGTCAAGAGCGAGGCGGAATTGGCACTGATGCGTAAGGCGATCGCCATTTCTGTAGAAGCCCATCATTTAGCCTGGGATATGGCTAAACCGGGCATTTATGAGTATGAAATTCAAGCGGAAATGGAGCGCCTCTTTCGTCGTCGGGGAGGGGTGGGGCCGGCTTATCCGTCTATTGTGGCTTCTGGGGCTAATGCTTGTATTCTCCATTACATTGAGAATAGCAGCGCCCTAGAAGCAGGGGATTTGCTCCTGATTGATGCCGGGTGTTCCTATGGCTATTATAATGGGGATATTACCCGTACTTATCCGGTGGGTGGCAAGTATGGTATGGAACAACGGGTAATTTATGAGATAGTCCTGGAGAGCCAACGGCAGGCGATCGCCCAAATTAAACCCGGTAACCCCTTTAATGCGGTTCATGATACTGCCCTTCAAGTTCTAGTCGAAGGCATGATCGAATTAGGCTTTTTAGTGGGAGAACCGGAAGAACTGATTAAAGAAAATAAATATAAGCCCTATTACATGCATCGGACTAGCCATTGGCTCGGTCTGGATGTCCATGATGTGGGAGCCTATAAACAAAATGAGGAAGAGTGGCAAGTGCTACAACCGGGTCAAGTGTTAACCGTGGAACCCGGCCTGTATATTGCTCCCTTAGTGAAACCAGCAGAAGATCAACCGGAAGTGCCTCAGCAATGGCGGGGGATTGGGATACGCATTGAGGATGATATTTTAGTGACTGAAACCGGGTGCGAAGTGCTGACGGCCGGGATTCCTAAAATGCCAGAAGAATTGGAAGGTAAGTTAGGATAAATGGCGATCGCCGGGTTGACTAGGGGATAGGGAGATAGGGGGCGACACCATAATGGGTAGGGTGTGTTATGCGGCTAGAAAATGCGAATGGTTACAAACCAATGATATTTCCGCATAACGCACCATCTGGATTATTGGTTAAATTCACATATTTATTGATGGGGTTTGTTGGTGGGGGCGGTGCGTTGCGGCTAGGTTAATATTTATCCGCAAAACCGATGATTTATCGATGCCGCAACACACCCTACCGGGGGCTACAGAACCCCGAATTCAATTTTGGGTTAAATTCACTTTCCAAGAGGGGGATTTAGGGGGATCGATGCTGTATTGCATAGCAGAGGAAAAGGCTATATCACTTTTCACTCTTATAGCGCCAAAATTCTCCTAGAAATGCGACTAATCCAGACATCACAATTAGAATTACACTGAGGGCATTAATATCGGGTTTTACGCCGGTTCTGATGCGGCTAAAGATCTCCATAGGCAAGGTATTAAAGCCACTGCCTGCCGTGAAACTGGCGATCAGGAAATCATCCATACTGAGGACAAAGGCGAGGAGGCAACCGGAGACAATACCGGGTAATAATTGGGGTAATAGGACTTGTATAAAGGCGTTAAAAGGGGTTGCCCCTAAGTCTAGGGCGGCTTCTTCGAGGTGTGGGTCTAAATCGGCGAGTCGGGTGGAGACGACGAGGGCAATATAGGCGAGGCAAAAGACGATATGGGCAGCGACAATCGTCCAGAGACTGAGGGGAATGGCAAAGACGGCAAGGAAGACAAGGGTGGCAACGGCGATCGCAATATCAGGAATAATCAGAGGTAAATAAGATACTCCCAGATACAGGGATTTACCCCGAAATTTATACTTAGCTAATCCCACTGCCATCAATGTGCCTAAAACTGCCGAAACGCCCACGGCACAAAAGGCGACAGTTAAACTATTTTGCAGAGAGGACAAAATTCTCCCATCCGAGAACAGTTTGATGTACCAATCGAAGGTAAAGCCTTGCCAATTGGCACTATAGGCAGATTGGTTAAAGCTATATAAGGCTAAGACGGCAATGGGCAGATACATAAACCCAAACATGACCAGGGTAAACCCAATTTGCCAGGAAAAGGAAAATTTAGATTTAGTCCCCAAGGAGTCAGGGATTAGGGTTTCTTCGGGGGGTTGAATCGATTGGGTCATGGTTGGGGAATGGGGGAGTGGGGGAATTGGGGAATGGGGGAATGGGAAATAATCGCCGCGTCGTCTGTGCGTCTCCCTATCCCATATCTCTGTGGGTGAAGGGTTTGGCATGGGTTCCGGAGTAGGTGGCGGCAATATGACCGTTTCCGGTGACTTGATATTTGTAGGTGATTAATCCTTCTAATCCTACAGGGCCGCGTGGGGGCATTTGTTGGGTACTGATGCCGACTTCTGCGCCAAATCCGTAGCGGAAGCCATCGGCAAAGCGGGTGGAGCAGTTATGATACACGCCTGCCGCATCGACTTGATTCAGGAAGAGTTGGGCGGCTTGGGGGTTTTCCGTGACGATCGCATCCGTATGCTTAGATCCGTATGTGTTAATATGATCCATAGCTTCCTCTAGGCTTTCGACTTGCTTAATGGCTAAAATCAGATCGCTGTATTCTGTAGACCAGTCGGCTTCTGTGGCTGGGGCAATCCCTAATAATTCTACGGTTGCAGGGTCTCCCAGTAATTTTACGCCTTTTTCTTGTAGCGCTTGGGCAACGGGGGGCAAGATCTGGGGAGCGCAAGATTGATGGACTAAGAGGGTTTCGATGGCGTTACAGGCGGCGGGATATTGGGTTTTTGCGTCTACGGTAATGGCGATCGCCTTTTCTCGATCCGCAGATTCATCGAGATACAGGTGACAAATGCCATCGGCATGACCCAATACGGGAATGTTGGTGTTTTCCTGCACAAATCTGACAAAAGAGTTGGAACCCCTAGGAATAATCAGATCTACATATCGATCTAACTTTAACAGGGCTACGGTTTCCTCGCGGGTGGTTAAAAGTTGTACCACATCTGGACTAACGGCAGTTTGCGATAAGCCTTGACGAATGGCTTTGACAATGGCTTCACAGGAGTGAATGGCTTCCTTTCCACCCTTAAGAATGACCCCATTACCTGACTTAATCGCTAGGGTAGAAATCTGGATCGCCGCTTCTGGTCTGGCTTCAAAAATTACACCCAAAACCCCTAACGGACAACTGATCCGCTTCAGCACTAAGCCTTGATCTAATTCCCGATGGATTTGCACGGTTCCCACGGGATCGGGTAACTTTTGGACATCTCGCACCCCAGCAATATTGGCGTTTAGCTTAGTTTCATCCAGTTTCAGGCGATGATAGAGGGGTTTGGCAATACCTGCGGCGGTTGCAGCATCGCAGTCAGCTTGGTTGGCGGCTATAATTTCGGGTGCAGCCTGCTCTAGGGATTGGGCGATCGCCTCAATAGCCTGATTTTTCTGTGCTGTAGTGAGGGCAGCTAACTGACGCGCTCCTTGCCGAGTTTTCTGGGCGAGTTCGACTAATGTGGGGGAAGCCATGGGCAATTAACAAGTAACAATTAATAATGGAGTTACCTCTACTTTGAGGGAGAGGATTGTTTTCAAATTAGTTTATCACATCCTAAAATACAGAACGAGCAATTCATCTTATTTCCCGGTTCTTTGAAAATGTCTTCTCGCCAAGTTTTTGAGCAATCGATTGAGATTAAAGCTAATGCCACAACTGTGGAGCGATGTTTTACTGAGTTGGATTTGATGCACCAATGGCTCAATCCGATGTTGGAGTGTCAACCGGTGGGGGTGTGGAGTACGGAAGTGGGGAGTCAATCCCGGTTTATGATTAAAATTCCGGTGATACAACCGACGCTCAGGAGTCGGGTGATTGAGCGGCAACCGGGGTTAGTGGTGTGGCAGTTTGAGGGTTTTTTTCAAGGGTGCGATCGCTGGGAATGCCAACCTATAGAGTCTGGAACTCGTCTGGTAAACCGCTTTGAGTTTGAGATTGCTAATCCTTTGATTGCATTTGGGTTTAATCGGTTTGCGGCGGGTTGGACTCAAGAGGATATGAAAGCACAATTGGGCCGGCTGCGGCAAGTGGCACAGAGGATCAATTCATAATTAACAATGATAGTGATGAACATGGGTTTTGGTAGTCGGTGGTGGTTTGGTTTTTGCTGTGCTGCGGCGATCGCGATGCCGTTCTCTGGTAGCGCGGTACAAGGGTTTGATGGGGTGAAGTTGGCTCAGGTTGAGGTTAATGCTCAGGCAGTGGAGTATCTGAATCAAGGGTTGCAATTGATTCAAGGGGGGGAGGTGGAACGGGCGATCGCTGCCTTTCGAGAGGCAACGCGGTTGGGCCCAAATTTGGCTCCGGCTCAGTATAATTTAGGTCTAGCTCTGCGACAGATGGGGGATCTTCAGGGGGCGGCGAGTGCTTTTCATCAAGCGATTCAGATCGATCCGAATTTTGCGATCGCCTACGCGAATTTAGGGGCAGCACTGTTGGAGGGGAGTAATCTGCAACAGGCTCAGGACTATCTGCAAATGGCGATCCAGCTCGATCCGAAGTTGGGGGTAGGGCACTATAATCTGGGATTGGTACAAAAGTTACAGGGAAATGGGGAAGCGGCGATCGCCTCATTTAAGCAAGCCATTCTGTTTTCTCCCACTGCTCCAGAGCCTTATTATTATTTGGGTTTGATTTATCAGGAACAGGGGCAATTAACTCCAGCGATGGAGATGTTGCGCCAGGCAGTGGAGAAAAATCCAGAGTATTCCCAAGCTTATTATGCGATCGGCTCCATTTTATTACAACAAGGGCAATTAGATGAAGCCCTGAATTCCTTCCGAAAGGCTGCCGAAGTCGATCCCAATTATGGCAACGCCTATTATGGCGCAGGGTTAGTATTTATGCAAAAACAGAACTATCAAGAAGCACAGCGCGTCTTAGCCTTTGCCCAGGAATTATATGAAGCCGATGGGCATCAACAGTGGGCAATGATGGCGGCTCAATTATTACAACGAGCGCGAGAGTTATATCAATTAAAAATTAAAAATTAAAAATTAAAAATGGGTCTGGTTTGGGGGCGAGTTAGTTCTAATCATGCAAGATTTCGGGAAAATTGGCATCGCCGACTTGTTCAAAACTATAGATACAATCTTCGGGTAAATCGGGATAATCTAAAGGGGTTTCGCGCACGACTAAATCTAATCCCGACTGATAACCATAGAGCATTGCTTCTTCAAGATAGGGTTTTAGGCTGGGATTTTCTTTCATCAGGCGCACAATTTCCCGGCGCTGTTCTCGAATGGTTGCTCGCCAGCTTTTACTGCGTTTTTCGGGCTGAAATTGCCACTTTAAAAAATGTCCCAATAACACGCCTAAACGATTTCTGAGTTCTTGACGCTGCTGTTTACCCAAAGATTGCAGTTCCTCAACAAGATTGGCAATATCTAATTGTTGGAATTCGCCGGTTTTTAATACGTGAGATTGCTGCATCAGCCAACCATAAAAATCGGTTTCATAAAGACGATTTTCCATTCTCTTCGCCTCATCTCTCCATCAGTGATAGTATAGCAGATTCCTTTCAAGTGCTGATTATGACTTGTAAGGGGGACGGGGCGATCGTATACTTGAATTGACGGTAGCTTTAATGACTATGGTTAGTTCCTTACGACAAGCCAATGATAATCTCCCCAGGGTGGATTATAGAGACATCCTCGATCGCATTGTACAGGCGATCGCCAATCAGCCCCATTTATTTCGAGTTTCCGATGATTCTGAGCGATTATTGGTTAACATAGAGGCGATCGCCCATCAGATAGCCCAGCAAAACCTCACCGATCCTATCTTAGGGGTAGATTGGCGCGTTCGTGCTGCTACCGTCAACTTCAGTGACTCCTGCGCTGCCGAATTTCCCGATAAAATTCGAGCCATTAGACAAGCACTCCTAGAGCAACTGCAATTGAGCTTAAGGGCAAAAAACTTAGAAACCAGCGCCTTTTTATCCAGTTTACTTCAGGATTTCTCCACCTTTCAGAATGCACAACCGAGTTTAGATTTAAGTTATCCCTTTAAAGCTTATACGGGATTACAAAAAGAACGGCTACAGATTCAATCCCCTGGCTCAATTAAATTTCATAAGTTAACCATCACCGTCGATGGCGCGGATCGGTTTGATCAGCATTTACCTGAAGAATTGAGGCGTTATCTCTCTGAACAGCTTCATCCTGAAACCGATGAACAGCAGGACGATCTACAAGATGTTCTCACCGATCTCATCAGAGACAAAAATTCCGATCTGGATCGGCTAAAGCGGCTCATGGATACGGAAGTTTTGGGACAACTGAAAAAAGCAGCAAAAATTCAGTATTTAGAATATTTAGAGCAAAATATTAATGCATCCAAACATCCAGAAGTTATTTATCTCAGGGATTTGATTCGTCGGCTGAAAGCCTTGAATGATTATATTGCCGATCCCAATAAAGCGGACGCAGAATATGCATTTTCTTATCAAGGACAACCTGTCAATTTTCGCCAACTCTTCTCTCGTGCGGAAGCTTTAGATATTTTACCCGTTATTCCCATCATTGAAGGCTACTTAGGCGAAACGACAGATCCCCTCCATCACAGAAGACAATTTATTTTTGGACTGAAACTAAAATTCAATGGCCCAGTGCAAAATCAGGGCAGCGATAATGCTTTTGATTATTACTGTAGCTTACTGGATCTAGATCGAGAAGAAAATCAGGCTTTAACTCGAAGTCAATATGGTGTAGCAAAGATCTTCAAAGTCGCGTTTTTATATTTCTTTGTTTTTGCATCCGATTGCGATCCAGAGGCAGAAGGGTATAATTATAGTAATGAGTTAAACTACGATCCTGTCGCTCGTTTTGAAGCGAAAATTTTAGGGACACTGCAAGGAGATAACGATGAGGCAAAAGTCAGTCTGTTACGAGGAATTCTCAGAGGATTAGACCAGCGCAACGCTAGAGAAAAAGTTAACCGCTTGGTGAAATTAGTCAAAGAGACCTTAAAACAGAGAAGGGTTTTACCTGCTGATGAACAGTGTATTCATGTGGGGGTGAGGAAAACGTTATTGGAAAGAGATGTTGAGGAAATTTTGCGGCGACAAACTCTGTTTCGGGAAGTTCTGAGAGGAAATCCGAAGCAGTGCCTTCAGTATTTATCGGTGGGAGAAGCAGCAGTCAATCCGGATATTTTCTGCCAATTACCGGTTACCATAAAGATAGAAGATATTCGCTATGCCGAAACGAGCGATTCTCAATCTTTTTCGATGAGCTATAATCTGGAGCGTCTCCAGAGTTTTCCGGTGCTGCTCATGCCTAGGAAATGTCGTGCTTCTCAAGAATATAGTAGGTTAAAAAATCGGAAGCTTGTCTTATTCGAGATGGATACACAAGCAAATCAAGACTTAGATAATCAACAAGCCTTTTTGTATCGCTTTACCTTTACGCTGCTCTTTTATATCGTCGTTCAACAGTTAGCCAGTTATCTCCCCAACCGGGAAAATCTATTTATTCCTATTGTCCGCTTTCATTTAACGAATAAAAATGATTCATCGCCTCTGGAAGAATTCATGCTCAATTTGTCGGTTACTGTCTCTCATTTGCTGAATGAAGAGAACATACTGGCTAATTTCCAAGGCTTTGATATTACTAGGAACAATGTTCATAAAACAAGAAATGGTCTCAGTTCTCTCTATTCTCGACTGCCTAAAGTTTTCTCCTTTGATAACCGAGAGGAAACGCCTCAATTAGAAAAGTTAGCCATTATTGTGGTCTCCAGCCGCGAAACGGATGCCCATTATCAAGCGGATCGATCTCAGCATCTGTCTAATTTAATGGGCGAAGTGGTGAGCGTTACTCGTCGGCAAGATGATCGGATAGAAATTAATTGTTTAAGTACCTTTTCTGATTCTTATTCGCGCTCAGAACTGTTTAAAAATCCCTTGGTTCTCCGAGATAAAATAACAGAACTCTATCAGCAAGGATATCGGCATTTTGTTTATATTGCCAAAGCGCCCTATACCAGTAGCTTAAATATGACGGTTGAAGAGGATCGTCTGTTTTTTATGTCGCGATCGCTGATTCGTTGTCTACGAGATAATAACCCGGATATTCTTATTTATCCGATGTTTTTTGATAAATATTATGTGCGCTCTTCTATGAATCTAAAACCCAAATCTTTGTATGTCCAAGATATCCGCGAGTTAACCCAGTTGGTGAACGATCCGAGTCAGCAAGCTGTGGTGTTTTTTAATTTGTTTAATGGATTGAAAGTGGGGAAAAAAGATGAGCGATTTTATAATGGGGTGATTTCCTATGCTACCCTGTTAAATACTTATAATGGAATTTTGGATAATGAAGTGATTTATCAAGGGTTGCTACATGAGGGGGAGTTAAAACATGATATTTTACAGTATTTGACCCTGTTTCATTTTTCTCGCTATGAAGCGACGCGCAATATTAGCTTAAAGCTCGATCCCTATCAAAATATTATTGGGGATTATTCGGTGGGTAAGTTGTCTTTGTTTAAGCATATGAATGGGAAGTCAGAGTTTAATTCTTTGGCGTTTCTGACGGAAGTGAAAAAGGCTTTGATTTGATAAAGGGTTGCCCTCATCCCCTAGCCCCTTCTCCCACGGGAGAAGGGGAAAAGTCCCTCTCCCACGGGAGAGGGATGTAGGGAGAGGGCTTATATTCACGTAAATTAAGGAGAATTTTAGCGATGAAAATAGAAGATCAAGGACGACCGTTTGAGATTGGGTTTAATCTTGGAATTCTTAATTATCTTCAGCACAAAAAACTTGCACCACAATGGGTTGATTATTATCGCCAAGAGTTAACTCACTTAAACTTAAATGAAATTAATAAAAAACTGATTGAAAATGCGAGTTCGATGAGTTGTAGCGATCGCCAGATCATTGAAACCTGGAGTCAGCTTTTACTCTTGAAGGGGTTTCTGGGTGGGTATAATTTTTTATCTGAATATCTGCAAGGGACGGAATGGCAAGACTTTGAGAATCGTGTAGAGGTGCTTTATTATCAATGTGCGTTTGCGGGGGACAATAGTCTGAAGACGCATCCGAAGAGTCAAGAGCAGCTCTCTGAAGGGTGGTTATCTCAGTTAGAGGGACTCGATCGCGATAATTTGGAGATGTATATTAACCAATATCAGGGTACAGGAGAGTTTTTGAGAGCGGATACCCTGTTGTTGCTCCGCTATACTCGAAGTTCGCGACAAGAGTATCGCATTTTGGTGGTGGATGAATCGGTATTTGCCATTCAGTCGGAAAAAGATCTGACGAATGTACAAGATTTTATTGGACTGATTAAAAGCAAACTTATTAAAGAAATTAACTATTTGCGCTCGAAAAGTGTGTTTTCTAAGCTGAGAATTGATACGGGAGAAAATCCGGATTTAGACTTTTTGTTTTCTCCCGGTTTGAAGGATTATTTTACGGCGTTTAAGTCCAAGGATAAGGAGAGCGCGAAGCTGATTCAAGCGGCAGGATATGCCTATAGTTTCTATCAGTTTGCAGAGAAAACGGGGATTATTCCTAAAAAAGCTAAGGTGATTTTGAGTGCGATCGGATATAGCGATCGCGGAATGAATACCATGACGATCCATCCGGAAAACCTCTCTTTGTTTGAAACCTGTTATCAAATTTACAAGCATGAGTCCAGTGGCAAAGAGATGATCTCAGTGCGAAAACAGGTGTTTAATCAGATCAAGCGTCAGATGGGTTCAAGTTTCGATCGCGGTAGGGAGTTTGTGGAACAGTTGATTAATATTCCCCCAGATCGAACCACAGTAGTTACCCATCACGAGCAAATTCAGGGGTTTCTGACTTCGGTTGCACCCCTTCCCGATGATATTGCACACCAGTACAATCTCGATTCTAGCCTGGATTTACGCAATGGCCATGCGGAGTTGATTCGGCGATCGCTCCTTTCTGATAGCTTGTATCTTTTTTTAACGGGGAATCCGGGAATTGGCAAAACCACGGCGATCGCCAATTTCCTCCAACAGCATCAAGATGAAGGGTTTCTCTTCTTCTATGTTAGTCCCCGCAAACAAGTTAACCTCGATATTCTGGAAAAATTTAAGGATCATCAAGGAAATTGGTGCAGTGAAAACCTCGTTTGTTTAAACACCAATTCCCAAATCATTGCCGAACAAAAAGGTTCCTATACTGTACAATATCTTTCCCCTCAATGGCAAGGAAATTTTAGGCAACAATCCGTTTTATTTCTCGATGGAACTCAAGATCAAAAGCAGCAGAAAAAATACCCTTCTCGTTTGCAACGCAAAACCGAAGATTTGATCGTCGCAGCACCCCAAAATACAGCCGGAGTCATTCGCAGCATGTGCGAAGCCATCCATACCCTTGTCGATCGGCAAAGTACGAATAAAATCGTTGCTTCCATCTCCATTCAAGCCTTGAAAAAAACGCCCCAGGGTGGCGATACTCTCAAGCATTTCGGCGAGATTTTCAAAGGAGCCTACAATAGTCGCACTCAAGAAGTTATCCCAGCCAAAATGCAAGCCATTTCTAAGCGGTTCAAACATCTATTTATCATGATTGATGAAATCACTGGAGATGATAGCGGCGTAGAATTCTTAAATCGCATGACTCACATTCTCAGAGGCTATGGGTTAACCACAGGAAAACATGGATTTAATCCTAAGTTTATTATTGCTGATGCTTCCATTGTAGACAAAAATGTAATTCAACAGCACTTAAAATCCGGCAATCCCGAACCCGATAAAATATTTTTCCGCAAAGCGCAGAAAACGGCTTCACCCTTGACGGTAGAACCGTTTCAATTCAAACGCTATCCGGCAACCCTCATTAATACTAACTCCTATCCCGCCAGCGACCTCAATATAGGCTACAATATTATCATACATTCGACTCGATTTCAAGAGCGCGATCGCTTAAAACCCCAAGAAGATGATTTAGCCCAAAAATTGCGAGAAAAAATCTTAGCGGATATCGAGCGTATTACTGAAGAACAGGGAGAAACAGATGCTCAAATTTTAGTCTATATTCAAAACAAACAACGATTGCAACAACTGATTGAAGCACTTCAACGTCGTTGGCAGAGGTTTGAGAAAAACCAAGACTATCTAGAAATTCATGCCAGCCTTTCCGAGAGCGAAAAGCAAGCCATTCATCTTTATCAAAACGAAGTCAAGATCATCTTTATGACTTCCTCTGGCAGTCGCGGGTTATCTTTCCCCAAAGTTAAGCATATTTTAGTCGATATTCCGCGCTTCCAGGTGGAAAAAAATCTGATGGAAATCATTCAAGTCATCTATCGGGGGCGAGGAAATTTAGATCGGGATAATCAATCCAAATCTTTACACTTTTATCTGGCAGAACGTGCCGTTTACTTTGACGATGAGCCGCAGCTTTCCCTGCAAGAGAAAATTCTTAGCATTTTCAATATTTTACTGCTGCTCAAAGCTTCGATCATGACTCGGATTTTGGGAGCGGGAAAAATGGGCAGACAGGAGTATTTAATTATTCCCATTGGCGGAAAGTCGGTATCTGCGGCTGGACAAACTCTGAGTTCTCAACTGGCAAATTTGCTCAGGGAACTGAAAATAGAAACGAGAAATCATCCCAAGGATCGGCGCTTACAAGATTCCTATGAGCATTTAAAGACTTTACTGAGCCAAGCTGATTTTACGATTCCTAAACCGAAAAGCTGTTCTTATATTGCTGAAAACTTCAAAGATCGGTTCTTAGAGTTTATCCAACCAAACTTGAGCAGATTAATCGATTTCCCCCCTCTAGAAACGGGCTATCTGCAAGGAAATTTGCTGATGGTTCCCTTGGGCGATCGCATGGTTTCGGAAACCTATACGTTGTTTCTGGATTTAATTCTGAATCCGAGAACGGGTGAACTCTGGAAGAACTTAAGGTATATCAGTAGCCCCAAAAGTGACTATCATGAGAATCTTAAGTTTGCGACTCGAACAGCGATTGATTTAATTGATGAAATTCGGGAAACTGAGAATAAATCCCAACGCTATGAGCAGCAAAGTCAACGATTGGATCGCTATTATGCGCTACCTTTGTTAACATTTGTCGCTAGAGAGCAGATGAAAGCGTATCTAGCAGGAGGCGATCGCACTCTGTTTCCAGAGATGACATTTCGCTATATTCTGGAAGCCTATGTGCGATCGCTCTATCCCGTCGATAATGTTCTCCCTATGGGGGATCAGTACGAGAATTTCCCGTTCTTGATCTTCAGTAGCTATAGTTTAGGGGACATCCGCAAGCAATGGTTCGGCGATCGCTATCTGCTCAATTCCCATGAGTTAAATATCCTCAATTTGGTTTTATCTCAAGAGGGATAAACTCAGTTATTGCATTAGACCTCAACATCCCTTAAAAGCGCAAACCAGCTCCCATTTGTAGGTTCACTGAAGAGCGATCTCCATTTTGAAGCGGTTTGAGTTCCCAATTCGCTTTTCCATAAACAATAAAGTTATCTAATAGGGAGCTTTCTACCCCAGCAGTGACAACAGGGGTATTTTCTACCGCTTGATTTCCATCCCCATTCACAAAGCGATATCCTGCACCCACAAAGATATTGGCATTGCGGGTAACTGGGAGATCGTAGGAAAAGGTTGGTTCAAGGGTGAGGCGATCGCCTTCCATCACCAGCGATCCCCGTACTGATACCGGTAATAAAGGCACATCCCATCGTCCTTCTAGCGATCGCATCTCTCCCGGTTTAGTTTCGTTTAATAGACTTTCCACAAAGTTTGCACCCGTGGGATCGAGTAAATTATCCATCATGCGATCGGGAGTTTGTCCCACCCCCACATAATTGCCATTTAATCCTCTCGATTGGGCGATCGCACTGTCTGCTGATAACATCAACGGTAAGACTAAGAATAGGGCTTTTAGATTAAACATGATCTAGGGTTCATCCGTTACACAAGGGGCTTTAGAACGCCTTTCCTTCTTAAAAGATTAACGTCAGGATCATTTCTGAGGATAGCAGATTTGGAGTTTAAAGACATTGCGCTACCCGGACAACACCAAGTAGCGCAAGTTACAATATTTAACGGACTATTCCGGTAGTTTAACCAAAAAAGGATTATTCTAAGTCCCGACGACCGGGGTTACGAGAGGGATCGCTGGATAGGAACCCAAATACAAATAACGCTACAAAGAAAAGCACAACGATATTAACAACGATTTTGAGCGTGAGCATTTATGTTTCTCCGAACAGATAGGCTTTGGATCATCATATCGAAATTTGGCTTAAAAACCTAGTAGAGGAGATGAAGCGAGACTATATACCCTTGCGCTATTCCTCCTTTAGACTTCCTCATTCAGCCAACGCCAGACTTTACTCACCTGTTCTTCTACTTTTAGCAAAAGGCGATCGAGCCAGAGCAAGAATTTTTCCGTAGGCGATAGGATATATTCATGGCTGGTGGCTTGGGTTTCAATGTAATCTGGTGCAGGTTCTGGAGGTGCAGAGGCTTGGGGTTGACGAATCGATGAGGGTTGCTTGGGAGTGGAGATCGGGCCAAATAACTCTTCTGAGGTTAACCAAGGGTCATCGGTTTTGATAGGAGCGGGTTGGGCAATGGGTTGGCTTGAGGGAACATCATAATTAAACCCACTAGGTGGATGGAGATCTAAAGAAATCAGCCAAGGAGCGTTAGCGGTAAAGCTATTCAATTGGGCTGTAGGTTCGGGTGGCTGGGTTTGAGACTCCCCAAAGCTATCAATGGCTAGGGCAACTTCCCCTTTTTCTATCCAAGCCATGAGCTGCCAAAAGCGGCGTATGGGGGGCAATACGTCGGCCTGTTGAGCCAGAGTAGAGAAGGGAGTCTGAGGTAGGGCAGTTGGGGAGGGGGGGAGTAGTTTTTGGGCGATCGCCTGTTGGATTTTTTGCTGCTGTTCGGGCCTTAAAATATCTAGGGTTTGATTGGTCTGCGAAATCAGGACTAATTTGCCAGAGTCGAGTTGACTGGCAATACCTTGGAGCAGTTGTTTGGGCAGAGGATAGGCACTCGAAGGGGTAGGTTGAATTAAGGAAGGGAGTTTAACCGGTGGATTAAGTTGGATGACTTCCTCTAAAATTTCCAAAATGGGGGTATCCGCTTCCACCTCTTGCAGTTCTGGCCCTTTCAGCCAAGGCGTTACTTTTTGCTGAAATTGATGATTAATGGTGCGCCCACTTTGGAAGAGCCAATAAATGGGATAAACCATGACTTGGATTGTCCATTCGGCAGCAACTTTCAGGTGTCGTAGGGCGCGGTTTCCCCGGTCTAACCATTGTCGAGAATGGTAATGAAACCCGTTTAAAATCCGACTTTGATAGCGATCGCCAAGAGTCATGTTTTCCCTCCCATTAACCCGTATGATGGTGTTATTCTATAGCATTTGGGAGAGGGCGGGGGCGAGATGGGGGGAAGTGCAGATCGGCTATGACCCATTACTGATGACCCATGATGGATTTTGCTCTTTTTCAACAAACACTGGATCGATTGCGATCGCTCACTTGTCTGGATCTACAATCTCAATGGTTCTACTCTCCCGAAGATCTGCCCATCAACCAGGGCATTAATCCCGATACTTGGTTGTCCTGGAGTCCCGTGCAGATCAATGCCAAAGGCCATGTGGCTTGGGATAAGGGGCAAGTGCTTTGGCTCGGACAACGATTCACCGTTCCCCAACAGTTGCAAAACTATCCCCTAGAAGGATTATGCCTGAGATGGAGCCTGATGTGGTGGGCAGACCTTGCTCAGGTATTTGTTAATGGCGAATCTGTGCAGCAGGGAGATCTCTTTGATTGTGCCACTCGCATTTTATTATCTCCAGAAGTTTCCCCGGAAATGACGTTTAATTTAGCTGTGCGCTTGGTCAGTCCAGGGCACGATCTGGGGGCTATGGTGCGGAGTTTAGCCCTATTTGAGGGGCAAATTGGGCACGATCCAGCCTTTCTTGCGGATGAGTTGGAAGGCTTGTTTTTGTCTGGATCGGATGACCCCGTATTTTTAGAGGGGTTGATGGGGGTAATGACTGGGTTAGACTGGTCTAAGGTGGGCGATCGCCCTCAGTTTAATCGCCAGTTAGAACGATTAGGCGATCGGCTTTTAACCCTCAAACTTCCCCCTACTCCCCAGATTTTCCTCCTCGGCCATGCCCATCTCGATTTAGCCTGGTTATGGCCCGTTTCCGAAACCTGGAAAGCCGCCGAGCGTACCTTTACCTCCGTCTTGCAGTTGCAGGAAGAATTTCCCCAACTTACCTTTGGCCACTCGACTCCCGCTTTATATGCTTGGCTAGAAGAACATCAGCCCCACTTATTTAACGCCATTCAAAATCGCGTACATGAGGGCAGATGGGAAATCATTGCCGGATTGTGGGTCGAACCCGAATTCAATTTAGTCAGTGGGGAATCAATTATTCGTCAAGTCTTGTACGGACAACGGTATATTCTAGAGCGGTTTGGCATTCTTAATCGGGTGGCTTGGTTGCCCGATAGCTTTGGATTTTGTTGGCAACTACCGCAAATCTTTAAGTTGGGAAAAATTGATTATTTTGTTACTCAAAAGCTTCGATGGAATGATACCAATGAGTTTCCTTATGATGTATTTTGGTGGCAGGGTTTAGATGGTACTCAGATCTTAAGCCTGATGTCTGCACCCATTGGTGAAGGCATCGATCTGGTCAAATTAACCCGCTATGCCATGCAGATTAAAAAGAAGACAGGACAGGCACAAGTCCTTGGTTTACCAGGGGTGGGCGATCATGGAGGGGGGCCAAGTCGCGATATGTTAGAGGTCGCAGAGCGATCGCAAAATTCTCATTTTTTGCCTCGGATTCAGTTTACTACTGCTCACACTTATTTAGATCGTTTAGCTCAAGAGAAAGAGTATCCGATTTGGGAGGATGAGCTATATTTAGAATTTCATCGAGGCTGTTATACCAGTCATGCCGATCAGAAATATTATAATCGTCGCTGTGAACGGTTGTTATATCAAGCAGAGCTGTGGTCAAGTTGCGCTAGTTTGTTAACCGGGTGTGAGTATCCTAAACCTAAATTAGAACAGGCATGGAAAACTGTTTTATTTAATCAATTTCATGATATTTTGCCCGGTTCTTCTATTCCACAAGTTTTTGCAGAAGCTAATCAGGAATGGCAAAAAGTAGTCCAGGCTACAGAACAAATTATTCAGCAGGCTTTCAGGGCGATCGCTTCTCAAATCTCTTTCCCCCAAAGTCCGGCTTTAGGAGCGCAACCCCTGCTCATTTTTAATCCTCTTAATTGGTCTCGTTCTGAAGTTGTTTGTCTGACTCTTCCAGAGGGGATGATTTCGGCTAATGTTGTTGATTTAGAGGGACAAAAGCTAGTTAGTCAAATTGATAGTAATAATCTCTATTTTTTAGCTAATAATATCTCTTCTGTTAGCTATAAAATGGTCTGGTTACTGCCGAACAAAACAGATCTTTTATCCCTCAATTTTCCAAAGGATTTTACCCTCGAAAATGAAGCAGTCACAGTCGCGATCGATCCCGAAACAGGGGATATCTTAGAATGGCGCGATCGCCAGCATCATCAATCTATTTTGAGCGGGTTGGGTAACCAACTCCAAGGATTTGTCGATCGGGGTCAATATTGGGATGCTTGGAATATTGATCCTGATTATCAAAACTTCCCTTTACCACCCACAAAGCTAGAAGAAATTAAATGGGTGACTTATGGGGAATTGGTAAAAAAAATAAAAGTTGTTCGGACGTTGGGCAATTCTGAAATCACTCAATACTATACATTATTAGGTCATGAAAATCAACTCAGAATTACTACTCATATCAATTGGCAAGAACGTCAGACTCTTTTGAAGGTAAGCTTTCCGTTGCTCTTACAAGCCAATTATATGACTTATGAAATCCCCTGTGGTGTGATTCGCCGTCCTACGAGATTCAAGACTAAGCAAGAAGAAGCCAAATGGGAAGTCCCTGCACTCAACTGGGCTGATTTAACTGATCAAGATCGAGAGTATGGAGTAAGTCTAATTTCTGATTATAAATCGGGCTACGATCCTCACCCCAATCAATTAAGATTAAGTTTATTACGGGGGTCAACTTGGCCCGATCCTCAAGCGGATTGGGGAGAGCATGAATTTAAGTATGCTCTCTATCCCCATGTGGGCAGTTGGGAAACAGCAGGAACTGTCCAACGGGGATATGAGTTTAACCATCCTTTACAAGTGTATTGCTGTCCTTTATCAGAGCCAGATAGTGGAGGAATTTTGCCCACCCAAATGACGGGTTTAGAGTTTTCGTCAAACTCGTTTATTTTGATGGCTGTGAAGCCATCTGAGAATCATCCACACCATTGGATTATTAGAGGTTATGAATCCCAAGGAAAAACCCAGAGTATACAAATGAAAAATAATCTCGGTCTGGATGAAGGCAAGCGGATTAATTTATTAGAAGAAGAGGACGAAAACAATCCCTTAGAGATTCAACCTTGGGAAATTCTGACGTTGAAGTGTCGCCAACAAAGAATCGAGAAGGTGGATTGAGGATCGAGAGTAAAGAAAAATTAATATGATTCATAACTCTTCCCCTATGCTAAACTGAGGTGTGAAGATTAAAATCGGTAGATAACTTGGTTCGCTTTAATTGGCTTGAAGGGTACGAGTATCTCCGGGTATAAACTTCGATATGCTATTGATTCTAGAGTGAGTTCATGACTGTATATATTGGTAACCTTTCTTTTAAAGCCGAAGAAAACGATCTCAGGGACGTCTTTTCAGAGTATGGCACTGTGACCAACGTTTTTCTACCCGTTGACCGTGAATCAGGTAAGAAGCGGGGTTTTGCGTTTGTAGATATGAGTACGGAGGCAGAAGAAGCTAAGGCGATAGAAACCCTTGATGGAGCGGAGTGGATGGGAAGAATGATGAAGGTAAATAAGGCTAAACCGCGTGAAAACCGTGAATCCCGTGGTCATAATCGCAGCCGATGATTGTCCGGTTAAGACATCAGGAGGAAAGTTGAGTCCCTTGGCTGGAGGTGAAAGTTCAGTCAAAGGACTAAGCGGGAAAAGACCTATGATGATAACGATGATGAGTCGAAGCGTTAAGAAACAGGCGATCGCCAAATCCCAAAGTCCAGTTGGGCAAGAACCGGATTTCCAATCTCGTTTCAACCGACAGGGTTTACCCAAAAATAATCTTCATCAATACCGCACTATTGGCTCTAGTGTGTGCTAAACTGTCTACTGAAGACTAAAATCGGTAGATCACTGTGTTTGTGTTAATGCTTGGCGTATCTCCGAATAGCAACTTCTGCACCTAAATGATTCTGGAGGTATCGCATGTCCGTTTATATTGGGAATTTGTCCTATAAAGTTAATGAAGAGGATGTTAGAGAAGTCTTTGCTGAATATGGCAGTGTAACGCGTGTAAGTTTGCCCGTTGACCGGGAAACCGGTCGGATGCGGGGTTTTGGATTTGTGGAAATGCAAACGGAAGCTCAAGAAGATCAAGCCATTGATGAACTCGATGGAGCTGAATGGATGGAGCGGGTTTTGAAGGTTAACAAAGCCAAACCCCGTGAAACTCGCTCAAACAGACAACCACGCTACTAAGACGCAACATCGAATAGGAAAGGATTCAGAGACAACTACAACGAGCGGAACTGAATCCTTTGTAACTCAAGACCTATGATTGGGAACCAACTCAATTCATAGGTTTATCTGCAATCGATTCTAGAGGTAATTCATGACAGTTTATATCGGTAATTTATCTTATGAGGCCACGGAAGACGACCTAAGATCAGTTTTTACTGACTATGGTTCCGTCAAGAGAGTCTCTTTGCCGACTGACCGGGAAACTGGTCGGATTAGGGGGTTTGCTTTTGTAGACATGGAGAAGGAAGCGGACGAAGACAGTGCTATTTCCAATCTTGATGGAGCGGAATGGATGGGTCGCCAGATTAGAGTGAATAAGGCCAAACCCCGTGAGGATAATCGAGGACGTAGAGATAGAGACCGTAGAGAGCGCTATTAAGATAGCGATCGGGTAAGTATATCCGCCTCTTCAGACATAACTGGAAGTCAAAAACCAGGAAAGTCTAGCATTAATTTGATAAGGCTTCAAATCCATTAGAAGCGATTCAGACACAGAAAACACAGAAACTTTCTTCTTAGTGTTGTTTGTGTCTTTTTTAAGGCCTTTTTTCCTGTGCTGCTGATTTCCTATGAGATTAGAACTCGATACTTACGCCGATCTTCACTCTCCTGTCCATCATTGGGAACCTCGATGTAAGTTCATTGGCTTAATGGGGTTAATTTTTGCCTTTTCAGGAATTCAATCTTTAATCTTGTTACCCATAATATTGGCAATAACCTTAGTTTTATATGCTATCTCTGGCCTCCCCTGGTCTTTTTTAAGGCAACGTTTGCGCTATCCAGGCTGGTTTTTGTTGGGGATCGTGATCTTTTTACCCTTCATCGCTGGAGAAACGGTGCTGTGGGAATGGGGAATATTTGCCTTGCGTTTGGAGGGATGTTTAGCCGTAATTTTAATCAGTGTGCGCTTTGTTTGCATTTTGGTGGTGGCTCTGATTTTGTTTGGTACAGCTCCCTTTTTGCTTATGATTAAGGCAATGGGACAATTGGGGTTACCTTTGGTGGTAGGAGATATGATGCTTTTGAGCTATCGTTATTTAACTGAATTTGGCGATCGCCTGAAAACCCTGAAAATAGCTTCTCGTTTGCGGGGATTTGACCCCAAGCGCTTCAGTTGGCAAAATATTCAAACCTTAGCCGCTTTAATCGGCACTCTCCTAGTGAGAACCTATGAACAGTCTGAGAGGGTTTATCAAGCCATGCGTTTGCGGGGATATGGTAATACTCATGGCATGTTAAGATATGCCTCATCTATCCATCCCCTTGATTATATAGCGACTATAGGAGTCTTGGGGATTGCCCTAGGGTTGGCGATCGCTCAAACCCTGCTTAACTCTTAATCCTTACCCTTTGTAATTCCTGAGTTAGAACCTCCTATGTTAATCAACTATGGTCGAGAAATTCCGCCCTACGAACAAGACATTACTCGAATCGGTTACATTCAAAGCTATGGAGCATTAATTGCTCTAGAAGAAAGCTCTTTTAGAGTCATTTACGTCAGTGAAAATATCGGCGATCTGTTCAGCATTTCCCCCCAAGAATTACTCGGTCATACTGTAGATCGGATACTCGATCAAAACCACCTAGAAGAGTCTATTGCTCAATTGCCTGACTCTGGAATTTTGCCCATTTATACCCCAATCAAAATCAAAAACACTCTTAAAATCATTTCTGCCTTTATTCATCGCAATATTGATCGGCATATTGTCCTTGAATTTGATCGCAATTTATCAGTTGATAACCTTGAACTGTATTCTCTATTAAGCCTAACCCAGGAAGTCAGTAAAAAGCTCAAAGCAGATATCAACTTACAACGATCTTGCCAAACCTTAGCTGAAGAAATGAAAAAAATCACTCAAATCGATCGAGTGATGGTTTATCAATATGATGAAGACTTTAATGGACAAGTCATTGCTGAAGCTAAAAATTTCGATCTGGAACCCTTTTTGGGTTTATATTTTCCCCGACAAGATACTCAATTTACTTTAGAAATATTAGATAAAATTTGGATGAGGATGATTCCAGATATTCATGCAAAAACTATTCCCATATTATCCCATCCCCAATCGGTTGGCGAGGAAAATCTCAATTTAAGCCATTCCATTTTACGGGGATATTCCAGTTGTCATCAAGAATACTTGCAAAACATGGAAGTGGGTGCGAGTCTAGTCTTTTCTTTGAAAAAAGAAGAAAAGTTATGGGGCTTACTCTCTTGTCACCATAATAGCCCCAAATATATCCCCTATGAAATCAGGAAGGTTGGAGAATTCATCTGTCAACTCTTTTCCTTAGAGTTGAGTACCAAAACCGATCATGAAATCTATGAATATCGGGTTGAATCTAGTAGTGTTCAATCTCAACTGCTGGCTTTTATGGGTCGGGATCATACCTTTGTTGATGGTTTGGTTAATCATCGACCCAATTTATTAGATTTAGTCAATTCCCAAGGCGCTGCCATTTTTTGGAACGGCTCCTATACTACTCTAGGAAAAACTCCCGCAGAAAAAGAGCTGAACAAGTTAATTCAATGGCTCAATCAACATCCAGAAAAAGATATTTTCTACACTCAAAATTTATCCCATGTTTACTCAGGAGCAGAAACTTTCCAGGGAATAGCAGTGGGATTATTAGCGATTCATATCCCCTACAATAATTATCTCCTCTGGTTTCGACCCGAAGTCCTCCAGACTGTTAATTGGGGAGGAAATCCCTATGAAAGTTATCGAGAAATTAGGGATGATGAGAATAACATCAAACTCTTGCCGCGCAATTCTTTTGAAGCCTGGAAGGAAATTATTCGCGGTACATCTTTGCCCTGGAAAACTCATGAAATAGAAGCCGCTAAAGAATTGCGTAAGTCTCTCATTCATATTATCTTAAATCAAGTGGATGAATTATCCAAATTGACCAAAGAGTTAGAGCGCTCTAATGCAGAACTAGAAAAATTTGCTTATATTGCTTCCCATGATTTACAAGAGCCATTAAATCTGATTGCTAGTTATGTGGAATTACTGGGAATGCGTTATGAAGATCAATTCGATCGAGATGGTAAAGACTTCCTAGAATTTGTGGTGGAAGGAGTCAGCCATATGCAAGGTTTGATTGATGATTTATTAGCCTATTCAAGGGTGGGGAGAAAAGGACAAGAGTTGATACGGGTGAATTCTCAGGATTGTCTCAAACGCAGTTTAAGCAATTTACAGGTGAGAATTGCTGAAATGGAGGCTCAGATCGCCTATGATGCTCTACCGGAGATTGTGGCTGATCCCACTCAATTAACACAACTGTTTCAGAATTTAATTAGTAATGGGTTAAAGTTTCATCGGGATAGCACTCCTGAGATTTATATCGGAGTTCGAGAAGAGACAGAAGAGTGGTTATTTTGGGTACAGGATAATGGAATTGGTATCGAGAAAGGAATGACCGATCGTATTTTTACGATTTTCCAACGTCTCCACACTCGCGAAGAATACCCAGGCACGGGAATTGGACTAGCTATATGTAAAAAAATAGTGGAATTTCACGGAGGAAGAATATGGGTAGAATCGGATTTAGGTGCAGGATCGACCTTTTACTTTACTTTGCCTAAGCGAACTATCTAAGTGCTGAAGGGTTTAATTAGTACGAGGTTTAGACTTGACATTAGAGATCTCTATGATTATGATTACTTGAAAGCAATTAACATTTTTTAATATAAAACGTAGGTAATAACTTAAAATGACTCATTTGGCTCAACCTCATCGCATTTTAATGATTGAGGATAATTCGGCCCATGTACGTTTAATTCAGGAAGGGTTCAAGAAAATGACGGAACCGTATCAGATTCAATCCGTAGGCAACGGGGTAGATGCGATCGCCTATTTGCGTTCTGAGCCTCCATTTACTGAACGCATCCTTCCAGATCTGGTGCTGCTAGACCTAAATTTACCCCGAAAAAATGGTCGAGAAGTATTAGCAGAAATAAAAGCCGATCCAACTCTAAAACATATTCCGGTTTTGATTTTAAGTACATCTCAACGACCCGAAGATATTCAAGAAACCTATAATTTACATGCAAATTGTTATCTTCATAAACCCAGTAATCTAAAACAGCTTTTTCATCTGGTTGAACAAATCGAAGTATTTTGGTTTCGCACCGTTTCTCTGCCTCTGGCTTGATCCCTAAAGGTTTTTGGCTAAATAGTTAACTTTTGTAAACAAAAGATAACTTTGATGTTCTAAGGGAGAACATTCCTTCTAGAATATGAAAATAGGCTTAAAAACTGTATCATAAATATCAAAATGGTTGGGAAGGGTGATTGGCTGTGGAAGACCCCTTAATTGAGATCTTGTTAATCGAAGATAACCGTGCAGAAGCTCGTCTCTTACAAGAGCGTTTAAAACAAGCGCCCTCTATGGAAGTTGAAGTAACTCATGTGAGTCGGTTATCAGAAGCGCTCCATCAACTGGAGGAGCAGGTGTTTAAAGTGATCTTGCTGGATCTGAGTTTACCGGATGCTGAGGGGCTAGAGTCCCTGTCTCCTCTAATCGAGAAAGCGCCAGATGTACCGATTATTGTACTTACCAATAATACCGATAGTTCCTTGGCGGTTGATGCAGTGCGTCAAGGGGCGCAAGATTATTTGATCAAACGGCAGTTAAATACGGAGCTGCTGATGAGATCTCTGCGCTATGCGATTGAACGCAAACAAGCTTCTGATGCTCTGCGAAAAGCGAATGAAACCTTAGAAAATCGGGTGGTTCAGCGCACCAGTGATTTAGTGCAAGCGAATCTGCGTCTGAAACAAGAAATTAGCGATCGCCAGAATCTTGAACAAGCCCTTCAGCAAGAGAAAGAACTGGCTCAAATCACGCTCAACTCTATTGGTGATGCAGTGATTGTCACCAATCTGAAAAATAAAGTTGAATTCCTCAACCCCATAGCAGAAAATCTGATTGGTTTAACCAGTGGTGCAACGCAAGGCAAATCGGTTCGGGAAATTTTCTCTAGCAGCGATATTAAGCAAAAACCGATTGAATTCTTAGTGAGTCAAAGCCTAACCACGGGAAAAATTATCAAAGTCTCGAACTACAGCCTGTACTCCAAGAGCGATCGCCAACAGTACATTATTGAACTATGCATTGCTCCTATCCGTTTCAAGGGCGATCGCATCGTGGGAACTGTGATTGTTTGTCGAGATGTCACCTCAGCCCGCAATCTTGCCCATCAACTCTCTTGGCAAGCCAGCCACGATCCCCTCACCGGCTTAATTAATCGCCGCGAATTTGAGCAATGCTTAAAAGCTGCTCTTCTAGAAACCCATCAATTTAATCAACAGCATATTTTATGCTATTTAGACTTAGATCAATTCAAAATTGTCAATGATACCTGTGGTCATTCTGCCGGAGATCAACTTCTGATTCAAATCACAGCAATTCTCCAAAGTAAAATTCGTAAAACGGACACTTTTGCCCGTTTAGGTGGAGATGAATTTGGGTTATTGTTGCATTACTGCTCCCTGGCAGAAGGACAAAAAGTTGCTCAGAAAATCATTGAAACCATTCAAGGTTTTCGCTTTGTTTGGGAAGACAAACTGTTTACAATAGGAGTCAGTATTGGCTTAGTCCCGATCGATCGCTTAATTAACAATGAACATATTGCCCTAAGTGCGGCAGATACGGCAATGTATGCGGCCAAAGATGGTGGACGGAACCGGATTCATATTTACCAAGCTGAAGATCGGGAAGTGGCTAAACGCCAAGGGGATATGGAATGGGTCGCTCGAATTAATCGCGCCTTAGAAGAGAATCAATTTTGCTTGTATATCCAGCAAATTATTCCCATTAATTCTACATCCAAAAATCGCCCTTGTGGTGAATTATTTATCCGCATGATTGATGGCAATGGAACACTGATTCCTCCTATGGCATTCTTACCGGCGGCTGAACGTTATGATTTGATGCCAGAAATCGATCGATGGGTAATTCGTAATTTATTTAAACAGTTATCAAGTCACATCAGTGAAGGATCGGGAAGTAAATCTACTCGCCTTTTGAAGCCCATTTATTTGGTCAATTTATCAGGAGCTAGTTTTAATGATGTTTCGTTTTTAGAGTTTCTTAAGGAACAATTTTGGTTATATCATATTCCACCCTCTCTAATTGGTTTTGAGATTACAGAAACGGTGGCCATTACTCACTTAAGTCAGGCAGTCAGGTTTATCACGGAATTAAAAGAGTTGGGTTGTCAGTTTGCTTTGGATGATTTTGGCAGTGGCATGTCTTCATTTACTTATTTGAAGCAATTACCGATTGATTACTTAAAGATTGATGGAACATTTATTAAAAGTTTGATTGACGATCCTGTGAATCGGGTGATGGTTGAATCGATTCAGCGTATTGCCCAAGTGATGGGTTTGAAAACGATTGCCGAATCGATTGAAAATCAAGGAATTTTAGAGCAGGTGCGAGGCTTGGGGATTAACTATGCTCAGGGTTATGGGATTCATAAGCCCCATCCGTTTAATCTGGGAAAAAAGCTTGAGTTTAACTATGGTACTTTGGGGGGATAAATACCAGGGAAGGCGATCGCCTAGAAGCGAAAATACAGATAACGTAAGCGGAAAAGACTTGAGCAATATCTCTCGGACTAATTGGGAAGCATTAGAGAATGGGGATATCGTCAGGATGAGGGTAATCATCTAGGATAGGATAAAGCAGAATCTTAGCTAATGGAGTTTCTAGACAATGAATAAGCGTCAACAGTTAATTGAAGAACTTGAACAAGTGCCCGATGATGTAGTGCAAAAAGTTCTAGAGTTTTTACATCGAATTCAAGTCAGTAAAACAGAACACCCTCTGGCAAAATTTGTCGGGATTTTAAGTGATGCTGAGGCAGAGGAGATGCAGCAAGCTATTCGGCAAAATTGCCGGCAGGTAGATGAAAATGAGTGGTGATACCATTTCTCTATGATGATGCGTTTAATAGTTTTGCCGTAGTGGATTGTTTCAGCTAATTTGATGCATTAAATTTTGTTTGTAGTGAGCGCTTTAGTGCTAAAGCGCCAACACCGAACGGTAAAATCGACACGAATTATATTAAGTCCGGATAAAGGGTGAAGAAGCGGGCAAGATGCCCGCACTCCTCTAATCCCTTGATATTACTGGAGTGGGAGCGTCTCGCTCCCTAAATTTTTAATCATGGTATTTCCGCTTCGCGGACATGAACAATCGGACTTGATATTAAGTGCAAACTTAAAGAGAAATGGTATGAGATAGCTTTAGATACTTCAACTTAATGAAATTTCCCCAAGAAACGCTCTAACCATTTGCGTCGCCAGGTGAGGCGCAGGAGATACATCCACAGCAAAACGATCGCCAGAATAAACGCATAATCTGATACCGATAAGAGCGTCAAGTCAAAGAAGGTTCTCACGGGGGCGATCGCCAAAATCAAGCCGTATAACCCCAACAAACTCAACGCAACCGCCGTATATCGCCAATCTCCGCTCAGGGGTTCCACCGCCACCCAGAACCGGGTTGGGGGTTTGAGAAACAACATTAAGGTTAAGCCGCACAGGATTAAGAGGGTGACTAAGGCGCTGCGGGGAATGGCTAATAACTCATTATCAATGATGACGATTCCATCACGGCTCACCGCTCGCCAAACACTGGTGACTAAATAGCCTAAATAGACGATTAATCCGGCTAAGGTTACTGATAATGTAGCCGGTAAAATAAACCTGAATAAAGAGTGTACGCGGTTTTCACTCTGTTCTCCTCCGGCTTTAGCATAAACGGGCAAACTCATACTCGGAAAGCCCACGGAAAGCGCCGTTACCAAAGCACTATGTTTATTCAATAAGGGAAATGTGCCAATCACTTGACCGGTGGCTAAAATGAGTAAGGTAAACGAAAAAATGCGGATAATAAACAACTTCAAAACATCCTGAATTCCGTTTTGAATGCGTTGCCCTTCCAAAAAAGCAAAGGGGAGGGACACAAACGAATCTTTTAATAACACTAAATCCGCTACTGCTTTAGTGGCTTTACTGCCACTTTCCATGGCTATCCCCAAATTCGCTTGTTTCAGGGATAAAACATCATTGACTCCATCCCCAATCATGGCTACATAAATTCCTTTTTGGCGTAATTCTTTGACCAATTGGGCTTTTTGATCGGGGGTAATGCGCCCAAAAATGGTATAGTCTTGTACCACTTGCGGCCATTGGTGGGGTTCAATTTGGGCTAACTCCGCTCCCGAAATCATGGCTAGATTGCCCTTTAATCCGACTTGACGGGCGATCGCCTGTACCGTCTGCGGATAATCTCCCGAAATAATCTTCAGTTGCACCCCTGCTTGCTGGAATCCTTGCAGCGTTTCTAACACGCCCGGACGCAATTGATCCCCTAAAATTACCAATCCCAAAGGCACAAGGGTGGGGGGAATGGCGGGGGTATTTTCCCCATCATAAAGGCTCACCACCGCTTCAGAACCGGCAAACAGCAAGACGCGATAGCCTTGTTCTGTCCACTGGTGGATGGTTTCCCGGATCTCCTCAGCCAGGGGAATGGTGCGAGCAAGAATATCCGGAGCGCCTAAGACATAGGTTCCTTGAATTTCACCTGTGGCAAAAATGCAACCGCTCCACTTGCGTGCCGAGGTAAAGGGAACTTCACTATTCACCGGTTGGGGGGGGTGGGGAAGGTAGCGAGCGATCGCCTCACTGGTGGCATTTTGCGTCGTTGCACTGGCTGCAAACACCCCTAAAATCTGCTCTAAACGCGCTCTATCTCCCTGAATCGTCTCCAACTGATGCACCTCAATTTGATTCGCGGTTAGGGTTCCCGTCTTATCTAAACAGAGGATTTCCACATGGCTTAGGGATTCCACGGAATTCGCCTGTTGGATTAGAATATCTCGATCCAGCATCCGCACCGCTCCCAGAGCATAGGCGAGAGTAATCGATAAATAGAGGCCCGCAGGCACTAAACTAGAGATCACCGCCGCTTTTTGCACCCCATCAGGGACTGAAAGGGTACGACTGAGAACGGCGATCGCCACTAAAATCCACAGAAAACCAGCCACTAAGATAAAGATGCGAATCACCAGGTTAATCTGTTGTTGTAAAGGTGTATACACCTGTCGCACCGCCCTAGCCCCCGAAGCCAGGCGATAGGCTAGGGTTTCCTTGCCCACCTGTTGTGCTTCATAATACCCATTCCCACTAATGCAAAACGTGCCAGAGAGCAGGCGATCGCCCGGTTTTTTCACAATCGCATCACTCTCCCCCGTCAATAGGGACTCATCCACCTCCATCTGTCCCTGCAACAGCTCCCCATCCACCATAATTTGTTCTCCAGGAATCAGATGCAACACATCCCCCTGTACAATCTCACGAGGATCGAGAGTATGTTCTTGGCCATTGCGTATCACCAAAGACTGAGGACGAGTCAACAATGCCACCTTATCTAACTTACGCTTTGCCCAAATCTCCTGACAAACACTTACCATCACCGCACTAAATAACACCACAATCACAATCGCCCCATCACTGTAGCGTCCCAGGGAAACCAGCAGCGTAAAAATCGAAAAGAACACCCCATTAATGAAAGTAAACACAGTTTCCCGTAGAATATCTTGGTAGGAGCGACTATTGGGCAAATTCACATTATTATGCAAGCCTGACCGATAGCGGCTTTTCACTTGCTCGTCTGTTAATCCAGTGGGTATAGGGTGAGGATTTACCATAAGTCATTTTGAATGGAAAATAGAGCATCAATAATAGAGAATGGGTTAACTCTTTCCCTTGAAAAACCCATTCTCTTGTCCGGAGGATCGCAATTGTCTCTCAATTGTGAACATTCGTCTACTTGCCAGCAGACCGTAATTAAAACATCCTGAATTTTCAAGGAGTATGGAGCAGGATTAGCCCTGAACCAAATACTTATCGAGCAACAGTCCCAACTTTTCGCGGGTTGCATCCGGGATAAACTCTGGTCGAGTAACAATCGCATATTTTAACGCCGAATGGGCCTCAGAAACTGGTGGATTTTCATGCAGCCGACGCACGGTTTCTTGAATCACTTTTTGGGCATTTTCCGCATTATGATATAAATTATCTAGAATCATCTCAACCGTCACATGATCGTGATCCGGATGCCAACAATCATAATCGGTAACTAAATTCAAGCTGCCATAGGCAATTTCCGCTTCTCTCGCTAATTTAGCCTCCGGTATATTAGTCATCCCGATGACTGTTGCCCCCCAACTGCGATAAAGTTTAGATTCTGCTTGGGTAGAAAAAGCAGGGCCTTCCATACACAGATATGTCCCCCCTTTATGTAGGGTTATGTCCGGTAAATCTAAACCTTCAATCGCTTCTGCCAAAACTTGGCTGAGTTGGGCGCAAACCGGATGACCAAAACCAATATGAGCTACAATTCCCTCACCAAAGAACGTAGATACTCGATGTTTAGTGCGGTCAATAAATTGATGAGAGATGACCAAATCGCGGGGTTTAACTTCTTCTTTGAGAGAGCCAACTGCCGAAGCAGAAATAAGATATTCAACCCCAATTTTTTTGAGAGCGTAAATATTAGCCCGAAAAGGGATCTCAGAGGGCATAAGATGATGACCTCGACCGTGACGGGCGAGAAAAGCCACCGGAGCGCCTGAAAGTTGACCAACAATCAGAGGAGCAGAAGGGGAACCAAAGGGCGTTTCGATGGAGATTTCTTGCACATCTTGCAAGGCTTCCATTTGATAGAGTCCACTGCCACCAATAATACCGATTTTAGCGTGACTTTCTGTTGAATAGGTCATAAAAAAGATAAGTCAAGAAAAGAACTTCTGCCCTACCTTATCACCAAACTCGGATCGTTTAGAGGATGGAGTCGGGAATGAGGAGCAGATTTTATGTTACTCTGTAGTTCAAGTTACGAGATGCAATTGCTGTGACCCTTAATCCTCCTGATACCCTCAAGAAAGAACCGCAAACTGCCCCAAAAGCTGGTCAACCGGCGACTCGGATTTTCTGGTCTACGTTTATCACCATTTTCTTAGCCGAAATTGGGGATAAAACCCAAGTGACGACTCTGCTGATGACCGCAGAATCCCATTCTCCTGTGATTGTTTTCCTCGGTGCGGGAAGTGCTTTAGTTTTAACCAGTTTCCTAGGTGTTTGGGTGGGTCAGTGGTTAGCCTCCCATCTGACTCCTCGTCTACTCGATACCTTAGCGGGAGGTATTTTGTTGATTGTTTCCGTGGCCTTATTGTGGGATATGCTACAGATTTAAGAGGAAAAGAGGCGATCGCCCAAATTAACAAGCCAATCCTTAAACTGTATTATAATGTAGTATGACAACACCTGCTGTATTAAAAAAAATTAATGACTTCAGACCGTTTAACTCAGATCAGCAAATATCTCAGTAAACAATTGATTGTTGAGAAAACCTTAATTTGATCCCAATCTTATGGACTCTTTTTATTTCGATCATCCTCAAAACTATCCGAACTATAACAACCAAGCCCAAAGTCGAGGGTTACTCAGCAGTGGCTGGCGACCCCTAAACCGTGAATTTGATTGGGAGCATTTTAGCTATTTACTCGCCAATGACTTTTGGGAACTCAACAACAAAACCATGGGAGCCGTAAGTGACCTAGCCGATGCTTTGGGTCGCAACCAGTATGCTTGGTGGGCTAATATTTTCAACCTCTTCTCTGAAAATACCCGCTATAACCTGGAAGAATATTGGGACTATATTACCCCCCAACCGCCGTTTCCCGACTATCGCTATAAAGATGTACTCATGACGGAAACGCCTGTAGTACAATCAGTAAGTCGCGATCGCATCCCCATTGATTTCGTCCTCAACCGTCTACAAGAAATCACCGTCTTCAAAATCCTCGCCCTCCTCGACAAACCCGACGTAATCACCCAATACTATCTCGACCGCTATTTCTACTATCCCATCAATCGCTTTAACCAAAAAACCGGTATCAACACCTCCTCTAGCCAATCGTCCAAAGACTTTTGGGAGCGTCTAGAAATCCTCGGAACCGTCTATTCCTGTTGGGAAGAAGCCAAAGTTTGGTTACAAGTCGAAAACCTCGGACGAGGAAAACGGCGCTATACGCTCATTGCAAACAACCTTGCCCCCCTCGTCAACAAAGCCACCTATAACCTAGCCGTCATGCTCAGTGGCTATCAAAGCCGTGTGGGACAAGTGCAAAGCCACTTTCCCATCCGCACCTTTCCCACCGATATCCAAGGATTCACCGACACCGTACAACAGAGCATCCTTGACCAAAAACAACTCGCCATCCTTGTCCATGGGGAACCCGGAACCGGCAAAACCGCCTGGACGCAAGCCGTAGCCAAAGAAATCCTCATGCCCCTAGGATATGTGATTTTCATCCTCGATCATGATGCCGTGGAAAACTTTGTGCCTCCCACCTACCTGGAAAAAATTTGTCTCGTCATCAACGAAGCTGATAATCTGGCTCAAGACCGCTCTATAACCGCCAAACAAGACAACACCAAAACTGAGCATATCTTGAGCTTATTAGATGGAACCCTCTATCAAAGCGTCATCGATGAAGATGGCATTCAACTGCAACAACGGCTCGTGGTGATGATGACCTGTAACACCACAGAACGCCTCGATCGCGCTATGCTGCGTAAAGGTCGAGTCGATCTGATGCATCACTTTACCCATCACTTTGTGTAATCGGCATCTCCTAATGGGAACACCGATGGAAATCATCAAGGCATTTGGCGGGCAAAAGGGCTATTTTAAGGCCGTGCGGGAGTTGGAAGCCTAGTTATACTTGAGTAATGAATACAGCGCAAAGCGCTGTATCGGTGGACAGTAAAAGATCCCCCCTTGCCCCCCTTAAAAAGGGGGGAATAGGAAAACCCCCTGCTTTTTAAGGGGGATTTTCCGCAAGCGGACATGAAAGGGGGATCAAGATGTCCCACATAAAGCGCGAAAACTGCTGTAATGAGTAAACGGGTAGGGTGGGGCAGTGCCCACCTTACAAAATTTGACTTGCTCCCTAGGGGAGACAACGAGCGAGACGCTCGCACTCCCTAAAACCCAATGCACTCATTGAGTGCAGTCACAGCACTTGGAATCTGGATTACTCATTACTCATGACTCATTCAGATGAATCGGAATTTGAATCGTAAATTGGCTCCCCCCATCAGGCAATGGGGTATAACTCAGTTGTCCTTGATGTTGCTCCACAATAATTTGATAGCAAATGGAAAGCCCCAAACCACTCCCCTTACCGACGGATTTAGTCGTAAAAAATGGATTAAAAATTTGCGTTTTTATCTCATCTGGAATTCCAACCCCATTATCCTTAAAACAAATTTGCACTTGTTCATCGTTCATCAGGTGAGTGCTAATTTCTAAAGTAGGAATAGAATCATCCGAAGCTAAACCATCAAAGGTTTGATCTTCTAGGGCATCAATAGCATTTTCAATCAGATGCAGAAAAACTTGATGAATTTGTCCAGAATAGCAGGTGACTTTAGGCAACTGACCATAGTTTTTGATCGCTTTAATAGCTGGTCGATTAGGGTTTTGGTGCAATCGATGTTGAACAATTAATAGGGTACTCTCAATCCCTTCATGTAAGTCTACGGATTTAATCGCGGCTTCATCGAGTCTAGAAAAAGTCCGCAGTCCCAAAACAATCCCATGAATTCTTTCCACACCACTTTCCATGGAAGTCATCATCATCTTGAGATCGTCAATCACAAAATCTAAATCAATTTCTTCCGTAAACGCTTTAATATCTTCTGTCGGTTCAGGATAATTTTTCTGATATTTTTTTATGGTATCGACTAAATCATCTAAGTAATCTCTGACATAATGGACATTACCGTAAATAAAGCTGATCGGATTATTAATTTCATGGGCAATACCTGCAACCAGTTGTCCCAAGCTGGCCATTTTTTCACTTTGAACCAGTTGTAATTGAGTTTTCTGAATTTTCATTAAAGCGGCTTCTAAACGCTCAGTTTGTTGTTTCAGCTCTGTTTCTCGTTCTTCTAGAGATACCTGAATTTTTTTGCGATCGCAGATTTCTTGCTCTAAAATCACATTTTGTTGGGCCAGCATTTTTTGTGCTTGTCGCAGTTGTAACTGATTTTGTACCCGTACTAGCACTTCTTCAATTTGAAAAGGTTTGGTAATATAATCTGAGCCACCGACACGGAAAGCTTTTACCTTATCAATCACATCGTCTAATGCGCTCAAAAAAATGACGGGTATTTCTTGGGTTATTTCATGTTCCTTGAGTTTAGTACAGACTTCATAACCATTGAGGTCGGGCATATTAATATCGAGCAAAATTAAATCCGGTGGTTTCGCTTGAGCCGCTTTGAGTCCCATGGCTCCATTAATCACGCTTCTGACCTTATATCCTTGCTTACCTAACAAACTCGACAGCAAGCGAAGATTGTTGGGCATATCATCAATCAACAAAATATTAGCGGGTTCTGGATGATTGGGAGTGTGATTCATGGGAGGGAAAGCGAGTTAAGCTACACTATAAAATTTAACAATTGCATATATTAGCGAGTAATAAACTGGTGACTTTCTTGGCGAATACACTCTTCTGTTATCTCACAAATCGCTTCAAACTGGAAATTATCGACCCAATTACCTAACTGTTGTCTCAATTCTAATTGAGAGGTGGGGAGTTGGTCGATCAAGGGCACAATAAGATCGGCATCGGCTTCAGTTGCTCCTTTTTGTAAGGCTGCAATCCATTCTATCGGTTGTTGGGCCATGGCATCTGCAAGGGAGAATTGGGCAGCTTGAGGGGGGGAGTTGGGATCAGCATCACTTTCTGGTTCTGATTCATAAGTATATTCTAGTTCTAAATACTGAGCAATTTTCTCTAAAATTAGGGATTCAGGAAAGGGTTTATGGACTAAATCATTACATCCGGTGTCCAACATCTGCTGACGCTCTTCTTCAAAGGTACTGGCAGTGGTGACGATGATGGGAACAGGGGTGAGGGCACGTTGCTGTTCTCGTTGACGGATAGTGGCGACTAGACCATAACCGTCTAGGATGGGCATCCGAATATCGGTTAAAATCAAATCTACTGATTCTTGTTCCCACAGCGCAAGGGCTTCTTCTCCTTGAGTGGCTGCTTGCACTTCAAAGCCTAAAGGAGTGAGCAAGCAACGGAGAATTTCCCGGTTTTCCCATTTATCATCCACGACTAAAATGCGATAGGTTTGGTCTGTGGAGGCAATGCCTTGAATTCTGCGCTCGACTCTAGGTATGGGTTCTGTTGTCTGTGGATTAGAGATGAGGGGGAGATCAAACGTAAAGACGGTTCCTAGATTGAGTTGACTTGATACGGTGAGGGTTCCTCCGAGGAGATGGACTAATTGGCGGCTAATGGTTAATCCTAGTCCAGTTCCTTCCTGGGATTGTTTGCCACTTTGGGTTTGTTCAAAGGGTTGAAAAAGTTGGTCTAATTCTTCGCTGGCAATCCCCATACCGGTGTCGGAGATGGTAAATTCTAGAGTGTCTGGTTGATTGGCAAGGGCGATGGTTAAGGAAATTACGCCTTGATCAGTGAATTTTATGGCATTACTGAGTAAATTGAGTAGGATTTGGCGTAGTTTCTGTTCATCGGTGTAGAGTTGATCGGGGACATTTGCTTGAATTTCGATCTGGAGATCGAGGCTTTTCTTTTTGGCTTTGAATAGTAAGATACTTTCTAAATGATGGATGAATGTGGGTAAGCTAAAGGAGTGGGGTAAAAGCTCTAGTTTTCCGGCTTCGATTTTGGATAAGTCTAAAATGTCGTTAATTAGGCCGAGTAGATGTTGGCTACTGCTGTAGATGGTTTGTAGTTGTTCTTGATGTTTGCCGGGTAAGTTTTGCTCTTTAACCATAATTTGGGTGAATCCGAGAATGGCATGGAGCGGTGTACGCAATTCATGGCTCATTTTGGCGAGGAATATGCTTTTGGCTTGATTGGCTTTTTCGGCGGCTTCTTTGGCTTGGAGGAGTTGCTCGGTATGGGTTTGTACTCTTTCCATGAGGGCGTTGAGGGTTTTACCCAGGGTGGCGATTTCGTCTTGGGTGTGGATGGGTATTCGGAGTTGCCAGTTTTCGTCTTGGGTGGCGGTGCTGGCTAAGTGGGTGAGTTTTTCTAGGGGACTGAGAATGGCTTGGGTGGTGCGTAGGGCGATCCAACCGGCGATCGCCACGGCTAAGAGGCTACTGGTAATAATAATGCTTTTTTCTAGACCTTGGGCATTTTCGAGTTCGACTTCGGCTTGCCGAGCTTGCTGTTGAGCCATGATCAGCATTCGATCGAGGGTAGTGGCTAAGTCTTCTAATTCTTGTTGTTGGGAGAGAATCAGGGATCTGAGTTGATTGTTCTGCTCTTCTAAGGAAATATTCGGTTGGTTAATAATCTGTTGGATGCGATCGCTATATTGGGCTAAGGCTTGGATATACTGGTCTAAAAATGGCCCAAAGGTTTCTACAGGAACGGCTAACCAGGCGGGATTACCTGTGATAAAGGTTTGTAGGTTTTGATGGATGGTGTCGATCTGCCCTAGGTTGTCTTTGAGACTGTTTTGGTAGAGTTCTAGAGCTTGGCGATCGCCGACTACAGTGGTGAGTAAAAGGGCGAGTCGCTGCGATCGCTCAATTTCCACCTGGAAATGAACCAACAATTGAGCCTGAATATTCGCATCCGCCAATTGTAGAATTCCCTGTCCTTGATAATAATCCGCCACCACCAAGCCAACTAAGGAACCCGCTAATCCTGTGCCAATGGCTAACACATAACCCGATCCGATCTTGTCCCGGATACGCCCTAACCTAATGCGATTCCACTGCTGTTTGATCTGACGAGTTATGTTACCCATTGCGATCATCAATTTACCTGTTGAGAGAGTTGCTCACTAATTAACTGATGGACTCGATCGAATTGGAAATCATGAACCCATTCAGTCAGACACTCACGCATCTGTGAGTTAGGAATAAAGATTTCATCAATTAATTTGAGGAGTAATTCTTCTTCAGCCGCTAAAGTTGCTTGTTGCAGTTTTATCCAATCTGAGGATTGAACATAACTGAGATCTTCGATTTCAAAGAGTTGCGGTTTGATCTCCAAATCTGTATTCAGGGGTTTGAGATGGGCTGGTATGGAATACTCTATGGGTTCTGAAGGGACAGTGGAGACTAAAGAAACATCGAGTTTGACAGGTAGAGTAAACCGGAACTTACTTCCTTTTCCTACCTCCGATTCTACGGTTAGCGCACCTCCCATCAGTTCGACTACTTGTTGACTAATGGGTAAACCCAAACCCGTTCCTTCTTGAAAACCGCGATCGCTCGAACTTTGTACAAAGGGTTCAAATAAGTGATTCAACTCACTCGGCGCAATCCCAATTCCGGTATCTTGAACTTCACAGACTAAGGTTGCCTCCTCCAAGGTTCTATCATGGGAGAAATCTACCCGCACATTAATCCCCCCTTGGGGAGTAAACTTGAGAGCATTACCTAATAAATTAATAAACACTTGGCGCAATTTTCCCGAATCGGCTTCAATAAAAGGAGGAACCTTAGCCGAAACATCAAAAGACAAATTTAACCCTTGATGATCTGCTTTAAGTTTAAACATTTGATAGAGGGTACTGAGCATATCGTACAAATTGAAGCGAGTCTGATGGAGTTCCATTTTTCCGGCTTCTATTTTTGACCAATTTAACAAATCATTAATCAGGTCTAATAAATGTTCCCCACTGTTATGAATCACTTTCAGATAACCAAAATGCTCTTCAATTTGAGCCGGACTCAGAGCCGTAGGATTAGCACTCAAATGGCGGATCATCACCTGTGTAAACCCTAGAATCGCGTTGAGGGGAGTACGCAATTCATGGCTCATTTTTGCCAAAAAATTACTTTTAGCCTGATTGGCCGTTTCTGCCACTTCCTTAGCCCTAGAGAGGGCTTCCATCACTTCTTTGCGCTCAGTAATATCACGAGCAATCCAAATGACAGCATCACCCATGCCAGAGGCATCCGTAATCGGGGCAATCGTGGCAGAAAACCACAGGCTTTGATCTTCTATGATGAGTTGATATTCGGTTTGTAGGGTGGTTTGAGTATTCAAACTCTCCCAGATCCAATTGATAAAGGTCGCTGATTGTTCCGATTCAAAGATATCTTGTACACTTTTACCAATCAGGTGGGAAGGCATTTGGTAAAGGGGTTTGGGAGTGGTCGGGGCAATATTCAGGATGTAGCCTTGGGCATCAAAGACCAAAATTACATCAGTGATCGCACTGAAGAGAGTTTTGAATTCTGTAGTGACTTGTTTTTGATGGAGAATGCGACCAAAGTCGAGGGCCCGATAGGAGAGTTGTTTTACCCAGTAGGGATCTTGGAAGGACGAATAATGGGTAAAGAATACTAAAATTCCCAAGGTGGCAGACCGTCTAGGAATCAGGTTAGGCGTTAAGGTTTCTTGAGCAGGGATGGGAATTGGCAGGCCAAAGGCAGCTCCTAGACCGACTTTATGGGCTAGGGTTCCCCTAGAAAAAATATCATTATCTTGGGAGAGGTTCCCAAACCATTGGGGTTGGTTACTATGCCAGACTTGTCCGGGGATATCTTCTTCGGGTAGGAGGATGAGGCCTTCGGTGTAGTGGCGGAAGTCTTGTAGGGTATTGAGATGATCGGGGGAGAGGGTTTGGGTATTTTTGTACCAGATGGGACTACATTGGAGGGCGCTTTTATCAGCCGTGGGAATCCAGGCCTCGGCATAAGTCCAACCGGTGAGTTGACAAATTTGTTCGAGGATCAGGTGGAGGGTGCTGGGAAAGTCAGTTGTGGTATTTAAGGTCTGTTCTAGGGTGAGAAGGAGGTTGGAGGAGACTTCTGGGGGCTGATGTTGATCGTTGTCTGGGGGAGGTGAGGGGGTTTTAGGGGGTTGGCGAAGCTGACGGTGTAAGGTGTAGGTGTTTTTGATTCCTAAAGCGGTGGTTAAGAGGAGAGTTATCCAGGTTAACTGGATGGCTGGAGGGATGGGGAGTCCGCTTCTTAAATATACCCATGCACTTAGTCCGATGGCGATCGCACTTGAGAGGCATAACGGAGCGACTAAAAGGATGGGGAAGAAGGGAGATCTGGACATACTTCTAGGGAATCAGAAAATTCATGCTAGGGATGAGGGGTGTAGATGCCGCTTTGAGTGGTCACGGTTATAGCTTATCGTAGAAGTCTACCATTGGGGATTAGATTGCAGCAGGGCAGTCGCTTCTCTGATATTGAGGGGTTTGGCAAACCAATAGCCTTGGCCAAAATCACAGTTGAGTTGTCTGAGGATTTCCAGTTGTTTTGGGGTTTCTATGCCCTCAGCGACCACTTTCATGTTCAGGGTTTGGCCAATTTGGATAATGGGGGGAATCAGGCCAAGATCTGAGGGGTCTTGACTGAGGGTGTTGATAAAGGAGCGATCGATTTTTAGAATATCGATGGGTAGGGTATGGAGATAGGACAGGGAAGAGTAGCCCGTACCAAAGTCATCTAGGGAAATGTGAATGTCTCGATCTCGGATTTCATGGAGGAGGGTGCGGGCGTGCATGGGGTTTTCAATCAAGGCACTCTCGGTGATCTCCATGGTGAGGCACTGGGGCAAAATCTGGGTTTGGGTGACGGTTTCGGCCACTTTTTCCATTAGGTTTATTTGGGAGAATTGGCGGACGGAGAGATTGATGCTGATTTTAAGGCTGTCATTTTTGAGGGTTTGTTGCCAGATTTTGAGTTGATGACAGGCTTGCTGAAAGACCCAATAGCCAATGTCGTTGATCAGTCCGGTTTCTTCGCAGATGGGGATAAATTCTCCAGGGCTGATCAGTCCTTTTTGGGGGTGTTGCCAGCGCACGAGGGCTTCAAATCCACTGATTTTACCCGTTTGCAGGTTAATGATGGGTTGGTAGTGAATGAGAAATTCTTGGTGTTCTATGGCTTTGCGGAGTGCGGTTTCTAGGTTGAGCCGTTTGAGCGCCAATTCGTGCATGGTGGGGTCAAAGACATGGTATTGTCCTTTACCCATGGCTTTGGCTTTGTACATGGCGGTGTCGGCATCTCGGAGGACATATTCGGGTTTGTGGTAGTCCGGATGGCTGAGGACAATGCCGATACTGGCGTTAATAAAGACTTCGTGGTGTTGGAGTTGGAAGGAGTAGGAGAGGCTCTTGAGGATGGTTTCTGCTAGGTTTTGAACTTCTTCTAGGCTGCCCGTCGATTCTATGAGTATGGTAAATTCGTCTCCGCCTAGGCGAGCGAGGAGCATGTTGGGATCTAGGAGGCTGTTGATTCGTTGGGCGATCGCCTGGAGGAGTTGATCGCCGACGAGATGGCCGAGGGAGTCATTGATTACTTTGAAGCGATCGCAGTCTAGGAATAAAACGGCAAATTGGCGATCTGAACTCATCTTGAGACCTTGGATAGCCGATTCGAGTCGTTCCATAAATAAAGCCCGGTTTGGTAGTCCCGTTAAGGAATCATGAAGAGCCATATCCAACAGTTTCTGCTGAATTCGCTTGCGTTCCTGAATTTCTTGGCTTAAGGCTTGATTACTTTCTTGCAGTTTTTGCGTTCGTTCTTGAACTCGTGCTTCGAGTTTTAAATTTAAATCTTTCAGTTCATTTTGAGTTGTTTTCAGTTTCAATTGATGTTTGACTCTTGCGAGAACCTCTTCAATTTGAAAGGGCTTACTAATATAGTCACATCCTCCCACTCGGAAGGCCTTAACCTTATCAAAAACCTCATTTAATGCACTGATAAATATAATCGGTATTTCTTGAGTTTCATCAATTATTTTAAGTTCCTGACAGACTTGATACCCATTCATTTGGGGCATATTAATATCAAGTAAAATCAAATCCGGCGGTTTTGCCTGAGCTGCTTTAATCGCTGTTCTACCATTCATAACACTCCGCACTTTATAACCCTGTTGACTCAGTAAATCAGAGAGCAAACGTAAATTTTCTGGAGTGTCATCAACCAGTAAAATATTGTATTTATTAGAATCTTCTGAGTTATAAAAAACCATGAATTCACCACTTATTCTTGTTTTCTGGGTTGACTTAGCCGATCTTAATATAACACTAAATTTAAGTTTTTAGTGATTAATTCAAAATCAAAATTATCAACCAAGTTATTCAAGTATTCTGCTATATTTGAATGATCTTCGGAAATTTCTTCAATCAATTCTAAAATTATTTCAGCATCAGCTTCTAGCGCCGCTTGGTAAAGACTTTCTAACCAAGGTTGGGGCATCAGATCCCATTTGATGGAAGTCTGAGTGGCCGATTCATCAGAGTTTGAAACCGATAATGGGGAGGTACGATCAACATAATCACAGACATAGGCCACACCTAGATGTTGGGTAATTTTTTCAAATAATTCTTGATCTTGAAAAGGTTTACTGAGAAAATCATCGCATCCTACGGCAAAGACTTGTTCCCGTTCTTCAGCAAAAGCACTGGCAGTTAGGGCAATAATCCGGGTCGATTGTCCTTGAGTAAGAGATTTAATATACTGAGTTGCTTGTAGTCCATCCATTACAGGCATCCGAATATCCATCCAGATGAGATGGGGATTCCAGGTCTCCCAAACAGAAATCGCCTCTTGTCCATTGCTGGCTAGTTGTACTTCAAAACCTACACTTTTTAATAAAGACTCTAAGAGGAGCCGATTATCTAAGGAGTCATCCACCACTAAAATACGGTAGCTCGGTTGATGGGGGGCTAAATGAATCACTCGACTGGAAGTTCTGAGGCTATGGGGTTGATTTAAAATCGGTTTGAGGAGTAAATCAAAGGTAAATTGAGTGCCGAAACCAACTTGAGAGAAAACCTGAATATCTCCTCCCATCAATTGTACAAATTGACGACTAATGGGTAATCCCAATCCGGTTCCTTGTTGAGATTGTCGGCCGACTGCGGTTTGTACAAAGGGTTCAAATAGGCTATCTAGGTCTTCTTCAGCAATTCCCGGGCCGGTATCACTCACGTCAAAGCTGAGTCTTAAGCGGGAGTTTTCTGGTAAGGGAACTGCTGAAACTGATAATTTTACGCCTCCCTGTTGGGTAAACTTAATGGCATTACCCAACAGATTTAACAAAATTTGACGCAGTTTGCTTTCATCCCCCTCTACATATTCTGGGACTTCAGAAGAGCAAACTAAGGCCAAGGTTAACCCTTTACTTTCCGCTTTAATTTGTAGCATTTCTTTGAGGGTATCTAACAACGTCCATAAATTAAATTGACTTTCGTTTAGGGTGATTTTACCAGCTTCAATTTTTGACATTTCTAGAATATCATTAATTAAGGACAATAAATGTTCTCCACTCCGATTAATGATCCGCAATTGCTGGCGATGAACAGAGTCTAAGTTAGGACTGCGGTCAATCAATTGAGTAAATCCCAAGATGGCATTTAATGGGGTTCTTAACTCGTGGCTCATATTCGCCAAAAAGTTACTTTTGGCTTGGTTGGCAGATTCGGCAGTTTCTTTGGCGTGGATTAAGGCAATTTCTGCTTGTTTGCGATCGGTAATATCCGCTATCATCGAAGCATAACCGATGACATTATTTTGGCGATCCATGAGGACAGTATTGTACCATTCACAGACAATTTTTTCCCCTGAGCGCCTTACATTATCACAAATAGCATAGGTGGTATCTTCTTCTGCTTCTAAGGCTTGCATTAAATTATAGGCTTGAGTTTTTTTAGATTCTGTAAATAAAATCTCAAAGCTATGGGGAGAGGACAAAACGTCTAAGCGACGATAGTCAAAAATACGTTCGGCAGCTTTATTCCATTCTACAATTTGCCAATCAACTGACCATTCAATTACCCCTAAAGGGGTTTGATCGACTAAAAATTCTAAGCGTTGCTGAGATTCTCGGAGCTTTTCTTCAGATTCTTTGCGTTCTGTAATATCGGTGTATGAGCCAATAATTCTGATTTCTTCTCCTTGACGATCGTACAGGATCTGACCCCGATCTAAAATCCATTTATAACTTCCATCTTTACAGCGCATCCGATATTCAATGGTAAATAGGGGGTTGTCTTCCTTGGGCTGATAATGAAGATTAGTAAACATGACTTGTTCAAAGTCATCAGGATGTAAACGAGTCATCCATTCGCTAGGATGATCGCTAATTTCTGATTCAGAAAAACCCAACATTTCTTTCCAGCGTGCGGAATAAAAGATGGTATTTTTTTCTAAATCCCAATCATAGATACCATCATTGTTACTTTTGAGAGCGAGTTGCCAGCGTTTTTCGCTCTTTTTCAAAGCTTCTTCTGCACTAATGCGATCTGTGATGTCAGACTGAAGCATAACATAATGGGTTAATTTTCCCATGGGATCTCGTAAGGGATATAGGGATAAATGACTCCAAAATATTTGGTTATTTTTACGATAACTTGGACAAGTAAACTGAAAACTATTTCCTTGAGCGATCTGTTTTTTTATGGTGTTATATTCTGTTTTCTGCAATCTGTTCTCATACAGAAACAAAAGAGGGTTTTCGAGTACCTCTTCTGAGAAATATCCACTAATTTTTTCAAAGGCAGGATTGACATAAATAATGGGTAGATCCTGTCTTTGGGCATCACTAATTAAAATACCATTATCAGAAACTTCTACGGATCTTTTCAGGAGTCTTAGCTGTTCTTCGCTTTGTTGCTTTTCTGTAATATTACGAGCCACAAAAATGACTTTCTTTTCGGGCATTGGAGATAGGGTGGCAGCAAATCCTAAAGTTTGTTTATTTAGGATTAACTGATATTCAAAATTGAGGCTTTTTTTCTGGTTAGCAACGGTTTGTAAGTGTTGCATGAGTTCTGAACGATAGTCTCCATAAATGATCTGATTAATGGTTTCTCCAATGAGATCGGTATTGTTTTGATAATATAGGGCGGGACAAGTGGGAGAAACTTTTATTACTTCTGAGTCACGATCCATAACTAGGACAATTTCAGTCATGGCGGCAAAAACCGATCGCAGTTCAGCTTCGGAACTATGTAACTTTTGTTCTAAGAGCTTGCGATCGCTAATATCTTGGATCGTACTGAGAAAGTAAGCTGGCTCTCCAGATAAATCACGCACTAAGGATATCGTAATATTGACCCAATTTTGAACCCCCGATTGGCTACAATAGTTATTTTCAATACTAATAAAGGGTAATGTACCACTTAACAGTCGGTCTAAATAGCGTCGAGTTACGGCTTCATAGTTATGATGGTCTGAACTCTGGAGGTTCTGAGGAACCATGAGTTTAAAAAAAGAGTGATGAATCAGGTCTGAACTGCAATACCCCACTAAATCACAAAATGTCTGATTGACTTCAATAAAGTGTCCCTGTAAGTCAATATGAGCCATCCCAATGACGGCTTGGCTAAAGGTTTGATCGAAAGCTGTCTGGGAAGAGAAAGAGGAATGAGGTAATCTGGGTTCAGCTCGTTTACTCAGATTTTGTAATAGAGTTGACAGACGAGCGAGACCGATTAATTTACGACTTGGAGTAACTAAAGGCAGGTGGGTAAGTTGGTGTTGCTGGAAGTATGCAATTAGGGTTGAGAGATAATCTTGAGTGCTGAAAGTTTCTCCATCAGCAATTTCTAGCGTTATGCCTTCGGGTTCCATCAGTTGCTCAACGGTAATCTTTTCAGCACTCTCTGGGGCAATGAGGTAAGGTAGACAACGAGACAAATGCAACAGGCCGACTAAGCGCTGGTCTTGGACGACTAAAGCTAAGGAGGGCGGATTGGGTACAGGTTGACACTGCTGATAGAGTTGCCAATGGGCGATCGCCTCTGACAATAGCATCTGAGGCTCTAGGGTTAGAGGATGAAAATCAATCCACTCATCCTCTGTAAGAGTCGCTATTTGGGAATTAGACGGGTGCATAATAGCCAGAGAGTCGAGGGCTTACGCCATATTTACTATTCAAAATGAATCCTGTAGAATTGGCATTTTTGTCAATTGGGCGCTTGTTTTCTGTTATATCAAATTTAAATCGGTTTTCCTAACCGAGTTAATTTAAGTAAATTTGGGTACTTTTCAGAACTTCATAATCCGTTCAAAAGCAGGTGAAGTTAGTCATATAGGTTACATTCTGAATCTATTCAGATACCCCAATCAAGGTAAAAGCTGCCCAATTACGGGGTTCAGGAAACTTCTGTTGGGTGAGTAACATGGCTTCACGTAGGGCACTGGCCTTATCTTCTCCTTGCTGCATTTGTTGATAAAAGTTAGTCATCACCATTACAGTGGGCTGATCGGGAATTGCCCATAGGGAGACTAATACCCCTTCTGCTCCCGCACTGACAAAGGCCCGTGAGAGTCCAATGACCCCATCACCGTTAATGGTTCCCCGTCCGGTGTCACAAGCGCTCAGTACGGCTAATTCGGCTTTCAGGGAGAGTTGAGCAATTTCTTTGGCAGTCAGAAAACCGCGATCGCCAGTCGTTGGAGCTAAAGCTAAGGAACTCAAAAGCCCTCCCATATCATTGAGGAGTCCATGGGTAGCCAGATGGATCGTAGTGCTAGATTGCATTTGAGAGACAACTGCCCCTTTGGTTGCGCGATCGCCAATTAAGGGTTCTGTATTCAATAAAGTGGCGATCGCCTCCGCTTCCCGTTCTGCACCTGGTAAATCCTCCAATTGCACCGTAATTTTACCCCCTTCTAACTCAATCTCTGGCATGGTGGGATTCCCCACCACTAAAGCCGGTTTTGTATCAGAGCGTCGATCTTCATTCCGATATCTATTTTTACGAGTTAAATCTAACACCTGAATCGAAGGGGAAGTCATCAACGTATGCTTTTCTACCAAGTAAGTTCCCTGTTGATCTTGGAGAGCAGGAAAGGGAACTAACAATAGAGAATCTTGAGGAATAAACGTCACGCGCTGCTGCGGATCTTGGGGGAGTAAATCAGCAATAGGTTTAATCAAATACTCATGCAGTTCTTTCAAAGGCTCCCCTGGAGGTAGTCGGCGACGAGAAGCCCCCGTCAAAGTAATAAAAACCCGCGCTTTTTGCACCAACTCATCTAAATTTAAATTCAGAGGAATCTGGCGAAACTCAATTTTTCCTTGGGGAGAAATCACCCAAACATATAACTCAGTAGCTATTCTTTCTAGCGGATCGGATGTTAACCATTCTCCAGGGCCCTGTTGATAAAAACGACCATATTCATATTGAACCGTATAAGTGACCAATGTTGTATTTTCCCGTTGGGCAATTTGCTTAATCTGCTCGATATTGGGCGGTTCAGCAGTCGCGATCGAATTGGGATCGGTTCCTAATTTACTCACTAATAAATCAACCAAAGCTCTAGCGCGACCAGCCTCGGATAATTCTAGCGCTTCCAGAGGTTTCTTTTCTAGAATCGCAATTTGCTGCAACAGGCGATAAATATCTGTCGATTGATCGTAAGTAAATATCTTAATTTCATCTTCAGATAAATTCGTAAAATTCAGAGTAGACAAAATTGAGTTACGCTGGGCATCATATCCTTGCATGGCTTGATAAAATCTTGCTTTGGCTGCTTCAAACTCTTCAGTTTGCAACAGTAAAAAGCCCAACATTTCTTGACCCAAGGCTTGAGAAGAAAAACGAGCAAACTCTAGAGCATCCCCAGCGATTTGGTTTTCTTGCTGTTGTTGTTTAAATCCATTATCTAGAATCTCTAAGGCTTGAGTTTGTAGTTGAATGGCCCGTTCTATATCTCCTGACCAATAGTAGATTTTACCCAGATCTTGTAGCGCAAAAGATTCTAAGGCAAAATCATTATTTTTCCGAATCAGAGTTAAGCGCTTTTGCTGCAAAGATAGAGCGCGATCGTAATTTCCTTGTAGAGTATAATACTCACTCAACGCTTTTAAGGCTTGATCGACTTGGAAATCATTCCCTGTTATCTCTCCAACAGCTAAAAGTTCCTCAAACGTTTGTAGAGCTTTTTCTGGTTCTCTAGTGCGACTATAACTAATTCCTAGGTGAACCAAAACCCCCCCTTTAAGCATTACATTTTGTATGGATTCTGCCAAAGCCAAAGCTTGCTCTTGTACCTGAACCGCCTGGCTATAATCGCGATTAGCAAAGTATGCTAATCCTAAATTATTGAGTCCTTCAATTTCTTCTTCTTTTGTGCCTATCATTCGCACGATGTCTACATATTCTTGACGCAATAAAATAACTTTTTCATAATCGATTTTTTGCATATAAGCCAAGCTCAAATATTTGAGGATGACCTTGCGAGTTGAAGGGGTAGAAGCCCCTTGTAACTGGGATTCTAAAAAACCGATGCCATAGATGTCTCCCAGCTTACTATGAATGGTCGCTAAATTCCAGAGAATACTTCCTTGAATGTCTTCATCTCCCAATTGCTGTGCTAATTTAAGGGCCTGTTTATAGAGGGCGATCGCTTGCTCAAATTCACCAAAATATTGATGGGCGACGGCAGCTTTATTGAGTACACCCAATTGAAAGAGAGGATCGCCGAGTTGCTGGGCTTGCTCCAACTCCTGGGGATAGGTTTGTAAAATGTTTTCATAAACGGGACGCAACTGTTCCGTAGGATTTGCCCAACTCACGGAAGGCAGAAAAATTAGAGCATTGAAAAACAAAATGTATAGGATAGATTTTTGCATAAATAAAAGGTTAAGATGAGTCAATTTTTTCTCAAATTTATCTTAATCTGAGTTAGAATACACAAAATGTTGTTGTATTCATCCATCATAGACCAATGACCAATCGTTTGGCTCAATCCAAAAGTCTCTACCTCCGCAAACATGCTGAAAATCCCATCGACTGGTGGCCCTGGTGTGATGAAGCACTGCAAACAGCGAAAGAGGACAATAAACCGATTTTTCTGTCGATTGGCTATTCAAGCTGTCATTGGTGTACGGTGATGGAAGGGGAAGCCTTTAGTAATGCAGAAATTGCTGCCTATATGAATGCTAATTTTCTGCCCATTAAAGTCGATCGAGAAGAGCGCCCCGATGTGGATAGCATTTACATGCAAGCGTTGCAAATGATGACGGGACAGGGGGGATGGCCCCTAAATATTGTCCTGACTCCTGGCGATCGCATTCCCTTTTATGGCGGAACCTATTTTCCCGTAGAACCCCGCTATGGTCGGCCCGGATTTTTACAAGTATTGCAGGCTTTGCGAACCTTCTACGATCGCGAAAGGGAAAAATTAGCCAGTCGCAAACAGGCGATCGCCGAAGCCCTGCACCAAGCAGCCACCATTCCCGCAAGCGGAGAATTAGGCGAAGATCTCTTACAACAAGGACTCTCCACCAGCCTCAGTATCCTCAGATCGCGGGATATGGGCCCCAATTTTCCCATGATTCCCTACGCCGAAACCGCCCTCAGAGCCACCCGTTTTGCCCGGACGACTCCCCCCCAAGATAGCCTAGAAACTTGCGCTCAGAGGGGCTATGACCTAGTGCTGGGGGGCATTTTCGACCATGTAGCCGGAGGTTTCCACCGTTACACCGTTGATGGCACTTGGACGGTTCCCCACTTTGAAAAAATGCTCTATGACAATGGTCAGATTATGGAATATCTGGCACACCTGTGGGACGCAGGAATACAGGATGGGGCGATCCAAAGGGCGATCGCCTCCACCGTCACCTGGTTAAAGCGAGAAATGACCAACCCCCAAGGCTACTTTTGGGCCGCCCAAGATGCCGATAACTTCACCTCATCCACCGCCCTAGAACCCGAAGAAGGAGACTTTTACACCTGGGAATATAGCACATTAGAAAGCCAGTTAACTCCAGAAGAACTTGCCGAACTTAAACAACACTTTGACATTAGCCAAACCGGAAACTTTGAAGGCAAAATCGTCCTACAGCGCACCCAAAAAGGCTCCCTTTCAGACACCCTAGAAACCGCCCTTAGCAAACTCTTTACCCTGCGCTATGGAAGCGATCTCAACACCCTAGAAACCTTTCCCCCCGCCCGCAATAACCAAGAAGCCAAAACCCAAACTTGGCCCGGACGCATTCCCCCCGTAACCGACACCAAAATGATCCTCTCCTGGAACAGTTTAATATTATCCGGGTTAGCCGCAGCCGCCAAAGTTTGGCAACGTCCCGATTATCTCGACTTAGCCATTCAAGGAGCCAACTTTCTCCTCAAAAATCAATGGGTGAATGGTCGTTGTCATCGCCTCAACTATGAAGGTATCCCCGATATTTTAGCCCAATCCGAAGATTATGCCCTATTGATTAAAGCCCTCTTAGACATTCAGCAAGCCAGTCTATGGTGTTCTTCAAGTGGAGAAATTCCCAATCTACAAGCCAAAATTATCGAAATTCAAGCCGAATTTGATGACCTACTCTGGAGTGTAGAATTAGGCGGGTATTATAATAGCGTCAAAACTGACGATCTCATTATCCAAGAACGCAGTTATATGGATAATGCCACCCCCGCAGCCAATGGCATCGCCATTGCTAATTTAGTGCGCCTCTTCCTCTTAACCGAAAACTTAGATTATTTCGATCGCGCCGAACAAGGCTTACTCGCCTTTAGCACCATTTTAGCCAAATCTCCCCAAGCTTGTCCCAGTTTATTTGCTGCCCTAGACTGGTATCGCAATTGTACCCTAGTGCGGATAGTCGAAGACCAACTAGAGCAGCTCAGGGGCTTCTATTTACCAACCGTAATGATTCAAAAAGTACAGTCCTTACCCGAAGGCGCGATCGCCTTTGTTTGTCAAGGACTCTCCTGTAAAAAACCAGCAACCTCCCTAGAGGAATTGCACAGTCAGTTAAGGCAATGTCAAACCCGATCTTAATCCCAAAAGTAGGGTGGGCACTGCCCACCCAAACCATCAACTAAACCTCAATCAATCATCAAAAAAAATACCATGACTAATTCTCGTAACCCTGTCGTTTTAATTCATGGCATTTTTCGCAAAGCCTATGTGTTTAACCGCATGGTAAAATACCTCAAAGAGCGCGGATGGGACGTGCATCGATTTGATGTCGTTCCCAATACCTCAATTGTCGGATTAGATCGACTTGCCCAACAAATTAAAACCTATGTCGATCAAACCTTTGCCCCAGATCAACCCATTGATTTAATCGGCTTGAGTATGGGTGGCTTAGTCAGTCGATACTATGTGCAGCGCTTGGGAGGACTAGAAAAAATTCAACGGTTTATTACCATTGCTTCCCCCCACCATGGAACCTACATGGCTTACTTACTCCCCTTTATTGGCTGTGTACAAATGCGTCCAGGAAGTCAGTTTTTAGCCGATTTGAATCAAGATGTGCAGCCCTTAGAGCAAGTCAACTTTAGTTCTCTCTGGACTCCCTACGATTTTGTCATTGTGCCAGCACAAAGCTCTATAATGCCCGTAGGAAAAAATGTTAAACTCTCTGTCTTTCCCCATGCGATGATGGTACGTAGCAACAGCACCTTAATTACGGTAGAAAAAGCCCTAATGGATCAACTTTAGCTATTACTATATAATACAGAAAAAGAGGTTATTGACCAATGGATAGGCTAACACTTTATCGTCAATGGATTGAGGAATTACTTAATAAAAGAGCTAGAAGATCGCCAAACGATCCGATTCAAAGCCATGTCATCATCGATCGCGAAAATGACCACTATCAACTGGTAAACTTGGGATGGAAAAACCCTAGTACCCGCATCTATGGCTGTGCCATTCATGTGGATATTATTGACGGTAAGATTTGGGTACAACATGATGGCACTGAAGATGCCATAGCCGAACAATTGGTTGAAAAAGGGGTTCCCCCAAAAGAAATTGTTCTCGCTTATCATGCCCCCCATGTTCGTCAATATACTGAGTTTGCAGTTAATTAAACAGGGGAATCAGCGATTAATCATGCCAGCTAAAGACTTCTACCACGATCGCGTAAAAACTGCCCTGATCAAGGACGGCTGGGAGATCACTAACGATCCCTTACGTCTAAAATGGGGTATTCGAGAACTTTTTGTTGATTTAGGAGTGAAAAAATTAATTGCTGCTCGCAAAGCCCAACAAAAAATTGCTGTCGAAATTAAAGGATTTACGAACCCTTCAGCGATCGCTGATTTAGAACAAGCTTTAGGACAATACTTGATTTATCGGGCTGTTCTAGAAGAAGCTTATAACGATTTTAGCTTATATTTGGCAATTCGTCAAACAACGTACCGGGCGATTTTCTCTGAACCCATAGGCGAATTAATCGTCCAAAAATATAAGGTAAAATTATTGGTTTTTGATGATAGAAATGAGGAAATTAGACAATGGATAACCTAGCTCAATATCGAGATATTATTCAATCCACTCTGCTTGAATATACTAAAATACCCTACGCTTATGGAGATTTGCAATGTCGCTTAATTATCAGCGAAGATCGCAATGATTTTTTGTTAATCACTCTCGGATGGGAAGATAATATTCAAGTTCATGGATGTTTAGTTCATCTGCAAATTATTGGAGATAAAATCTGGATTTATCGGGATGGTATAGAAGATGGAATTGCGAATGATTTATTGAGCGCCGGAATTCGTAAAGAAAAGATTGTTCTAGGATTTCATCCCCCGGAAGTTCGTCAATATACTGAGTTTGCAGTTAATTAGAGAAACATGAAAATTTTATTGGTAGAAGACGATCATCGCATTGCCGAAGCCTTAGCGGAAGCCTTAACCGATCGCCATTATACCGTCGATATTGCCGAAGATGGGGAACTCGGTTGGGCATTTATAGAATCAGCCGCGTATAATCTGATTCTGTTAGATGTAATGCTCCCCAAACTTGATGGCATTCAATTGTGTCAGCGACTGCGACAAAAGGGCTATACCATTCCCGTACTCATGCTCACCGCTAGAGATACTAGCACCGATAAAGTGATGGGTTTGGATGCGGGAGCCGATGATTATGTGGTGAAACCCTTTGATTTACCCGAACTGATGGCGCGGGTGAGGGCACTTTTGCGCCGCAATCCTGATATCTTACCACCAATTCTGGAATGGGGAGAACTGCAACTTGACCCCAATACCTGTAATGTGGAATATGCAGGAGAAGTGCTGCAACTTACGCCGAAAGAGTATAGTTTATTAGAATTATTTCTTCGCAGCCATGGTCGGTGTTTAAGTCGGAGTATGATTTTAGATCAAGTCTGGTGTTTTGAAGCACAACCAGGGGAAGAAACGGTAAAAGTGCATTTACGCTCTTTGCGGCAAAAATTAAAGGCTGCGGGAGCGCCTGCGAATTATATTGAAACGGTTTATGGCTTGGGATACCGACTCAATCAAAATATCTAAGCGTCCGTTTAATCGTTTGCGCTGGCGGTTGTTGCTCTCCTATTTGGGGGTGATGATGGCAATTTTGGCGAGTTCAACTCTGGCGGTTTATGAGTTTTTTGCGAATAGTTTATATGCCCAATTGGATCATCAGTTGTTGACGTTGGCAGATGCTGGGGTGCATGGTTTAGAGGCGGTGAAAGAACGATACGAGGAGGAGGAGGATGATGATGATGATGATTATGATGATTATGATGATTATGAGGCGATCGCCCCTCGCTTAGATAATGATGGGGATCTTGATATTCCTTGGCAAAACTTTCGCCAACCCGCTCAAGGCATTGAATGGTTTGATGAACGGGGGAATCTCTTGGCGAAACAAGGGCGCATTTTTCCTCCTATACCCCTGGTTCTGCGGAGTTCTAATGAGGGTTCTGGACATACCGTTAGGGGGGGAATTCGTACCCTGACTTGGGTGGCTCATGAGCAGGATGAGGAGGATCTCGACATTGAAGGCTATGTGCGCGTCAGTCAGTCTACAGAAGCAGTGGAGGAAGTGCTGGTAAAGTTGCGTTGGGGGATGCTCTTAGGGGGGGCGATCGCCGCCAGCTTAACGGCAGTCGGAGGCATCTGGTTAACCGATCGCTCCCTCAAACCCATTGAAGCCAGCTTTAACCAACTCAAACAGTTTACCGCCGATGCTTCCCATGAATTGCGATCGCCCCTAACTGCCATCAAAACCTCCGTCGATGTCATGCTCTCCCATCCAGAGCGCATCCATCCCGCCGATGTCAAGAAATTTGAGGCGATCGCCAGCGCTCTCAAGCAAATGACACGGCTCGTCGAAGATCTCCTCATCCTCGCTCGCACCGATAAAAGCAGCCATCCCAGTCAATGGGTAAACCTGCCCCTCGAAGAACTCTTAGAAGACTTAATCGACTTATGGCTACCCCAAGCCGAAGCCAAAGACATTATCCTCCGAGCCGATGAGATCGCCCCAGTCACCATCCAAGCAGATCCCTTTTTATTACAGCGCCTATTTGCCAATCTCCTCGAAAACGCCCTCAACTACACCCCCCCAGGCGGAAAAATCACCCTTTCCCTAGAGCAACAAGAAGACTGGATTACAGTTTCCATCCAAGATACCGGCATCGGTATTGCCCCCGAACACTTGCCCCTCATCTTCGATCGCCTCTGGAGAGCCGACAAAGCCCGCACCCGTCGCGCAGGCGGTTCCGGCTTAGGCTTGGCGATCGCCAAAAGTATCGCCGAACACCATCAAGGACACATTCTCGTCACCAGTCAACTCAACCTAGGCAGTTGTTTCCAAGTCCTTCTGCCCATTAATTTCTAACCCTTTCCGAGTTTTTTACTTTTCATCCCTAAAGTGAACAATACAGCAGTTTTCACTCTTTCGAGGGACATTTTGATCCCCCCAACCCCCCTTAAAAAAGGGGGGCAGTAAAAGTCCTCCTTTTTAATGAAAAAAGGGGGGGCAGTAAAAGTCCCTCTTTTTAATAAAAAAAGGGGGGCAGTAAAAGTCCCCCTTTTTAAGGGGGATTTAGGGGGATCTTTAAACCTTGAGCCAACTGCTAATAAGTCAAATATTAGAGGACGAAACCCCATGAATCAGCGCACCTTTCGCAAAATTCATCGTCAAGTTGCCCCCATCTTATTCTTACCCCTCATGATTTCCGCCTTAAGCGGCATCGGCTACCGCCTAGGAAAAAGTTGGTTTGGCATGTCTGGAGAAGCTGCCGATATTTTCATGATCTTCCATCAAGGGGAATATCTCGGCGACGCACTCAAACCCATCTATGTCTTGCTTCTAGGCATCGGTTTAATCGGCATGATTGTCACCGGCGTAACCATGAGTCGATTTTGGCAACCTTCCAACCCCAAAGCCTCCAGTTCCCTACCCGCCTTTCGGCAAATCCACCGCAAATTTGCGCCCATCATCTTTCTACCCTTAGCCCTCAGTTCCTTTACAGGCATCTTCTATCGTATCGGCAAAAGCTGGTTCGGTATGTCTTCGGAGCAAGCCGAAATTTTTATGGACATTCACCAAGGTGAATATTTTGGCGACTTCGGTAAACCCATTTATGTGCTTTTAGTCGGGTTAGGATTAATTGCCATGTTAGCCACAGGCATTAAGATGACCGGCATTTTTCGCCAACGTCGCCCCCAAGAGTAGCTCAAGTTTCCCCTTTTTTATCCCCTGGCTAAAATTCACCCATTTTTCCTCTATACCGTTTTACGATCCACCTAGGCTAAAATCGGAACATCCGCCTTTAGATCGCGGTTGTATACAAGAAATAGGGTTCATTCATAGAGGTTAGCTGCCATGGCGCAGGATAGAAGAGCCAGATCCAGAAAATCAGGTAATCCTCCATCTCAGAGTATCTTAAGGCAACGGCTTAACGATAGCTCATGGACAAGGTTTCTCAGTGAACTCTTAGGCAATAGCGGGCATTTTCTGATCGTTAAAATCTTAACCGATATCATTTTAGATGGCTGGTTAGAGTTTATTAACGACCCGACTGAATATATCCTAATTGCCGCCATGTTCGTACAAACTTGGTATTTATCTCGACCCAAAGCCCATCGGTTTTGGGGCAATATTTTGGGCGTTTCCATTTACACCATCATTGATGTCCCCGCAGACGGTTTAGGCTTTTTTCGAGATTATCTTCACATCATTTTTTGGTCTTTTTCCTTAATTATTGCCACCTTACAACACCTGCGTTTTCAGGAGAATAAAAATTTAGAAACCTGGATTATTCCCTTAGAAAGCTTAGTGCGTAGTGGCATGGTGGTAGCTTTCTATGTGGCGGTGGAAGTTAAATCCTATGAACTTCCTCTGTATTGGGACTTAACCTCTAATTTTTGGCAAGAAAGCTCCCATCTTTTCTTGGTCGTCAGTATGCTATTGGTGGGGATGCTTTTAGGCTTGCAATCTTTACAAATTACCAAACAACGAGAAGAACTGCAAGAGACCGCCAAACTTTTAGGGAATATGGCAGAATGGGGCATGGGCGCTCATGTGGTGGAAACGGCTCTGAGTAATCCAGAGGCTTTAGCGTTTCAAAAGTGCGATCGCACGATTATCTTTATGGATATTCGTGGCTTTACCCATTGGTGCGAAACTACCTCACCGGATTTAGTCGCCGCCGTTCTCAATCAATATTATACCCAAGTTGAACCGGCTGCCTCTCGCTATCAACCCCTGAGAATCACCTTTACAGCCGATGAAGTGATGGCCATTTATGCCACCCCAGAACAAGGCATCGCCGCCGCCAAAGCCATGCAAAAAGCCGCCTTAACCGTCCTCACTCCCTATAAGATTGGTGCAGGTTGTGCCGTCCATTGCGGTCAAGTTACCGAAGGCTTATTTGGGAGTAAAGATGTACGCACTTATACTGTTATTGGAGATGTTGTTAATACTGCCAAACGACTAGAAAGCGCCACCCCAGCCGGAGAAATCACCCTTTCTGATGCCGTCTATCATGCCATGAGCCAAGACTTAAAAGTACAACCCTGTGAACCCATTAGCGCCAAAGGGAAATCGGAGAAACTCATCGCTTGGCGATTAGGATAGTGCCTTGACTGTGCTAAAATAGGGCAATATTTTAAGAGTGCGAGCATCTTGCTCGCTGTTATGTGCCTGAGCGAGCATCTTGCTCGCTGTTATGTGCCTTAGCGAGCGAGACGCTCGCACTCCTTAACTCCTTACTTTGGGAAATTATTACCGCAATTCTTCCGCTTTCCTTTGAGCCGCTTGGCTATTCTCCTGATAGCGCATCGTTCGATCTTGAGCAATCTGATACCGGTCATCCGAAGCCGAAACTTGAGCCATCAAATCACTCGCTTGCTGCCATTTATCCGCTAGAGCTAACCATTGCGCCTCAGTTTGTGCCGTCTGTCCCTCCTTCGCCGTAGCTTCAGCTAGGCGTACCGCGTCCGCAAAGGGATCGGCCGCAGGCATTTGAGCAGCAGTAGCATCTATGGGAGAGTTAGTTTCTGCTACAGGTAAATCCTCCCCATTAGAATCCTGGGGAGTAGTCCACCAAGACATCACCCCTAGTCCCCCTAAAACCAGCAGACTACTGAAAATCGCACCGCCAATAATCCCTCTCCGAAATTGGCGCTGTTCCCGTGTTAACTGAGAGGGGGTATAGTTCGGTAGAGGAGTCTTACGCTTGCGAGGAGAATTGGCCTGACGGTTATTTACCCATTGGGTTAAGAATCCCGGTTTTTTGAGTACAATTAATTCTGACCAGAGGAGTTGCCCTTCTGGATCTTGCTGAATTTCTTCCAACCACAACAGTTGCTGTTCGCGAACAATACGACTATTAATATTCACGCGCCGAATATGACGAGGGGCAATTTCCTCTAAAATATAGGTGACCTTCTCTACCACTGGAGTTTGTTCCAGTTGACGCTCGGTTTCCCCCTCACACAACAGTTGCAAAATCCCTCGGTCTAAAACGGCCCTAGTGCGAATCCCTGAGTTAGCTAATTTTTCATTCAAGACCTGAATGATAGCGGCAACACTACCCTGGCGAGCTTGTTGGAAAATATCATCCATCGGATCGACCCTTTGTCCTTTTGGCGTTAACCCTGATGGAGAATCAAAGATATTGTTTTTCATTGTGGTTGGCATAGACTCGTTTTCAAGGAACCAAGAATAGGCAAGGGAAAAAATGCTTCACTCCTGACTTGCCGTAAATCATACTCCAATCTGGCTGCCAGCGTCATGAGTATCTGAGCCAACTGGAAGTTTTAGGGGCGATCGCCTAACTGCCGATTATAGCTTGTGGCGGCGGCGATCGCTCATAAACCATGACCCATGGCCACAATTGCGTATAATCTGTAAGGAAATCTTAGGATAGCCACCGATTTCTGAGTGCTACTTAAAAATAGAACAACTTAAGTTAAGATTTCCATGATCGCCAACCCTTTTGTTGTCTCTCCTCACTCGATCGCCCAGAGAGCCAACCGCCCACTTTAGAAAACTACCTTAGCAATGCCCCGGATATTAGTCATTGATGACGATCCCGCCATCTCAGAATTAGTTGCTGTCAACCTGGAAATGGCTGGCTATGATGTCAGCCAAGCACCCGATGGCATTAAAGGCCAAGCCCTCGCTATTCAGTTGCTTCCAGATATGATTGTCCTAGACTTGATGTTGCCCAAAGTTGATGGCTTTACCGTCTGTCAACGGCTGCGTCGAGACGATCGCACCGCCGATATTCCTGTCCTCATGTTAACGGCCCTCAGCCAAACCCAAGACAAAGTAGAAGGCTTTAATGCTGGTGCAGATGACTATCTCACCAAACCCTTTGAAATTGAGGAAATGTTAGCACGGGTGCGGGCCCTGCTCCGACGCACCGATCGCATCCCCCAAGCCGCTAAACACAGCGAAATTCTCAATTATGGCCCCCTAACGCTCATTCCAGAGCGTTTTGAAGTCATTTGGTTTGACTCCACCGTGAAACTCACCCATTTGGAGTTTGAATTACTCCACTGTCTTCTGCAACGCCATGGCCAAACCGTTTCTCCGAGCGAAATTCTCAAGGAGGTTTGGGGATACGATCCCGATGATGATATCGAAACCATTCGGGTTCACGTTCGCCATCTGAGAACCAAATTAGAACCCGATCCTCGCCATCCGCGTTATATCAAAACCGTTTATGGGGCGGGTTATTGTCTAGAGTTACCTTCGACTAAATCAGAAGCCTCTTAGCCTTCGATCAACCTCTTGTAGGTGCGTTACGCTGTCGCTAACGCATCCTACTGCCGTGACACAGCTAAAATAGGGCATTAGTGTAGGGTGGGTTAGGCGGCTAAAACCTAGACTGTGACAGCCATCTATCAATACGCCGTAACCCACCATTTTAGCGCGGTCACGGCACTACGATATGGCATGGGGCAAGAACCCATCCTATTACCCATTAAGGTTTATACGCTTGCAAAACTTGCAGACTTCCCCCTCCGTAGAGGGTGGGGGGTTCTACCTGAAACCCGATCGCCTGTAAGGTTTGTCTTAAGTCGGTTTGTAATAATTGCCAGGCCGTTTCCGTTTCAAACAGGAACAGGAACAGATATAATCCGGGGATAAAGATGGGGTTGGTGGGAGGATGGAAATCGGCGATCGCCAAAACTCCCCCCGGTTTCAACACCCGATAAGCTTCCCGCAAGATCTCCTTAAGCTGCTCTGGGGACATTTCATGCAATGCAGCACTCGTATGCACCAGATCGAAACTCCCATTATCCAAAGGCATCTTTTCCGCAAACCCTTCCACAAACTTCGCCTGCGGAACATTCCGTTGCGCTCGTTCCAGAGAAAGGGGAGACGCATCTAACCCCGTCACCTTCTGCGAATACGTCACTAAAACTTGTGTCGCTTGGCCACTCCCACAACAGAGATCTAAAATTTCCGTATCTGAATTGATCTTTAAACCTTGTAGAGCCAAGCGACGAAATCGGTATTCTCCCCCCACCGCAAGAGCAGACACCCGCGAAATAGAATCATATAACCACTGATATTGATAACTTAAATCTCTTAAAAACGTTGCCATAGTATTAATGATCTGAATCAATTTTCCCCTTCTCCCAGGGGAGAAGGGATAGAACATGAGGAAATCCGATTAAGAAAGTCCGACTAACTTTTCACTCAACTCCCATAGACGTTGTGCTTTTTCCATATCACTTCCTTCGGCTGAAAGTTCTTGGGCGAAAGCTTTGCGCCCCTCTTGTTGTCGGTTTCCCCAACTCCAATGCACTCCAGACTCTTGATATTCTGGTTCTGCCATCACATCAGCAACCCGTTCCCCAGCCAACTCTTGGGAAACATAGCCACCCGTAATATTCTTTTGGAATAGGGGGAAAATAGTCCGGAAGAGGGGATAATGATTGCGGAATAAAGGCGTATCTGCCACACATCCAGGATAGAGGGAATTGAAGACAATTCCAGTGGATTTATAATACCGGCGATGCAGTTCGCGGGTAATGAGCATATTACAAAGTTTACTATCTTTGTAAGCTTTACCTGACTTAAATTTCTTACCATCAATCATGGAAATTGGGGCTTTAAATCCTTGCTCTAATCCTTGCATATCCCCTAAATCGGGAGGAGCAGGAATAGGAATTTTACCCCCTAACTCTTTCGTATTTGCTGTAACTGTTCCTAGGATAATCAGGCGACGATTGGAGAATTTAGACTGAATCAGATCGTCTAGGAGCAGGTTGCACAGGAGAAAATGACCGAGATGGTTAGTCGCGACACTGATCTCATAGCCATCTGGCGATCGCTGGGGTTCTTTGAGTAACGGTAGATACACTGCCGCATTACACAACAGCACATCTAGAGCGCGTTTGCTCTGGTGGAAAGTATTGACAAACTGGCGCACACTCTCTAGACTGGCTAGATCTAAGTGCATAACGGTATAAGCATCCTTGGGAATCTCCAGTTCCCTAGCAGCAGCTTCTGCCTTCTCTAAATTGCGGCAAGCCATGATAACATGCCAGTTCTCTCGTTGAGCCAGGGCTTTAGTTGCGTATAAGCCGACTCCAGAGGATGCGCCTGTGATGATTGCAGTTAAGTTACGTTTTTGTCCCATATGATTGATTAAACTCGATTGACCCAAGTGTGTGAGATTCGGTCTAGACTTATTAGCATATGGGCAAAAGGGGGCGATCGCAACTGCCCGAATCCGTAATGGGCGATTGAAAATCCTCAGATTAAAGATTAAAATCTGAACCTCATATTTTTTCAGTCTATCAAATTACCCAACGAAAATTCCCTCAATTCGCATGTTTATTATGTAGTTTTTCCATAATTAACTGGATTCCAAAAAACTCGCTATACTATAATAGAGCTAGTAATTTTTGGGATGCCACCCGACTCTGAACCCAGTCTCAGAGCCAACCACTGTTTAGTTAAAACTTGATTAATCTCCTCTTAATATGAGCCAAATTCTTGATGCCTTGTCTAAAATTGATTCTGAGCGCCTCGTCTGTAGCTATAGAAATAATAGTGAATCGATTCAAATTGCCCGGATTGCCAACATTCCTCATTGGTATTTTGAACGGGTAGTATTCCCCCAAGAATATCTCTTATTTGAAGCTCCTCCATCCGCCCATCTGGAAATTTATCAAGGGGATGAACCAGAAGAAGTGAAGTTAGTCACCAAGATCCTGTGCGATCGCCTCTGCATCAGCGAACCGGAACCTCTCCCCATTTAAATCTAACTCCAAAAGCCTTATCATAGGCCGAGGAAAACACTAAGGGCCCTCAACTCCGGATGCAAGCGAATTTACCCCTATTCACCCCTGGTACATTAAGCGATCGCATTAGCGAACAAACCGAGTATGCCTTAAACTGCGGGGCCCTACATCCCATTCTCACCGACTACGAAATTATCGAAGACCAGGGGATACCTTTTCTCGTGAGAATCATTGCAAATCTAGACCGTAAAGAAGCCCAAAAACGCAAACAACAGGAGGCTTCAGAGTCGAGCAAACCGGTTAATCCCTTTCTACCCTGCGATCGCCGCCTCTTCGTCAGCAACATCTCCCCCACCCACATCTGTCTGCTCAACAAATACAACGTCGTCAATCGCCATATCCTCATCGTCACCCGCGACTTTGAACCCCAAGAAAACTGGCTCACCCTGGCTGACTTTCAAGCCTTGTGGTTTGCCCTAGCCGAAATTGACGGACTCGGATTTTACAATGGTGGAACCCTTGCCGGAGCCAGTCAACCCCACAAACATTTCCAACTCGTTCCCCTCCCCCTCATTCCCCAAGGCATTGCCATCCCCATCGAGACAGTATTTGACCCCAAATCACCTCAGAGCAACCCCTATCAGAGCCATAAACTGCCCTTTCCCCATGCCATTAGCTTTTTTGACCCTCAGATCGTAAACAGCCTAGAAAACGCCGCTCAGGTCAGCCTCAACCACTACCATCAGCTCCTGCGGCAGGTCGGATGCTTAAAACAAGACGACCCAGGAACTCAGCAAACCGGAGCCTATAATTTACTCATCACCCGTCGATGGATGATGATTATTCCCCGCTCCCAGGACTCTTGGCACTCCATTTCAGTTAATTCCCTTGGCTTTGCTGGAGCCTTATTAGTTCGAGATCCGCAACAATTATCAGAACTGAAAACCCTGGGACTGATGAATCTATTACAGCAAGTATCAGGGTGATAAAAAGACAAGCAGGAATGGCGATCGCCGAAAATTGATTAAAATGGGAGCGTAATCACCGATAACAGAACAAAACATACATGATTATCCCTCCCGGTTTTGAACAAAACTCCGTGGTGACCAGCTTAGGCCGTATGGTCTACTACCACCCCAGCGAGTCCTTTTGGGGTTCTCAGGTGAAGCTACAGCCCAAATTAGTCTTTTTACATGGGTTTGGGGGAGGGTCATCAGCCTATGAATGGTCTCAGGTCTATCCCGCATTTGCTGCCGAATATTATACCCTCGCTCCCGACTTGATCGGTTGGGGTCGTTCCGACCATCCAGAGCGCAACTATACCATTGAAGATTATCTGACGACCATTCGGGAATTTTTAGAACTCACGGGTGATGGAGAACCCTGCACCGTAATTGCCTCCTCTTTAACCGCAGCCTTCGTCATTCGAGTAGCCATTGACCATCCCCAGCTCTTCCAGTCTTTAATTTTAACCACTCCCGCAGGATTATCGGATTTTGGCCAAGATTATAGCGCCAGTTTATTTGCCCAGTTGATTAAGTTTCCGATTTTGGATAAATTCGTTTATAGCAGTGCGATCGCCACCGAAAACGGAATTGCCTCCTTTCTCCAAGCTCGCCAATTTGCCCAAAGCAGTCGCATCTACTCAGAAATCATTGAAGCCTATCTAGAATCAGCCACACAGGAAAAAGCAGAATATGCCGCACTCTCCTTTGTTCGGGGTGATTTATGCTTTGATTTAGCCAAATATATGCCCCGTTTAACCACCCCAACCGCCATCCTTTGGGGCAAAAAATCCCAATTTACCGGCCCCGAAATCGGTCAACGGCTCGCGGGTTTAAATCCCGAATATGTGAAACGGTTTATGACTCTAGAAAACGTGGGACTTACCCCCCAATTAGAAATGCCCGGATTAACCATTGGTTTAATTCGCCAACTCTGGAAACAACTGCGGACTTAAGGCATTGTGCGCGGTAAGGGGTAAGGGGTAATAGTAAAACCGTTTGCTTCTTAAAAAACCTCATCCCCCAGCCCCTTCTCCCGCAGGAGAAGGGGAGCATAAGTCATATCAAGTTCGCTTATTCATGTCCGCGAAGTGGAAATACCCTAATTAAAAATCCAGGGAGCAAGATGCTCCCACTCCAGTCATATCAAAGAATTCGAGGAGTGCGGGCATCTTGCCCGCTTCTTAACAAATTTTCATGTCCGCTTGCGGAAACCGGACTTGATATCCCTCTCCCACGGGAGAGGGATATTCCTGCGGACATGAAAAAGAAAGGGCATTTCCAACTCGTAGATTCAATGCTGTGGGGTTATCCCTCAATATTCTTTGGGATCTTCGATCAAAAAAGTAAGCACTCTGGGCAGACTGGTGTAGAATAATAAGAAATGTTACAGAGCGGAAAAAAACTAAATGCGAGTTGCGATCGCTGGAGCTGGATTAGCAGGACTCTCCTGCGCCAAATACCTCACTGATGCGGGTCACACCCCCATTATCCTAGAGCGTCGGGATGTCCTAGGGGGAAAAGTCGCCGCCTGGAAAGATGAAGACGGAGACTGGTATGAAACCGGGTTGCACATCTTTTTTGGGGCCTATCCCAATATGCTGCAATTGTTCAAAGAGCTGGACATCGAAGACCGGCTGCAATGGAAACAGCACACGATGATCTTCAACCAGCCCGAAAAACCCGGAACCTACTCCCGGTTTGACTTTCCTGACCTACCCGCCCCCATAAATGGCCTGATTGCCATTCTCCGCAACAACGACATGCTCACCTGGGGCGAAAAAATCCAGTTTGGTATTGGACTACTTCCAGCTATTCTCAAGGGACAGAGCTACGTGGAGGAAATGGATCAATATTCCTTCAGCGAATGGCTCAAAAAACAGAACGTCCCCCCTCGCATCGAAACCGAAGTGTTCATCGCTATGTCCAAAGCGTTGAACTTCATCAACCCGGATGAAATCTCCGCCACCATTATCCTCACGGCTCTGAATCGATTTCTCCAGGAGAAAAACGGCTCGAAAATGGCCTTTCTGGATGGGTCGCCCACAGAACGACTATGCCAGCCTTTAGTCGATTATATTGGCGATCGCGGCGGCCAAGTCCGACTCAACGCCCCCGTCAAACAATTCCTCCTCAAAGATGACTACAGCGTAGGCGGCTTTTTACTGCGAGGAATGGATGGCCAACCCGATGAAGTCCTCACCGCCGATATCTACGTCTCCGCCATGCCCGTAGACCCCCTAAAAACCATCCTCCCCCAACCCTGGCGAGCCATGCCCTACTTCCAGCAACTCCAAGGTTTAGAAGGGGTTCCGGTGATCAACCTCCATCTGTGGTTTGACCGCAAACTCACCGACATAGACCACCTACTCTTCTCCCGCTCTCCCCTCCTGAGCGTCTACGCAGACATGAGCAACACCTGCAAAGAGTACGCTAACCCCAACCGCTCCATGCTCGAATTGGTGCTTGCACCGGCAAAAGACTGGATTTCTAAATCCGATGAAGAAATCATCGCCGCCACCTTAGCCGAACTCAAAACCCTCTTTCCCCAACACTTTACCGGGGACAACCCCACAAAACTGCTTAAGTCCCACGTGGTCAAAACCCCCCGCTCCGTCTACAAAGCCACCCCCGGACGGCAAAACCACCGCCCCTCCCAGGAAACCCCCATTCCCAACTTCTATCTCACCGGAGATTACACCATGCAGCGCTACCTAGCCAGCATGGAAGGAGCGGTCTTATCCGGTAAATTAACCGCCCAAGCTATTGTCAGAAGTCAGGAATTAGGAGAAACTCCAATAAAGTCCCCGGCTAAATCTGAGTCTACACTCTAAGTCCCCCACCGCCGAATCTCTCTGTAACCCATGCTGCAATTACCGAAGCCTGCTCGCATGAGACCGCTTGTCTCCCTAGAAGAATCCTATGAACTCTGTCGTCAAATTACGGCAACCTATGCCAAAACCTTCTATTTAGGAACCCTATTGATGCCAGAAGCCAAGCGCCGCGCCATCTGGGCCATTTATGCTTGGTGTCGCCACACCGATGAATTAGTCGATGGCAAGGAAAGTGAAATTACCACCCCAGCCACTCTTGATGATTGGGAAGAGCGCCTAGAAGAGGTGTTTAAGGGTCATGCTCTCACGGATGAGGAAGTGGCCCTAGTGGATACCCTAGAACAGTTTGCCCTCGATATTCAGCCTTTCCGAGATATGATTGCCGGGCAACGGATGGATTTATTCCAGAATCGGTATCAAACCTTCGAGGATCTATATTTGTACTGTTACCGAGTCGCGGGAACCGTGGGGTTAATGTCTACATCCGTGATGGGGGTAGATGAGTCCGGTTCTATTGCCCCTTGGCATAATCAGCCCTATGTGCCCATTGATGAGGCGGTTGCCCTGGGTATTGCCAATCAGTTAACCAATATTCTCCGGGATGTGGGGGAAGATATTGAGCGGGGCAGAATTTATTTACCGTTGGAAGAGTTGGCCCTGTTTGACTATACGGAAGAAGATTTACTCAATGGGGTTATTGACGATCGCTGGCGCAACTTTATGCGCTTCCAAATTCAACGAGCGCGGAAGTTTTATAAACAAGCGGAGGGGGGTGTACGCTATCTGATTCGGGATGCTCGATGGCCGGTTTGGTCAGCGCTGATGCTCTATCAACAGATTTTAGGGGCGATCGAGCGCAATGATTATGATGTGTTTACGAAGCGTGCTTATGTGTCTTTGCCGAAGAAATTGGTGAGTTTGCCGGTGGCTTATATGCGATCGCAAATTTTCTGATCGTACCCTTTTAGGGTTGTCACGGCACTACCGACTTGTTTAGTCATTTCAAATCTGAATAATCAATTATGATATGTCATTGCGAAGGTCGCGCCAGCGAAATGAAGCAATCTCGATCATCTCGCTAATCTTGGGGAATGCTTCCCTGCGATCGCAATGACAACTGTTTAACCGGACATGATACAGCACTTCGCGTGTTATGGTGTACAGTCTTAAAGGCTCAAAGCCATGTACCACAACCCTATTCCCTATTCCCTATTCCCTATTCCCTAGCGCGTTCATGTCCGCGAAGCGGAAAGCGCTATATTACCCGCTACCTGCTAAATCAAAAATTAGTGGTCTGTACAACAAACCATTTAAACAATTTGTAGGGGCGAACGACCGTTCGCCCCTACAGGGTATCTGGATGAAATCCTCTAATCCAGAAATTATTGGCAATGACCGTAGCAATTAAGAGCGAGAGCGACGACGACGAACAGACCAGAAACTCGCACCTAAAACACCCAAGCCAAGCAGCATAGAAGGTTCAGGAACATCAGCCGGTTCAATGGATTCCATCATCACGACTAAATCATTAAAGTCAGAGTCCGAACTTCCTCCACGCCACAGATCTTCAAAGGCAATGATAAACTCATTATCAGTAAAGGTTCCTTCTGCTCTTCCTGGCAACTCCATGACCGTTTCATCATCACCCTGATATACAACAGCTTGCTGATAACCGCCGTTATTTTTGCTGCTTTGAGAGTAGAAGGTTTCGCCATTCTTGTTGGTTAGGTAGAAACCGAATTCGTTACCAAAGTCTTCAAACATATTCCATACAGGAGCATTGATAGGGCCGGGTTCCAACTGCTGAGTGGTTCGACTCACCTTGCCTTCACTGAGGAAGTTGACAGTGACTGTATCACCCGCATCATTTATTCCACCAAACAAGCTAATCTTAGAACCCGCCTTGTTGTAAATCCCGAATTCGTTGTGAGGAGCAAAACCAGCAACCTCAAACATGAAAGTGCCAGTAGCATTTCCAGTAGCGGTATTGGTAAACCATTCGTAGCCCGTTTGGTCAGCAACAGCGTCAATTCCACCACTTACGGTCTGACTATCGAAGAGATCTTGTAGAGAACAAGTAGTAGGAACAGATACTGTCCCAGCATCAGCACACTTGCTAGGATTATCCCAAGTAGAACCAAAGTTTACGAAAGCTTGGGCACTTCCACCGGTTAAGCCAGCTATGCCTAGGGTTATTGCAGTTAAAGTAGTAGTAGCAAAGAGACGTTGGGGGGATACATTTAGAGATTTCATTTAGGGTTCTCCTTAAATAAGGGTAATGTAAGTAAGAGCTAGTAGCAAGGATGCGATACTGAAAGGGATCTTACGAGATCGCGATTTCCTTTCCTCGTTGACAATTCCCATCGTAGACAATCCCCCGGAAGATCGCCTAGAGTTTTTCACAGAATTCACGGAACCTTTAAATTAGAAACCACAAATTTAAAGATTCTGTGAAGTTGACCCCCTAGATCCCAAAAATAGCTCCTTATTTTCACAGACATTGAAGAAATGTAACGGTTTGTCGGGAGTCAAATTATAATTTCTCTGGAGAGTTTGCGTAAAATCCTATAATTGAGTCGAGGAATGGGAAGCTAAACCGTAAGAACAGGAGCGATAAGTATGGGGATTGGGACTCTACACAACTATATCGATGGGGAGTGGCGAGTTTCTGGGGCAACGGAATCAATGCCGGTGATGAATCCAGCGACGACGGAAGAGTTGGGGCAAGTTCCGGTTTCTCCAGCCACTGAGGTCGATCGCGCCGCAACAGCAGCTAGTGTAGCCCAACAGGAGTGGCGCAGGGTTCCCCCACAAGAGAGAATTCAGTATTTGTTTAAGTTAAAGAGCTTGCTAGAGCGGGACTTTGAGAGCCTGGCTGAGACGATTACGATTGAGTGTGGTAAAACCTTGAAGGAGTCGAAAGGGGAGTTACAGCGAGCCATTGAGAATGTGGAAGTGGCTTGTGGCATTCCCACTCTGATGCAGGGTTATAACCTGGAGGATATTGCCCAAGGAATTGATGAAATCATGATTCGGCAACCGGTGGGGGTGGCAGCAGTGATTGCGCCGTTTAATTTTCCGGCGATGATTCCTTTTTGGTTTATGCCCTATGCTCTGGCTTGTGGCAATACCTATATTGTGAAGCCTTCGGAGAAAGTGCCCCTGACGATGGAGAAGGTGTTTCACCTGCTGGAGGAAACGGGGTTGCCGAAGGGGGTGGTGAATTTAGTCCATGGAGCGAAGGAGACGGTGGACGCGATTTTGGATCATCCTCAAATTCGGGCGATTAGTTTTGTGGGTTCGAGTCCGGTGGCTCGCTATATCTATAGTCGAGCAGCCGAGCAGGGGAAGCGGGTACAGTGTCAGGGTGGGGCGAAAAATCCGATTATTGTGTTGCCGGATGCGGATTTGGAGATGACGACGAGAATTGTGGCTGATAGTGCGTTTGGCTGTGCGGGACAGCGTTGTTTGGCGGCTTCGATCGCCCTTACAGTGGGTTCGGTGCGAGATAATTTTCGGGAGGCGATCGCCACTACTGCCACGGAGCGCAAGGTGGGATTTGGTCTGGATGAGGGCATTCAGATGGGGCCCGTAATTACCCAAAATAGTCAACAGAGAATTCACGGAATCATCGATCGCGGCACTCAGGAAGGCGCTGAACTGCTCATAGATGGCAGAAATCCGAGCATTCCCGGTTACGAGAAGGGTTACTTTGTGCGGCCGACCATTTTAGATGGGGTAAATGCTGGGAGTGCGATCGCCGGTACAGAGATTTTCGGCCCCGTTCTCGGTTTAATGCATGTGGACAGCTTAGACGAGGCGATCTCTTTAATCAACCAAAGTCCCTGGGGAAACATGGCCTGTTTATTTACCAGTAGTGGCGGTTCCGCCCGTAAATTCCGCTATGAAGTCGAAGCGGGAAATATCGGCATTAACATCGGAGTTGCCGCACCCATGGCCTTTTTCCCCTTCAGTGGTTGGAAAGAGAGCTTTTTTGGTGACTTGCACGGTCAAGGTCGTCATGCTGTCGAATTTTTCACGCAAACCAAAGTCGTCATTGAACGCTGGCCCAAAACCTGGTCGCGGCAATTCTAGATCATGGCTCATCCCTACCGCTATGTTCCTCTAACCAATGGGATACATCCTCCATACTTTGGCAATCAAAAAGAGCAGCACCGAGTAACTCTAATTGAGAACCCGACAAAGCTTCTATCTGAGTTTGCACAGTAGGGGCGATCGCTCCAAAGCGCTGTTGTACTAATCTCAAAATTAGCTGAAGTTGCCCCTCTTGTCGTCCCTCTTGTCGTCCCTCTTGTCGTCCCTCTTGTCGTCCCTCTTGTCGTCCCTCTTGTCGTCCCTCTTGTCGTCCTTCTTGTCGTCCTTCTTGTCGTCCTTCCTCGCGTCCTTCCTCGCGTCCTTGTTCTAATCCGTCTATCCTTGCTTGCGTCACATAACCTTCCTGGTCGAGTATCCACCGTTCCTTTCTCTCTAGCTCTTCTGCTTCCTTGGGACTCAAATTGGCTCGATTGGCTATTCCCAAGGCTTTGCCGATTTCTGGCACTTCTTCTAGAGAACTAGGAATCATCTCTAGATTGGGGGCTTCTTTCATGAAGTAAATCCACTTTTCTGTGAGTGTTTCGAGTTCTTCCAGGGATTTATTGAATTTCCGCAACTCCACAAAGATCAGTTCTATTTGTTCGTCGGGATACTCAAACGAGAGCGTTTTCTCTTTTAAGCGAAAGTGGGTAATAATGGTCGATTCTGCCTTGGGAAAGAGGGGAAAATCGACAATCGTTAGAGCGATAACCGGTTGCAGTCCCACATAAGGTTTTCCCATGCTCAGTTGATTGCCATAGGTTTTTGCCCAGTTGTACAACACTCGCTTTTTGAAAGCAGGTACATTTAGCACTTGCATCTCAATCAGGACGGTTGTACCGTTACCTAAGACTGCTTTCACATCCAGATAG
>NZ_JAQOSP010000108.1 GCF_030068475.1 Roseofilum acuticapitatum BLCC-M154 | reverse complement strand
ACAGCACCTTGCGCGGTAATGAGGTGCAGTAGTAAAAGATCCCCCCTAACCCCCCTTAATAAGGGGGGAATAAGAAAGTCCCCCTTTTTTAAGGGGGATTTAGGGGGATCAAACTGTACCACATAACAGCGAAAACTGCTGTAAATCTGGCCCTCTCCCTCAATCCCTCTCCCACTCCGAGAGGGACTTTTCCCCTTCTCGGAGTGGGAGAAGAGGTTAGGGGATGAGAGCAAAGTGTTTGCAACTGACTGACAACTTCTATAATTTTGAACCAATGACTCGAAGCGGGCGGTGGAATAACGGTACAATTCTGTTGATTAGCACGTTAGTGTTAATGGTTTTAGGCGGGCTGAGTGCTATCTTCATATCTCCTCCAGTTTATATGTTTCCAGAATATCTATTAACCGATCCCTTTTTGCAATTTCCCACTGAAACAACGGTCAAAGTCGTTTGGTTTACCCCCTTTCCAGGAATTGAACATCGGGTGATTTATGGGGAAAACTTAGAGCGTCAAGTGAGCGCAACCACGACGAAATTAACCCGTACTCGCGAAGATAAGTTATCCCATCTAGGGGAAATCATGCTAGAGAAACCAGGAGATTTTCCCATACTCCGAGATGTTTGGCGACATGAGGGAGAAATTACTGGCTTAAGTCCTGGGGAAAAATTGCCCTATGAAGTGATAAGCGTCCATGATAATCGTCAGGAACTGAGGAGCGATCGCTTTCTCTTAGCCCCTAGTCCTCAACCGGGAACACCCTTAAAAATTTTACTCACCTCAGACCACCAGCTTAAGCCCATGACAGCCGCTAATATCGAGAAAGTAGCGGAAACAGTGGGTTCAGTTGATGCTATTTTCTTGGCCGGAGATTTGGTTAATATTCCCGATCGCGCATCTGAATGGTTTGACGATCGCCGGGGAAATGCCTTTTTCCCAGTGCTGCAAGGACGAGCCAAGTACACCTTAGAAAAAGATGGGAAAGCAACGATCTATACAGGAGCTGCTTTAATCCAAAATGCGCCCCTATTTCCCGCTTTAGGCAATCATGAAATTATGGGAAAATGGTCTGAAGAAGAAGGATTAAATCCCCAATTTGATGGTTCCTATCCTCGGAGAGTGGCAGAATCGGATTATGAACAACAAGCAGCTCGAATTAATCCCAGTGGTGATGAGCAGATTAAAGAAGATTGGATTAAAAATCATAGCTTTAATAGCGATACCTATGAACAGATTTTTAGTTTACCGGAAAGTCCAGGGAATGGGCGCTATTATGCGGTTACGTTTGGCGATATTCGCTTGGTGGTTCCCCAAATTACGAATATGTGGCGATCGCCGAATTTATCTGCAAATACTCAAGGACGCTTCCGGGAGCGCGATCGGGACTTAAATCAACCGGAAAATTGGGGCTATGGGCAACATATTTTTGAACCCATTACTCCGGGAAGTCCCCAATATGAGTGGTTAAAAGCCGAATTGAATTCCCCGGAATTTCAACAGGCAAAATATAAAATAGTCATGTTTCATCATCCGCCCCATTCCCTAGGAGAGAATATTGTACCGGCTTATACCGATCCAGTGGAAATTATAGATAAAGATAGGATGGGGAATCCTTTGGTAATTCGCTATGAATATCCCCAGGAAAAGGATTATCTGATCCGAGATGTGATTCCCTTATTGGAAGAGGCGAAGGTTGATTTGGTGTTATATGGCCATTCCCATCTCTGGAACCGGTTTATGAGTCCCAAGGGAATGAACTTTTTAGAAACTTCTAATGTGGGTAATACTTACGGCGCTTATATCGGGAAATCTCGGCGCTATGTTCCCCCAGCTTATCAACCAGAGTACGCCCCTGTGGGCGATCCGAATGGGTTAGAGCCAATTCTTCCTACTCTAGCTCCACTCCAGGATGATCGACCCCTACCTTATATTGCCAGTAATGATCTGACGGTCTTTAGTCTTTTAGATACGGAAAAGGGAACCATCAGCAGCTATGTTTTTGATACTCGTAATCCAGAGTCTGAAGTTGTGAAGTTTGATGAATTTCTGGTTCGTCGTCACTAAATATTAAGCTTTGTGTCGAAAATTCAGATCCTCTATTGACCAAAATGCCTAAGAGATATTACAAGATATGAATGAACTTGAAGATCAATGAAATTCACAATTTTCACGTTAATTAAAACTTACTTAAACTGCATAAAACAGCCCTAACTCCATGTTAAATTGCAAAGGAGAAGTTCTCAGGAGAGAGAATCATGAGTACCTTCAACTCATCTAGCCTCAGTCTATTCCCTGAAGATGATTTAATAGAAAAGTTCTCTAGAATCTACAGTACCGGTTATGTTAGCTGGGAAGAGTATCATCGCCTAGAGTCCTCATTTTCGTCCTCTAGACTAGAGGAGGAAGAAAAGGATATGATCGGTCGTCTGCGTCATGCGATTAAGCGCGGATGGGTGAAAACTACTGCTTAATGAAGTGCATGAGATAGACTAGGGATAGTAATCTGCCTAGACTCTAAGCCCATGCGTTTAGTTGATGACGATCCGGATCTACCGCCTCAAATCAACATCTTGCCGATGATTGATGTGATTTTCTCCATTTTGACGTTTTTCATGATGGGGACGCTGTTTTTAACCCGTAATGAGGGTTTACCAGTGAATTTGCCTCAAGCGGGAACCGGGGAAGTTCAGCGACAGGAGCGGATTACCGTATCGATTGATGCTCAAGGAAATATTGCTTTAAATGACACGATGATCCCTTTAGAGCAATTACCAGCAGGAGTGATTCAGTTAATGCAAGAGAACTCCTCTAAATTAGTGGTTTTAAAGGCAGATGAGGCGATCGCCCATGGACGGGTGATCGAGGTGATGGATCGCCTGAGAACCATTAAAGGGGTGCGTTTGGCGATCGCCACAGAGCCATTGAAGCTGAACCCCTAATTTTTTGTAGTTATAGCAAACCTAAATGAGTTATGTAATGGCTGCCCCTCATCCCCCAGCCCCTTCTCCCGCAGGAGAAGGGGAGCAAAAGTCCCTCTCCCACGCTAATCCTGTAGGGTTTTTAAGATGCCCTCTGAATTTGGCTAAAAATCATCCAATAGGGCAAGGTTTGGTGGTGTATTCACAATCTGTAGGGGCGTTTCATGTCGCAAAGCGAAACGGCCGTTCGCCCCTACATACCAAATTGTAGTTCAATGAAACCCCTACAAGATACAGCGCTTTGCGCTGTATCGGTGGACAGTAGGAAAAGATCCCCCCTTGCCCCCCTTAAAAAGGGGGGAATAGGAAAGTCCCCCTTTTTAAGGGGGATTTAGGGGGATCAAGATGTCCCACATAACAGCGAAAACTGC
>NZ_JAQOSP010000107.1 GCF_030068475.1 Roseofilum acuticapitatum BLCC-M154 | reverse complement strand
GCAGTTTTCGCTGTTATGTGGGACATCTTGATCCCCCTAAATCCCCCTTAAAAAGGGGGACTTTCCTATTCCCCCCTTTTTAAGGGGGGCAAGGGGGGATCTTTTCCTACTGTCCACCGATACAGCGCAAAGCGCTGTATTGTAAACCTGCCCCCACCCCTGGCGCTATTGCCGGGAGCCAGAAGCCCGGTTTCTTCAAGAAACCGGGCTTCTCCGAGACTAGGGTTCCTGGCTTAAAGGTCATTCATGGCTTCCTCACTTTCATACAAAGTAGTCGCCGCGTATTGCATTGATCCAATTTAGCCCAACCGTTGGGGGGGCGGGTTCAGCAAAGTTATCGATAGGTATTCTAGATTGTGGTATAACCCGCCCCTACCCATCAATTCCACGATCCCGTAGGGGCAGGTTTCACCCAGATTTTGGACACCCAAACATCAATCCTGTGAACCTGCCCCCACCACCGTATACCGGCGATAAAATCCTTGCCATTCTACTGTTTGTAATGTCTCCCAAACCTCGACCATTTGCGCTCCCGTTAATTCCGGTATTTCGTCCTCTGGAAAATCGGAAAACGGCCAACCGTCGCGCAAAACAATCGCCAAAAATTCCGCCTCTCCCACATTAAAAGTCATATCCTGATAGTCAGCATTAACTCTGGGTATCCACTCCACCGACTCCGAGAGTTCATACTGCTTGGAAAATGCCCCAGAAGGACAAAGGGAATAACTGCCATCTTTTTCCCGAAGCAACAACAGCAAATACCCCGGAACCGGGACTTGCAATTGCAATTGATATCCCTGATTCACTCGTAATTCTTGGGGTGGATTATTCGGTCTCCCCACGGCAATACGGTGGTCTTCCTGATTGGGAACTAGCTCCTTGGGAACTAGCTCCAACCATCCCGGTTTTGCAGCCACTTGCTGCTGTTTCTGCAATTTCCCAAATGCCCACCGAGGAAAGGCTTTATCCCACAGCCAATCATAACAGACTTTCCAGGGGCCAACATCGGACTCACTCGGCGCACCAGTTTTTTTGTGCTTCAAATCGTCAAGGTTAACCCCATCAAGTTCCATTTGTTGACCAAAAGTAGTTTTGATTTTTTCGACCACTTCCTGAATAGTCTTGTTGATGTTACTCAGAGCAGAATTGCTGTTTAAGTCCTTGGTTATCTTAACTTTAATGGCTGGATGTTGCTCCTTGAAGTTATCTGGATGCCACCGATGCCAGAAGCAACGTTTTTGCGCTTCACTATTGCGATTATGGTTAAAAATCTGCTGCCCCATGTGCAAGAGGAATTGGTCTTGCAGGGGCTGCGGTTGAGAATACGCCATGGTTTTGCCCTACCACTGCTGTAGTTATTCTTCTACACTAGCACAGGTTGCTGGTAGATGAAAAGAGTTTTTTTTGAGTTTTATTTTGTTTTATTTCCCTATATTTTGGTTTATTTTTGTTGATTTAATGCGGGTCTTGGGCGGTGCGTTACGCTGTCGCTTTTCATGTCCGCTTGCGGAAACGCACCCTACGAGGTTTGTGTACGAGATTTATATCGATTTATTTTTTCCATATTTTATCGCCATTTTCAGATGAAAAATAGGGAGATAAAACGGAAGTATGGACGTAGGAGATTAAGGATGATGAGTTCTCTAAACCGACAACGACAACGACAAGTTTTGATTCTGATTTCGGAGTTTGTGCTGCCGAATATGGTTGGGTTCATCCTAGATGCTTCTTTGGGGTTTAGCATGAGCGCGATCGTTGTGGCTTATCATGTATGGAAAACCTGGGATGGCTAATATCAATTAAAAATTAAAAATTAAAAATTAAAAATGGGTATGGGTTGGGGATCATTATAATTCCCCTGTAGCGGAGAACCCCGGTTTCTTCAAGAAACCGGGGTTCTGTACCGCGTGATGGGTGAACTTGCCCTATGACTCATCCAATAAAATCAACTGCTTGCGGTGAGTATGACGCAAGTATTCGTAGGGTGCGTTTCCGCAAGCGGACATGAAAAGCGACAGCGTAACGCACCCAAACCCACATCCAAAAGATTACTCTGTACCGGGTGATGGACAAACTTGCCCCATTATTCATCGGATAAAATCAACTGCTTCCGGTGAGTCTGGCGTAAGGAAAATTGGACTGAATGAGCAGCAATAAATTCAAACAGATAAACCACATCGGTGGGACGCAATAGGGTTCCATCATTGCGGCAACTGCCGAGATAGCTAATGTGTGCCAAACCTTCAGCAGAAATGGAGTCTAATTCTAATTCAAATAACTGCTCGCGCAGGTTAACTCGTTTGGGTTTGCCGGATTTGGTTTTTCCTTCTTTGATGATTTCCTCACGGTCTAAAATAGCCTGAATCCAATCTTGCCACTGTTGGCAAGTCACGGACTGGGAAGAGTCTAGGGTAATTTGGTATTCAGCTTTGTCTAATAACTGGGCGCTGCTTTTCCCTTTTAAGGGGACTTCTTGGGCTTCGTAAAGCGGACATTCGGCAGGCAGTTGGGCGCGAAGACGCTGTAAAAAGTTTTCTGGTGCGACTGACTGGGTTAATTCAAAATCGACTAACTCGCCACTGCTGGTGATGCCTAATGAGAGGGCACTGGCGACCATGATTCGGGGGCCGGGATGATATCCTCCGGTATAGGCAACAGGTAAGCCAGCGCGACGTACTGCCCGGTCAAGCAGTCGCAGCCAGTCTAAATGACTAATTTGCCCCATTTCTCCTTGTTTGCCCCATTTGACGCGCAGGCGTTGAACCGGCGGCACTTTGGTGTTGTCGTGGGCTTCTAGTTTGGGAATGGGGGGCGGGGTGACGATGATGTTATGGCCAAAGTCAGTGCCGCAGACTCCGCAGTGGGAACAGGTGTCAAAGGAGCAGTCGGGGACGGTGGTTTCTTGGAGGGCGCGTTTGAGGTCGTCTTTGAGCCAGGTTTTGCTGATTCCGGTGTCGATATGATCCCAGGGGAGGGGTTGATCTAAGAGGGATTCAGATGAGGTAGGGTTGGAAAGATGATTGGGGATGGCGTGCCAGGTTCCTTCGGTAATTTGCCGATATTTCCAGGTGAGTCCGGCTTGCTCGATCGCCTCTTCCCAAGCATTATAGGCTGTATCGAGGCTCTCCCACCAGGCATCCATGCCCGCGCCGCGCTTCCAAGCTTCGAGAATAACGGGGCCGAGTTGGCGATCGCCTCTTGAAAGAAAATCCTCCATGGCCGATAATCGAATATCGGTAAAGTTGGCCTTGACTCCCCGCATTTGCCGAAACTGTTCCCGCAGCAATTCCTGTTTCCGCTCAAATTCTGCTGTCGCCACACTATGCCATTGGAAAGGGGTATGGGGTTTGGGGGTAAAGTTGGAGATAGTCAGGGTCACGCCCAACCGTTTACGGCCGCGAGTATAACATTCTTGCTGGAGCCAGTGGACGGTTTCGGCAATGCCCAAAACATCTGCATCGGTTTCTCCGGGTAAGCCAATCATAAAGTAAAGTTTGACCCGATCCCATCCTTGGTCATAGGCACTTTTCACGCCCCGCAAGAGTTCCTCATTGGTCAACCCTTTGTTAATAATGTCGCGCATCCGTTGGGTTCCGGCTTCGGGTGCAAAGGTGAGGGAACTTTTGCGCGTACCGCCCACAATGTTACCAATGTTTTCATCAAACCGGTCTACCCGTTGACTGGGGAGGGAGATGGAAATTTTTTGGTCTTGCAGTTGGTTTCTCAGTTCTAAACCCACCGCAGGAAGGGCAAGATAGTCGGAGCAACTGAGAGAGAGCAGGGAGATTTCATTATAACCGGTGGCTTGAATGCCGTCGGCGATCGCCTCGATCACCTCCTCCGGGTCAACATCCCGCGCTGGACGGGTGAGCATTCCTGGTTGGCAAAACCGGCAACCCCTGGTGCATCCGCGCCGAATTTCCATCGTTAACCGGTCGTGGATGGTCTCAATATAGGGCACGAGAGCGACGGAATAGGCGGGCATGGGGGGGGCTGTTCGGCGTAAAATGCGATCGGGTACATCCTCGCGCACCGGAACCACCCTACCGTCTGGTGTGGGTTGATAAAACTGGGGCACATAAACGCCAGGAACTTGGGCCAGATCTAAGAGTAAATCCACACGACTCAAGTTGTTTTTTAAGCCTTCTTCCACAACTAAGCCAATTTCTGGCAGCACTTCTTCCCCATCTCCGAGGGCCATAAAATCAAAGAATTGGGAATAGGGTTCCGGGTTGGAGGTAGCGGTTTGTCCCCCAGCAAAGATCAGGGGAAAATTGCCCTCTTTGCGCTCTTCCCAGGTGAGGGGAATACCGGCAAGATCGAGCATTTCTAGGATATTGGTGGCTCCGAGTTCGTAGCTAAGACTAAAGCCAATAATGTCAAATTCTGAGAGAGGGCGACGAGATTCGAGGGCAAATAGGGGAGTTTGGGTCTCCCGCAGTTTAGCGCTCATATCGGGGCCAGGTAAATAGGTGCGATCGCACAGTTGGCGCGGCTGGGCATTAATAATATTGTATAGAATTTGATGCCCTAAATTCGATGAACCTAATTCATACAATTCCGGATAGCTCAATACCCAATGCACAGATGTCTCTGACCAGGATTTATACGCTGCCCCTAATTCCTTACCGATATAACGAGCAGGTTTATGGATATCGGGGGTCAATAATTGATCGATGGCAATAACCATAGGTTCACCTCTCGTATACTCTGTGTTCTCCCTGTAACGATCTGGCCAGAGTTGGGGCGATCGCACAGACTTCTAGGATACCGTAGGAGCCATTCCCCTGTCTTTGATATTCGACGAAGTGCGATCGCGATAAAATCAAGAAAAACTTGCCAAGTGAACTTATGTACCTCCAATATACTCCTAGAGATTACCTCCCCTCGGCAAAAGATTTACCCGACTCGGACGAGACTCCTGTGGATAATCAACTGCAACATCTAATTCCCGGACTTCTTGAAGCAGTGCTGGCTTTAATTTGGTCAGAGCGCATGGATTGGTTTTTTGGGGTAGACATGGGAGTATACTATGACCCCAACCAACCGGCCATTGTCCCGGATGGGTTTTTGAGTATCGGTGTCCCCAGAATTATTGATGAGGGCTTACGCTTATCCTATGTTCTCTGGGAAGAGGAACAAATTCCGACTTTAGTCTTAGAAGTCGTCTCAAAAACCAGAAGAGGAGAGTATAGCCAGAAAAAACAACACTATGCCCAACTGGGAATTCCCTACTATGTTATTTATAATCCTGTGCGGACACAGCAACAGCCATTAGAGGTTTATCAACTTAAGGGGGGTGAATATGAATTATTATCAGGGGAACCGGTATGGTTATCTGAACTCAATTTAGGCATAGGTCGAGGGCAAGGAACCTATCAAGGGATAGAGAGAGAATGGCTCTATTGGTATGATGAACAGGGAAAGCGCTATCTGACACCAGAGGAAAGAGCCGAGAGTGCTGAACTTGAACGCGATCGCGAACGTCAAGAAAAAGAACTCGAACGAGACAGAGCCGATCGCCAACAACAGCGAGCCGAAAGTGCTGAATCCGATTTACAACAGCTACGAGAAAAACTACGACAGTTAAATATCGATCCCGATTCTCTTTAGAATCCCCGATCTGGAGGACTAACCTTATAGGTATCATTACGTTAATCAATTCATCCAATGAATCAGCCCAAGTCTCTATCCTCCCGCGATCCCCGCCACGTAGTGATCTCTATCACTTCAATTTCGCTAATTCGATCACATCTGAGCCTAGAAATTGCCGGTTAACTAGAGATATATTCAGAACGTGAGGTTCAATTATGATGCCCACCAGTTTAATCCGTCGGTTGGTAGAGCAGATCCTCTACTTAAAACGGCTCACCCCCGAATTGGAAAATGCCATTAATGCGGAATTAACGCGCTTAGGCCATATTTCTGATGTAGATTATGAAGCCCTCGAACTGTTGATGAGCGAAATGGATGAAGGGCGTATTCAACTGGTTTCTAACCCCTAGGGTTCTGATTCTGGGTTTTGATTCAGACTCCAGAGGCGATCGATAAACGATCGCAAATGCTGATGATGTTCACTTCCCTTAGAACTATTGGGGTGCATTGGGCCGAATTGGGCAATAATCGGAATCACATCGGTATCTAAGGCCGGATGAAATGCATTGAGTGGCCATAATAGGTCGGGCCCCTGACGTAAATCATAATAAATGGGCAACTCTGGTGGGAGTGAGTAGTCTTGAGCGGCTAACTCCACCAACATTAAGGGACGCACCCAAGCCAGACTTCTAGCGGTGACAATCTGAATCACTTCACTGTAGAGGCGATCGCCGTTAACCTCTAAGTAGACAATTTGACAAGGTTGGATGTTATCCAGGTTCTCCATGCAACAGACAGAATATCATTGTTCATTGTTCGTTGTTCATTGATATTACATCAGCAATCTCACAAATTCATTCACGGCATCATACTGATCGGCCATGCGCGAATGCAATTCCAGCGATCGCAAATCCAAATCGGGCAACAGTTCGCTATTTTTTACCAACCGATATTCCGTAGACTGCAAAGAATAAACCGCGATCGCGCCATCTTCCCAAAACCATACCTCTGGTACTCCTACCCGACGATACACTTCCAACGAATCAATACCACCACTGGTCAACACTATCTCAATTGCCAAATCTGGAATTGATTTTTTCTCATGCAAACAATAGGACTCATCCGGCTCTTTTCGACCTCCCAAGTCTTGAGAACCCAGTGTGGTACTCCCACGGGCGTAAAAACGAATGTTTTTTACGCGCAGATAAGCTTCCAAAAGCTGACTCAAGGTTTTTTTCGGTTCTTCATGAGCCTCTGATAAAGGAGACATAATCTGTAAATATCCATCTAAATAGGTTAAACGCGCTCCCGTTCCGACAAACCCTGCATCGAGTGTTTCTAATTTGTCCCAAGTGAGATTACCCACCAAAACCGCGTTTGGGTTGGCTTCTATTGATGATGGAGTGATAACCATGTGACTAACCTCAAGCGATCGTCCATACATAATAACAATCGGAACAGGGAATGCTATAATTTCACTTTAGGTTTACAAAAGAGCGCTGTATCAAGCCAATCAGAGTTCTTAGCATTTAATCACTCAAATACAAATGCTTTCCTTTGCTCCATTAACCAGAGGTATAAAGCTATGTCTGTAGAAACCATTGAAAAACGGTCAACCACTCGCAAAATAGCCCCTCGTTATCGGGTGCTACTCCATAATGACGACTTCAACAGCATGGAATATGTCGTCGAAACCCTGCTCAAAACCGTATCGAGCTTAACTCAGCCCCAAGCCGTCAGTATTATGATGGAAGCGCACAATAGTGGTATAGCCTTGGTGATTACCTGCGCTCAGGAACATGCGGAGTTTTACAGCGAAACTCTGAATAATCACGGGCTGACCAGTACCATTGAACCAGAGGAATAAGACCTCTAACTCAATGAGGAAGGCACAGCAAGCACCCGCAGTTCAAAGAATCATCCTATTTTTGGTGGTGCTGCTCTGTGTTTGGTTACCCATTGCATTGCCGATTTATCTCTGGGTAGCAGACCCCAATTGGCAAAGTATTTTAGCCATGGGGATCTTATATATAGAGTTCCTGTTGCTCGTTTATCTCTGGTCTCGCTGGGTTGACCCCATTCCCCATCTCTTCAAATATTATGGGGTGAGGTTAACCCAAGCCAACCGCCTAGAGTTTTTAGCCGGTTTGTGCATTGCAGTGGCGGGACTTTTGGGCTTATTTACCCTAGAAGAACGGATGGGTTGGGTAAACTGGAGACGACTCCCTCCCTCCATAACCCAAGTGCTACTCGAAGCTGTTCTCGTGGGTTTCGGAGTCGGTTGTGCAGAAGAGCTATTTTTTCGCGGGTGGTTCCTCAGTGAGCTACAACGGGATTATTCTTCTAACCGCAGTGCTTGGATTAATACTCTGATTTTTGCTATCTTGCACTTTATTAAACCCCTAGGGGAAATTCTGCGAACCTGGGTTCAGTTTCCCGGTTTGGTGATTTTAGGTCTAACTCTGGTTTGGGCAAAGTACGCAACCTATGGACGCTTGGGGTTATCTATTGGTCTGCATACGGGATTAGTGGCCACATTTTATGTCCTCAATGTGGGTCAACTGGTTGAGTATACCCAAAGTGTTCCTGCTTGGGTCACTGGTATTGATCAAAATCCCCTAGCGGGTATGATGGGGATATTATTTCTCAGTGGGATTGGCTTTTGGCTTAGAAGGCGATCGCTGAGAGTTCTGAATCCCTAAAATCCCTGATAACCTAGGCATCCTTACCGGGTAAACTCGAATATTATGAACACCGTTGTCCTTGAGTCTCACCCTTGTATCCTGGTGATTGAGAGTGATACCAACTTAGCTGAAAAAATGAGTCTGGACTTACAAGAGTCGGGTTACGATCCAGTAGTCGAAAGCGATCCAAAACTCTCTGTAACTCAAGTGGATCGGATTAAACCGGATTTAATTATTATCGATCGCATGTTGGTCGGGGATTCTGGATTAAGTATTTGTGAGAAAATTAGGGGTCAGGGAATTGTGGCCCCAATTTTAATGTTAATGGCCAAAGATACGGTAGAAGACCGGGTAGCTTGTTTAGAGTCGGGAGCTGACGATTATTTTATTAAACCCTACCGGACAGAAGAGTTTTTAGAACGATTACGACTTTATCTGAAACCCGATCCGGAAAATCATGAACAGTTGCGCTTTAGTGACTTGATTTTGGATCTGGGTACTCGGAAGGCTTTTCGCGATGGACGAGCGATTGAGTTAACCATGAAGGAGTTTGAACTGCTCAAGTGTTTGATGGAACATCCCCGTGATGTGTTAACCCGCGAACAAATTTTAGAGCAAGTTTGGGGATATGACTTTATGGGAGAATCCAATGTGATTGAGGTTTATATCCGGTACTTAAGACTGAAGATTGAACATGAGGGTGAAAAGCGCCTGATTCAGACAGTGCGCGGAGTAGGATATGTTTTGCGGGAACCTTGAGATGGTAAAGAAGAAAGAAATGAAAAAAAATTCCTCTGCTATAGGGTATATTTCAATCCTCCGAAATCCTCTTTTCCAAAAGGGAGTTTTACTGCCCCCCTTTTTTAAGGGGGGTTGGGGGGATCAAAATCTATCTCAAAAGAGGGGGAATTTCGCTGTATTAGGGTTGTTTTTATTCTTGAGCTTGGGAATGATCGGATGTGTCGGCTCGACTCCTCCTGCTGCTTCTGTCGATCCGATTGCTCAGGAGAGTGCTAAGGGACAGCAGTTAGAAGTGTCAGCACGAGTGGACATTTCTGGAGCAATCATTGAATTAGAGGTCGCTCGCACTCCAGAGCAACAGGCTTTAGGATTAATGTATCGACCCCAATTACCGGATAATCGGGGGATGCTCTTTCCCTTTCCCGATCCGAGAGTGGTAACGTTTTGGATGAGAAATGTCCCGGTTCCCTTAGATATGGTCTTTTTGCTTGATGGAGAAGTGAAGGCGATCGCCAGTTCTGTTCCCCCTTGTACCACTCCTTCTTGTCCCGTTTATGGGCCAGATGAAGCGGTGAATCAAGTGATAGAATTGCGCTCTGGACGTGCAGCCGAGTTAGGCTTGCAAGTGGGCGATCGCCTGGAGATTCAGTTTTTAGATTAGGGAGAATCTCACCCCCTGGACTCTCTTTCTAGATCCCTTACTGCTTAAGGGTTTTCGCTATTTTAGCCTCCAATCTCTAAGCCACAGAGTTGATCCCTCTCAAGAAAACGGATTAAAAATCTGTACAAGCCTTTACAAAACCTGAAAGATTTGATAGGCTGAAAAACTTGAAGCATAATAAAGTTATTGTTAATCTCCTCAAGATCGAGTAAAACAGGTAAACCTGCGATTCAGAGCGCCTTAAGATCTTCTGGAACTTTACATCCTGTTCATCAGACCCTTATTAGGGGTCAAGTTGTGATCGAGATCCTCTTTTAAGAGGGGAGAAGATCACATCAGGTATTAAATCGCTTGATTTATGCTTGTACAACGGGGACAGAATATAAACTGACTCCCCCACCACCCACTTAACAAATCCTGATTTCAAAATAAGCTTTTAAGACAATGAGGTGAAAAATTTGATTATGTCCCCCGGAAGCTACGCCAAATTAATTCGGTTTTTACAAGATGAGTTATCTATCTCTTCTTCTTCGATCTCTTTAGCGATGAGACAGTGCGAACACGATCCCGGCCCCTTACCCATGGTTTTGTGGCAATACGGCTTAGTGACTTTAGAGCAGCTTGATAAAATATTTGATTGGTTGGAAACAGCCTAGCTCTCGGAATCGGTTGAATCAGATTATGGAGGCTAGGGTTTATCATTTCTCTGAAACGGATTCTAATTAGGGCCTGGATGATCCTCTATCCGGCGATTATTAACAAGTTAAACATCGAGAAGCGGGTTGACAATTCAACCCGCTTCTGGCAATTGTTGCTACAATCAGTTGGGAATTGACTGTCTGGATTCAGTTCATTGTCCTAATCGTTTCCTTTGAAGTGTTCTATGGAGTTATCAAAACTGATTTTAAGGGGGCTGAAAGCCGATCATTTCCGCCATCCCCTGGATCGAGAGGCAACGCAAGCCCTGAAGCAGTTGCCTGGACTGGATATGGTCATTCGTAATTTACTGGCTCCAGTGGCAGAACAATATTTCTATTTAGAGAATATTGCTTCTAGTATTTTGGTGAGCGATCGCCAACTGCCCCATTTAAACCAATTGCTCCTAGAAGCTTGTCAGATCTTAGACCTAGAACCGCCCCAACTCTACATCAAGCAGCATCCGGTTCCCAACGCCTATACCTTTGCCATGCGGGGAAAGCAACCCTTTATGGTGGTGCATACTTCCCTGATCGAGCTGCTTACCCCCGAAGAAATTCAAGCCGTCATTGCCCATGAATTAGGCCATCTCAAATGCGACCATGGGGTATACCTGACCTTAGCTAATCTGATGGTACTCGGAGCTAGTTTAGTGCCCAACTGGGGAACTCTCGTGGCTCAACAACTGCAAAGCCAGTTAATGGAATGGGTCAGATGTGCGGAGTTTTCCTGCGATCGATCCGCCCTATTAGTGAGTCAAAATCCCAGAGTCGTCATGTCCGTCCTCATGAAACTCGCCGGTGGATCGCCCTCTCTTGCCCCCCAACTCAACCTAGATGCTTTCATTGACCAAGCTCGCGCCTACGATCGCATCGATGAGAGCGAAATCGGTCAACTGCTCAAACAAGCCCAAAGTGCTGAACTCACCCATCCCGTCCCCGTCCTCCGGGCAAGAGAAGTGGATCGATGGGCCAGAACCCAAGATTATCAAAACCTTTTACAAAATCTGAAAATAGGCTATAATAGCAAAGTTGACCCCAAGGGCGGATGGCGAAATTGGTAGACGCACCACACTCAAAATGTGGCACCTCCGGGTATGAGAGTTCGAGTCTCTCTCCGCCCATACCTCAAATCAAATAAGGCATAAGCGGTTCGCGACTTTTACCCTCATACCCAGAGGTGCGCTCACACATATTTCACCACGCCAATGGTCAACGTACTTAGAGGAGTCAATCTTGAGTCAATCCATGGCATCATAGAACAATAAGAATCCCAGAGGTCAAGAGGTACAGCCGTGGATTGGTGGCAGAAACTACGCAAAAATCCCCTCGCTCAGGTGGGAGCGGTGATTCTGATAATTTTCTATATTGTGGTGATTGGGGCGGGTTTTTTTGCCCCCTATACTCCCTACAGCTCTCAACTCGACGGTTCTCTGCTCCCACCTACGCCCATTGAATGGTTTAATGAGCAAGGACAGTTGGCTCCGCGAGTTTATCCGGTAACTCAGGGAGCAACAGACTTAGATACAGGCGATCGCCCCCTAATTATAGACCGTAGCCAGCCCTCTCCCCTACGCCTATTTGTCCAGGGTGAAGACTACAAAATCCTCGGCATCATTCCCGCGAATCTCCATCTCTTTGGCACAGCAGGAGTAGGGCGGATCAATCTTTTGGGCACAGATAGCCAAGCTAGAGACCAGTTTAGTCGTCTGCTCTACGGCGGTCAAATTAGCCTCAGTATCGGTTTAGTGGGAATTTCGGTTTCTTTTCCCCTAGGCATGTTTGTCGGTGGTCTATCGGGCTATTTTGGGGGCTGGGTGGATGCCATCCTGATGCGCTTAGTCGAAGTGTTAATGACCATTCCCGGTATCTATCTCTTGGTTGCCCTCGCTGCGGTGATTCCCCCCCAACTCACCAGCGCTCAACGGTTTCTGCTAATTGTGATGATTACGTCCTTTGTCAGTTGGTCAGGACTTGCGCGGGTGATCCGAGGTCAAGTGCTATCGATTAAAGAGCAACAATTTGTGCAAGCCGCTAAAGCCATGGGAGCCAATCCAGTTTATATTATTGTCCGCCATGTCTTGCCCCAAACCGCGACCTATGTGATTATCTCTGCAACTCTGGCCATTCCTGGGTTTATCGTGGCTGAATCGGTGTTAAGTCTGATTGGCTTAGGTATTCAGGAACCCGATCCCTCTTGGGGTAATCTCTTATCTGCCGGAACCAATGCCTCAATTTTGGTCTTGCAACCCTGGCTAGTTTGGCCTCCAGCTATTTTGATTATTTTGACGGTTCTCTCGTTTAATCTGTTGGGGGATGGGTTGCGGGATGCTCTCGATCCCAGGAGTTTACGAGAATTCAATTAAATCATGGGTTTGATTTCAGTGATTATTCCCGTTCTTAATGAAGCGGATCGGATTTTGTCTACTGTGGCAACAGTTCAGCAAGGAACAGATGTAGAGATTCTTGTGGTGGATGGGGGATCGACCGATGGTACGGTGGAGCGCTTAAGACAGGCAGGAGTTGAGTTTATTCAAACGACTCCGGGAAGGGGATATCAGATGAATGAAGGCGCTCGTCAGGCGACGGGAGAGTATTTGTTATTTTTGCATGGGGATACGCAACTGCCGGGGGAGTATGACCGATGGGTGCGGGAGATTTTGTCGCAACCGGGAGTGGTTGCGGGAGCGTTTGAGTTGGCGATAGAGGGGGAAAACTGGGGGTATCGGGTGGTGGAATGGGGGGTGAAGTGGCGATCGCATCTTTTCCAATTGCCCTACGGAGATCAAGCCATTTTTTTATCCCGTGCAGTGTTTGAGCAGGTGGGAGGATTTCCAGAGTTACCGATTTTAGAGGATTGGCAGTTAATGCAAAGGCTGAAATCCTTGGGAAAAATTGCGATCGCCCCCCTACCCGTAATCACCTCTGCTCGACGTTGGCAGCACTTGGGCATCTGGCGTACAACGATGATTAACCAAGGCGTATTAATTGCCCATTTTTTGGGTGTCGATCTCCATCAAATTGCCCATTGGTATCGACAGAGGCGTTAAAGCTACAGCATCGTAGGGTGTGTTAGCAACAGCGTAACGCACCCTATTTGTTCAGCCAGAGTGGATCGTAGTGGCGCGTCATATCAAGTCCGGTTAATTTGTTAAGAAGCGGGCAAGATGCCCGCACTCCTGAAATCTCTTGATCTTAATCTCTGAGTTCCTTAAACGCAGTGCGTACAAGCTGCAACTCGTCTAAGCTCAAGTGGAAAATTTCCGTATCAGGACGACGATAGGAGTCAAATTTTTTGTGCAGCACAGATTCGACTTCATAACTTTTTTCTTCTGTGGGTAGACGGATAGAGTCCACTAAGCGACAGGGGCCAAATTGTTTGATTCGGTTGGGAATGGACTTCGCTTTGCCAATTTTGTAGTAAGCTTTTCCATCTTGTGTTGGATAAAACGTTAGTAATTCTACAAAATAGACACAACTCGATGTATCCGTCTTTAAGTCTGCTACCGTGAAAACTGGTTTATTTTTCAACTTTAGTTTAGGGGGTGGATTTCCCCATCTAGACACAATGGAAGCTACAAGTTTCTTTGAGAGATTACCACCAACCTGAAATGGATATTGAATTTCATCTGAATAGATGGCGAACCATTTCTTATAGGTGCGATATTTTCGGAGAAGCTTCCAATATTTCAGAGAGAATTCGAGATCGCTTTCTATCTGCCCAAACTCTTTAAACTCATCTGAAGCAAAAACCCGAATAATTCCTTTTTCCTTATTCTCTAAGTCTTCCCAAAAGTAGGTGGGATACTCCAAAGGTCTCATTGTTTTTACTGATTTTACTTTTGTGGGCTAGTCTTTTTCGATATATCGCTAAGAGTAACACATTTAGAAATACTGGTCAAATTGTAGCGATCGCCCCTTCTACTCACCTTCTACTCAATGTTCGCCTCCGCTTGATGAACGATCGCCCTCAACTGATCCACCCTTTCCAGACTCGCACTTGTCCACAAACCGCGCTGATGCGCTTCTAATAAGCGTTCTGCCATATCTCGCAGCGCCCAAGGATTGTGCTTTTCCACAAACTCCTGTACCTTCGGATCGAGTAAATACGCATCACTTACGCCCTCATAAATATGATCGGCTACACAATGGGTGGTGGCATCATAGGCAAACAGATAATCTACCGTTGCCGCCATTTCAAAGGCTCCTTTATACCCGTGTCGCATCACACCGGCTATCCATTTAGGGTTGATGACTCGCGATCGATAAACCCGGTTAATTTCCTCTTGCAATGTGCGAATTCTCGGATGATTCATTACCGCATGATCGCCAAAATAAACCGTAGGATTTTCTCCCTTTAATGACCGCACCGCCGCCGTTAATCCCCCTTGAAACTGATAGTAATCATCCGAATCTAACAAATCATGTTCCCGGTTATCTTGATTGTGCAAAACCACCTGTAAATCTTGTAAGCGTTGGGCAAAAACTTCCGGCGCACTTTGACCGTCCCCTTGCCCCGTGTAAGCGTAACTGCTCCAATTGAGATAAGCGCGGGCTAAATCCTCATCGGAGCGCCAATTTTGCGACTCAATCAAACCCTGTAACCCTGCACCATACGCGCCCGGTTTCGATCCAAACATGCGATAGAGCGATCGCCCCTTTGCTTGCTCTTCACTTAAGCCCAACTCTCGCCATTTCTCCGTTTCCCGGCGCACCGTCCCCGCTAATGGGTTCTCCTCTTCCGGCTCATCCAATGCTGCAACCTTCTCCACCACCTGATTAAACAAATCGATCAAATTCGGGAACCCATCCCGGAAAAATCCCGAAATTCGCAACGTCACATCCACCCTCGGCCGTCCCAAAACCGACACCGGAACCACCTCAAAATCCACCACGCGACGAGATGGGCCATCCCAAACTGGTTGCACTCCCAACAACCATAAAGCCTCTGCCAAATCTTCTCCTCCCGTCCGCATGGCTGAAGTTCCCCACATGGATAAACCCAGTGTTTTCGGATACTCCCCATTTTCCTGGGTATACCGTTCAATCAACGCTTCCGCAGCCTTCCGCGCCATTCCCCAAGCCGTTTCCGTGGGAATTGCTCGAATATCAACCGAGTAAAAATTGCGTCCAGTCGGTAGCACTTCTGCCCGTCCCCGCGTCGGAGCGCCCGATGGCCCACTGGCAATGTAGCGCCCGTCTAGTCCGCGCAAGAGGTTGGTGATTTCTTGCTGGGTAGCCTGTAGTTGAGGATACAGGGTTTCGGCGATCCAGGTGAGTTCCTTTTCCGTTGTAGGGGCGGGTTCACCAATACAGCAATTTTCGCTGCTATGCGGTACATCTCGATCCCCCCAACCCCCCTTTTTAAGGGGGGTAGTAAAAGTCCCCCTTTTTAAGGGGGATTTAGGGGGATCTGTCTGGCTCGTCACAACATTGCGAAGGGCTGTATCTGGGTGGGAAGACAAGATGGTTGGTGTTTCATGTCGCGAAGCGAAACCCGCCCCTACCAATAATTGGTCTACATAATTTGCCGCTAATGTTTCTAGTTGCTCCACGACATCTCCGACTTGGTGATAGGTTTTGTTTTCAATCACCACGGGGGGCGCTAACTGGGTCGTGGGGTCAGTGGTCAGGGGGTCAAAGTCTAAACCCAAATCTTCCGCTAAAGCACGGGTAATTCCCTGGGGACGGGAGCGGGAGATGGCAATGATCAAATCTCGCAGTTGTCGCCCTTGGGGACATTGACCGAAAATATGTAGACCATCGCGAATTTGCGCTTCTTTGAGTTCGCACAGATAGCCATCAATGCGGGTGGAAAGTTGGCAGGTAATCCCAGTTAAGTCTTCTGGAGTTAAGCCTAAATCTTGGTCGAGATGTTCTTGGCGGATAAGCGCTGTGATTCGAGATTGGATAGCGGGTAGTCTGGAGGGGTCTAAACTATCGGCTTCATAATATTCATCAACTAGGTTTTCGAGCTGTTGCAGGGGGCCGTAGAGTTCGGCGCGAGTCAGGGGTGGGGTAAGATGATCGAGGATAACGGCTTGCGATCGCCGTTTCGCTTGCGAACCTTCCCCCGGATCATTCACAATAAAGGGGTACAAGTGCGGCATTGTCCCTAACGCCACCTCCGGATAACAGCACTCAGACAGGGCTAAACTCTTGCCGGGTAACCATTCCAAATTCCCATGTTTGCCCACATGAATCACCGCATCCGCTTGAAAGATGTCTTTAATCCACTGATAAAAGGCTAAATAATGGGGCGTAGGCTCTAAATCTGGCGCATGGTAATTTAAGCTTGGGTCTAGATCATATCCCCGCGACGGTTGGATTCCCACAAACACATTGCCCAAATTTAACCCCGCAATAGCAAACCCCGTAGGGGCGGGTTCACCCACATTTTCGCCTCCCGTAGGGGCGGGTTCACCCAAATTTTGGTCTTCCCACCCAGATGTTTGTGAACCCGCCCTTACATCTGGGTACGAAGAAGAAGTCATCGGTTGTGTAACCCAACGTTCCGGGAGGGCGGGTTCACGAGTCCTATCGTCTTGCCATCCAGATATGGGTGAACCCGCCCCTACACCACCATCCCCGATACCACCCCATCGGTTATTAATACCCTGTTGCACCTCAACCGGCAACTGCTCAAACATGCGTTCATAATCATCTTGAGACAGAGATAACCCCATCTCCCCATCTCCCCATTCCCCCATTCCCCCACGATTCAACCGTATCTCATTCCCCTCCCAGTCATTCGTCACTCCTGCGGTTAAGCGAGTAATTAAATCATCCCCCGTTTCCGGAATATCCTCTAACTGATATCCTGCCTGTTGCAAAGCCGCCAGAATCTCCACACAACTGGCGGGAGTATCCAACCCGACACCATTGGCCAGCCGTCCGTCACGGGTGGGATAATTGGCCAAAATCACCGCAATTTTGCGCTCTGGGGCCGGCTTTTGCCGCAGTTTCACCCAGTTAGCAGCCAAATCAGCCACAAAGTTAACCCGGTCAGCAACGGGTTCATATTGCACCACATCGGTTTCTAGGCGCTCATTGTAAGTTTGTGTCGCCTTGAAAGAAATGGCGCGAGTGATAATTCTGCCGTCTACTTCCGGTAGGGCGATATTCATGGCTACATCTCTGGGTAGGAGTCCCCGGTTGCCTTGTTGCCATTGCTCGACGGTGGAGCTGCTGAGGATGACTTGCAGGGTGGGGACATCCAACATGGAGAAAAATAAGGGGGTTGATTCCTTGGTTTGTAGGGATTGGATGGCGAAGCTGGTGGTATTAAGCAGAACTTGGATGGGTGGGTTGTCTGGAGGTTGGAAAAGCTGTAGAATTTCTTCTTGGCAGTGGCGATCGCGCCAACGATGCGGAGCATTATCGCGCAACGAAGAAACAAAAACAGGAACCGGTGTTAACTGGCGCTGCACTAAAGCCTGACACAGCGCCTCAATTGGAGCCGTATTTCCGGCGCAATAATGGGCACGATAGAAGAGAATTCCCACTTTTGGCCAATTTTGCCCTAAATCCTGATTTTGCGGCAATACGCCCACTTTTGGGATGGGTTTCGGTTCAGGAAATTTGTCCCCTTCCCACCCAATGGTAGGGGCGGGTTCACCAATAGAGCCGTTTTCGCTGCTATACCCGGTCTTTTGATCCCCCCAACCCCCCTTAAAAAGGGGGGCAGGAACAGTCCCCCTTTTTAAGGGGGATTTAGGGGGATCTTTCTGGCTCATAACAGTGGAAAGTGCTGTATCTTGGTGAGAAGGGGAAATAGTTTGTGTTTGATGCCCCGTAGCGGAACCCACCCCTACAGAACCCGCTAAAAACAACAACCCATTACGAATATTCTCCACGCCCCCCTCGCTCCAATAGCGCCATAATTGGTTAACCTGCTGCAAAGAAACCGTCGAATGGCTCATCAACTCCATATCTGGAGCATCATCACCAGGCATCACCACCAAGGCAATACCCTGATTTTCAGCCAACTCCTTTACCACTTCCAAGCCATAAGACCAATAAGCCCGTCCGCCCAACAAGCGAACCACAATCACCTGGGCGTGCTGCAATACCCGCTCTGTGTAATCATCAATCGACAGTTGCTGCACCAAGTGCAACAGATTCGCCACCCGAATATCGGGAAACTGGGGCGGAAGATGGGGGAGAGTTGCCGCTAAGGTTTGGATATCTGTATCGGCTGCGGTGAGAATAACGATAGGGGCTGGAGTTTGTTCGAGGATAACCACTCCTTCATCTTGAGGGTTCCATCCTCCCGGAGTTGCGGCGATTCGATGCATTGTGAGTATAAACCTATATTAAGCTAAACGGTCAAAACCTAAAACTTTCCCAACGTTTCAGGGGGGTGGGGATCGAAAAGGGCATAGGATATGTAAACCGAAGAATGGCAAGCCCTCTGACTCAGAGTCGGGAGTAGGATTCATTTACTGTGGAGTCCGATACTCCTGCATTATTTGCCGTATCTTCATGTATCCTGAGAATCCTCCTGCCAAGCAATAGTAATGCTACCTCATCGAATTTTAGATTACAAGACCTTTAAACAGCTTTATGTCTTGTTACAGGGTAAGGCCGATACGTTGGGAGAGGCTGCAATCTGTATCACGGAGAGGATTTTAAATCAGACAGATTCCGAGTCCTCTTGGAATTATGGGCGATCGCAGTTTTTGCTTTTAGTCTCTCCAGCTTTGAGAGTGCTGTTAATTGGTACGCCTCTGGGTCAGTCCTCTGTCCATGAATTGCCTTATCTTCAAGTCGAGTTAACGTTTGACCCTCAACCGATCGCCGTCTTTCTTAAACAACTGGTTCGGGAATTATCCGATCCTTCTGTTGCTACACAAGCTTTAAGAAAAGTGATTCGCACGCCTCAAGTCAATTCTGCCTATTTGCAAGGAGAGTTGATGCTGCAAGTTTTAAGCCGTGCTGACGAGTCAGAATCCGGCTTGCAAGATGCTTGGACTGGCGCTTTTGTCCATCCTGCTCGGCAAGAAAGGCTGTTTTATCAAATTATTGCCCAAATGCAGCAGGAAGTCGATTTACCAACGATCTTATCGACTGCGATCGAGGAAGGACGAAGTTTACTGCAAGTCGATCGACTTTTAATTTATCAATTTGATGTTTTTTCTAGCAGTGAACATCAGGACGATCCGCTAGATAAAAAATGGGGTTGTATTACCTATGAAGCCAAGGGAGGGAATTCTATTTCTCCGGTTCTTCATCTGACTGAAGAAAAATCTTGCTTTGTTTATGGATGTCAAAGTCGGGAAAAATATCAACAAGGATGGGTTGCTGTTATTTCAGATGTGGAGTCAAGCTATCGTGATTCTCCTTGCTTGTTAGACCTCTTGCGTCATTATAATGTTCGTTCTAAATTGGTTGTTCCGATTCTGGTTCGCAAACAAATCTGGGGATTAATTATTGCCCATCAATGTCACTATCCTCGACGCTGGCTCGAATGGGAAAAACAGAGCGTAAAACGATTAGCGGATTATTTGGCGATCGCCATTGAGCGATCGCAGTCAGAAAAGGATCTGAGTCTGGTTTCTGCTGCTTCTGAATCTATGGCTCAAGAAGCGGAAATGAATATCTTAGATCTCCAGTCCGATCTGTTAAATAGCCAGATTCAAAATCGGATCAAGAGTGAGTTTTTAGCCGCGATTAGCCATGAACTTCGCACTCCATTGACGTATATCATCGGTATGTCTGCTACCTTGCTTAGATTGGCTTTTTCTGCGGATCTATCCGGTAAAAATTTAAGTGTTGATAAACAGAGAAGATATTTACAAAAAATTCAAGATAGTGGTAGACACCTCTTATCTCTAATTAATAATTTACTGGATTTATCCCAGTTAGAAGCGGGTAAGGCGGTACTGAATATTCGTAAGTTTTCTTTGACTACTTTGGTGCGAAATTGCCAAAGTAACCTGCAAAGCTTATCTCAAGATAAAGGACTAAACTTGGTGGTTAATATTTATGTTAATGAAGATGAAGATATCTTTTTTGCCGATCAATATAGGGTACAACAAGTTTTACTTAATTTATTGAATAATGCAATCAAATTTACAGAGGAAGAGGGGACAGTCACCTTAACGGTTTGGCGAGAAGAGGATATGGCGATTTTTAGGGTGGAAGATACGGGGATTGGGATTCAGAAAAATGCGTTTTCTTTCTTATTTGAAAAATTTCAGCAGTTGGAAACCGCCTATGAGCGCCAATATCCGGGTATGGGGTTAGGATTGGCTCTGACGCGGCAGTTGGTGGAATTACATGGTGGAATCATTGAAGTGGATTCGACTCCAGGAGTAGGATCGATTTTTACGGTTAGTTTACCTTCTCAACCCCAAGGTACGTCCTTAAAAAATGCTGTACATACGCCCTTAAATTCCTGGGCATCTAATATTCCTCTCGGACGCTTGGTTTTAATTCAAGAAAATGAACAAATGGCTTGGGAAATTTGTGATTTGCTCACCGCAGCCGGATATCAAGCGATTTGGTTATTGGATGGCTCAACGGTGACTCAGCAAATTGAAGTGTTGCGACCTTTGGCGATTATTACAGAAACTCAGTTGCCGGATATGAGGGTTCAAGAATTAATTACTATTTTGCGAAATTCGACCACCACTTATAAAATTAAAGTGTTGGCGATCGCCGATGCTTCTGAGCAACACGAGTTATCTCAAGATCCCCTTACTGAACCAGATGTGTATCTGAATAAACCCTTGCAACTCGAAGAACTCCTACAAACCCTTAGCCGAATCCTCTCGCCAAAGTAATGCAGCTACCCAAACCCTTCCCCCTACAGGGATTAATTGTATCTTGCCAAGCGCCAGCCGCCTCTCCTCTCCATCACCCCTCGGTCATTGCAGCCATGGCCAAAGCGGCCCTCAATCAAGGGGCGATCGCTGTTCGTATTGATACCCCAGCCCACCTCCAAGCCGTTAGAGAACAAACGGACAAGCCCATTATTGGTCTGTGGAAGCGCCAATTTCCCGATTCTGAGGTCTACATTACCCCCCAATTTGACCAAGCCCTAGAACTAGCACAAGCGGGTGCAGATTGGATCGCTATTGATGCCACGAACCGCCCCCGGCCAGGAGGCGAAACCCTACACACCCTAATTGATCGAATTCATCAGCAGCTCAATAAACCCGTCTTTGCGGATGTCGATAGCCTAGAGTCTGCAAAAGTCGCTTTTGATGCCGGAGCCGATCTGCTCGCTACCACATTATACGGATATACCCCCCAAACCCAACACCTTACCCCCCCAGGCTACGACCTCCTCGCGCAACTGGTGCAACAATTCAGTTGTCCCATTATCTGTGAAGGGGGGATTAGTTCCCCAGAAATGGCCCAGAAAGCCTTAGATTTAGGGGCAATGGCTGTGGTGGTTGGTACAGATATTACGGGAATTGACCAGAAAGTTAAATCTTATCAACAATTTTTGGCCACTCCCAAATCCGTGAGATATGCTGAATAAATGTCGTCAATTGACTTAAATAATTATGACCATTTCTCTAGCGAAAGGACAAAAAGTTTCTCTGGAAAAAGCATCCCCAGGTATTGAAGCCGCTTTTATTGGTTTAGGCTGGGATATTAAAGCGACAGATACGGGGGTGGATTTCGATCTCGATGCCTCGGTTTTTCTTTTAGGAGCCAATGAAAAATTGGTTTCTGAGAAGCATCTGATCTTTTACAATAACAAAAAAAGTCCAGAGGGTGCGGTAGAGTATATGGGGGATAACCGAACCGGTGCGGGTGAAGGAGATGATGAAGTCATTATTCTTGACTTGCGGAAAATTGCCCCAGAAGTGATGAAACTTGTGTTTACCGTAACCATTTATGATGCGGAACAACGCAAACAAAATTTTGGCCAAGTTAGTAATGCTTATGTTCGTCTAGTGAATGTGAAGACGAAAGAAGAGGCTATACGCTATGACTTAGATGAGGATTATTCCATCGAAACAGCGATGATTATCACCGAGTTATATCGCAAAGATGGAGAATGGCGGATGAATGCGGTAGGCGCAGGGTATGGTGGTGGACTGCAAGCCCTTTTAGACCGCTATAGTTAGTCTGAAAAGGGGCGATTTTCCCCTTTCCTAACAACATTTAGCTTAAGAAAGCTCCCTTAAAAGTAGGCATGGAAAGGAGTAACCCATTCCATAACCTGCTTTCAGGGGGCATTCCCTACCCAGTTTTTGACAACTGGGTTTAATCGGGACACAAGCATCACTAAATGGCAATATAGCATATTTAAGCAAAAATGCTATATTATTTTGGTATAGATCTAGAGCATAGGATGTAAAAGCCATTGTTCTGGAAGAAATCTAGGGATCAAAAAAGAGAAGAAGAAAATTAAATGAGTAAATTTCTATAAAGTTATGCTATAACCAAAGAGTCCTGATTACGATCCAAGGAGGGAAAATCAGATGGAAGAGGCTTATCCCTCAATGTCTCGCAGACAGTTCCTGAACTTTCTGACAGGAGCAACGGTTGCCAGCACTGTGGTTGCTGGCCTTTATCCTGCGGGTCAATTTTTCCTTCCCCGTCCAGAAACCGATGAGCAGGGTGGAATTTTGGCCAAGGATATCCATGGAAAGCTCATCCCTGGGAGCCAAATTTTAGCGGCTCCTGCCCACAGTCGTGCTTTGGTGGCTGGTTTGAGTGGAGAACCGACCTATTTAACGGTTACCGAACAGGGTGAATTACATCCCTGGGGCATTGTGGATAACTGTACCCACTTAGGTTGTACATTCCCTTGGAATGGTAATGCCAATCAATTTCAATGTCCCTGCCATGGCTCTCTCTATGATGCTGAAGGTCGAGTGCTACGGGGCCCAGCTCCCTTACCTTTGCGTCTAACCCATGCGAAGATTGAAGGGGACTATATTCGGCTTTCTCCTTGGACAGAAACCGATCCCCGGACTGGGAAAACGCCTTGGTGGGTTTAGGGAAAATCTCTCTGTGTCCTTTGTGTCTTTGTGGTTCCTTGCCACGAAGGCACAGAAATCGTAAAGTAAAACTCATGTCTTCAGATCATCTCAGCCAACTGAAAATAACCGTCTTAGTTGAAAATTGTGCCAGAGGTCGAGGGTTACTCGGAGAGCATGGCATCTCGTTTTTCATTGAAGCAGATGGCTATAAGATTCTGTTTGATACGGGACAGGGGATGGCATTACGCCATAATGCGGAACATTTAGGCATTGCCTTATGGGATCTCGATGCGATTGTTCTGAGCCATGGCCATTACGATCATACGGGTGGATTGCCCAGTTTAGGGACTTTCCAGGAAAATGGCCCGGTTTTGTTTCTCCATCCCCAGGCAATTTCCCCAAAATATAGCCCCAGAGGTAATATCGGCTTGCTTGACTCTGAGCAACTTTTAGCGGATTATGGCGATCGCATCGTCTGGACTCAAAACCCTACAGAAATTTGTCCGGGAGTCTATGCAACGGGAACCATTCCCCGCACCCATCCCCTAGAAAATACCGGGGGATCATTTTGGCAAGATGTTGAACACAATCGGGTCGATCCCCTTTGGGACGATCAAGCGTTATATTTGTATAGTCCGGAGGGGTTAGTTGTTCTGTTCGGTTGCGCCCATGCAGGAGTAATCAATACCCTGAATTATGTTACCCAGATTGCTGAAGTTGAACAGGTTTATGCCGTCATGGGAGGAATGCATCTCTTAAACGCTAATGAGCAGCGCGTGCAAGCGACGGTGGACACTCTGAAGCGTTATCAGGTGCAACGAATTGGCGCAAATCATTGTACGGGAATGAAGGCGATCGGTGTTTTATGGCATGATTTAGGCGATCGCTGCATAGAAGCTCATGTGGGTACACAATGGTTTTTTGGGGAGTGATGAACCCGATACTAAGCCTAAGTAGCTGTCATTGAACTGATGCGAATTCTATTAGTTGAAGATGATCCCGAACAACTCGAACCCTTACATTTTGCCTTAACTCGCGTGGGGCACATTGTCGATGCAGTGGAAGATGGCATTGATGCTCAATGGTTAATCGGCGAAAAAGAGTATGATTTACTGATTTTAGATTGGATGTTACCGGGAAAAGACGGGGTTGCCCTTTGCCAATTTTATCGCCAGTTGGGGAAAAGCGCCCCCATTTTAATGCTCACGGCTAAAGATACCACTGCTAATAAAGTAGAAGCTTTAGATGCTGGAGCCGATGATTACTTAGTTAAACCTGTCGATCTTGAAGAATTTTTTGCCAGAGTACGCGCTCTGCGACGGCGATCGCCCCTTTGGATAGGCGATATCCTACAAGTGGGCGATTTATCCCTAAATCTCGATACCCTATACTTAACGCGAGGCGAACAGAGCCTAAAACTGTCCAGTCGTGACTTTCAACTGTTAGAAATCTTGATGCGAAATCCCGGACAAATCCTCAGCCGCGATCGACTAGAACAAGCCCTTTGGGAATGGGGCGCAGAACCCGAAAGTAATGCGGTTGCCGCCCGCGTTAAACGACTGCGAAAGCAATTACAAAAAATTCAGGTAGACCACTGGATAGAAACCGTTTATGGTATGGGTTATCGTCTCGAAATTTGCAAAAATTAACCTGATCTTATGAGTAACCCTAGGCGATTTTTTTCTCCCTGGCATCAACTGCCCATTCGGATTCGAGGCACTCTAATTATTGCTATTCCCGTGTCTTGTCTGTTTACCGCCATATCTGCCTTTGCTTGGTTAAATGCCAGTTTAGTTGAAGATGAAAAATGGGTACAACATACGCAAAATGTGCGCCTAGAAACAAAACAGTTACTCAATGGCTTAATTGATGCTGAAACTGGAGTCAGGGGTTATGGATTGACCTTAAATCCAGAGTTTTTAGAACCTTATAAAAACGCGATCAAAATTATTCCAGACTCTGTAGAAAAACTAGAATTTCTAGTTTCTGACAATCCAGAACAAACTAAACGGTTGCAAGAGATCAAAGAGATTACGAATAAAAATCTAGAAATCTTTGATAAAAAAATCACCCTCAAAAGCGAATTAAAACGGATGGATTTAACCACCGATCAATGGGTTTCTATGGCTTCTCTCTCCGATTGGTTAGATGAAGGAAAAGCAACTATGGATCGCGGGCGATATTTAATTAATCAATTTGCAGAAACGGAAGAAATACTGCTCAAAGAAAGGCAACGGCATCAGAATTTATATCGGCGGATTACCTGGACAATTTTGTTGGTTTCTGCGGGGTTAGGAGGGATGGGTTTTTTGGCTTCCATACATTTATTTTATCAACTGGATCGAGAGTTAGCTAGTCGAGAGCAAAATTTACACAAAAGCAATCAACAACTTCAACGCTTTACAGCTAATGCATCTCATGAATTGCGAACACCCTTAGCCGCCATTTTGAGTCAGGCTCAAGTCGGATTAATGATGTTAGATGATTGGTCAGAATCAGGCGATTTACAAGCAGTTATAGTCGATCTACGTCCCCGATTTGGGAAGATAGTAAAATTAGCTAAAACCATGAGTGATTTAATTGCTCAGTTACTATTTTTAGCTCGCCATGAAGGGGGGCTAGATTCCCAATCTTTACAAGATATTAATTTAACTGAATTGATGATCAGTTTATCGGTTGATTTTTCTCTGGAAGTTGAGCGAAATGCCTTACAATTGGAGCAGGATGTGATTGAGCCTGGGGTTTGGGTGAAGGGAGAGGTTCATTTACTCCGGCAAGCGATCGCGAATCTGGTTAATAATGCTTGCCAATATACCCCCAAAGGTGGTACAATTGAGTTCAGTTTATTTACTGAAAATAACTGGGCAATTATTAGCATCAAAGATACAGGAATGGGTATTCCAGAAACAGAGATTCCCCACATCTTTGAGCGATTTTATCGCGTTAATGCATCCGGCGATCGCTCTTCGGTTAAACACTTTGGTTTAGGATTAGCCATTACCCAACAAATTGTAGAGTTTCATGGGGGAACCATCACCGTATTCAGTACCCTCAACCAAGGTTCGACCTTTCAAATTTCCTTACCGTTATCAGTCATGGAGGAAAAATGACCCAAATCATCCCTTGGGGTAAACTCTTGGCTCAAGATGCTACTGGATATTTAATCAATGATTGCCATATCGATAAGATTTCACCCCCCTGGACTCTCTTAGTAGAAGAACTGAGCCAGAGCGTTCAACATACTTGGTCAACTCGCTTAAAAACTCTCTATTTACGCGGTTCTGTTCCTCGCGGTTTAGCCCTTCCCCAAGTCTCCGATCTCGATAGTTTTGCTATTTTATTTGGAGAAATTTCCGATACAGATTGCTCCCTTGCCCGCCAGATTTGCAGCCAACTCCAAAAGCGATATCTGTTTTGCCAAAAAGTAGAACTGATTCTCTTAAATCAGAAAGATATTGAGCATCCTAACTCAATTTGGCCGGCAATTGTGCAAATTAAAAGTGTAAAGATTGCTGGCGAAGATTTGCCCATTATTTTGCCCAACGTTAAGCCAGGATATGCTCTGATAAACTATGCCTATACTTGGGAAAAAGATTTAGCCCAAACCCTAGATATTTTATCCCAATTGTCCCCGCAGGATATCCAATTTTCGGCTCAGGTGAAAAAACAATGCCGTTGGATCATGCGACGGATGGTGAGAACGGGGTTTGAATTGGTGATGGAGCAAGACCAAAGTTATACCCCTGATTTATATTATTGTTATCAACGGTTTGCGCTCTATTTTCCGGAGCAACAGAGAGAGATGGCTAAGGCTTTACAATTGGCCCTTTTTCCTTCAGGGAATCGTCCGGGTTTAATGGTGTTTTTGCGGGGTTTTGGTGGGTGGTTGGTGGAGCAGGTGATACAGCGCTTTGCGCTGTGATGGGGTGATGGGGAGATGGGGAGATGGGGAGATGGGGAGATGGGGAGATGGGGAGATGGGGGGATGGGGGGATAGATCTTGACCCCTTCTTAACCGATTAACTGGGCTTAAATGCACAATTTTAGGCTTCTATTTCACCGGAAGGATCTACTTGTAAGAGTCCTTGGGTGACGAGTTGAGTGAGTAGGGGAATGACTGCGGTTTCTACATCGAGATTGGGTGACCATTCGGCTAAATCTAGGAGGGTAAAGCCTTTTGGACGGAAGAGTTTTTCGACTAACTCTGTGGGTAATCCTTTAACCGTGGCTTGTTTTGTGCCGATAATGATTTGAGTTTGCTGATCTGTGGTGGCAACAATTTGCACGGGATGTAAGGGGGAGGAAATGAAGCGGGTTTCGAGTCCTTGAGCGAAAATCTGGCTACCGAGTTGATGGGGAAGGGAAAGGGGGAGCGGGGGCCGATCGCAATATCCGAGATAATGAAGATACTTTTGGATCGCTTCTGGGGTTTGTAACCAGGTGATTAGGCGATCGCGTAATTGCTGTAAATGGGTTTCAACGGTGCTTTTGTCCTCTGGAGTGATTACGGGTAAGTTTTCGCGCCATTCCGGAGATTCCTGTAATTCTTCTTGCAGCCAACCGATCCAATCTAATCCAGTTTGACAGCTAATGCCTAATGTTAAATGGAGGGAGGGGGAAAAGTCATCGTCAGAGGGAGTCCCACAGGCGATCGCATAATGCCAATGGCCCCTAGGAATGTATAATAAATCTCCCGGTTTCAGGATGCATTGCAGATAGGGAGGAACATCCGGAGGAATTTGATCGGACGATCGCATACTAGAAATGGGAGTGGCGATCGTTTCTGGAAACACAAACCATTCTTTATCCCCAGCAATTTGTAAAATTAGCACCTCATGGCTATCATAATGGCAATTAAATCCCTGTTCGGAGCGCGGCGAGCAGTAGAGATTAATATGGCTGCGATGTCCTGTTTCTTCCCGAATTTGGGCTACCAATTGCTCTAATTTTGGCATCCGACTATGGACACTATTGATAATTAAAGTTGCTCCTTGCTCAAGCAACTCTAGCCATTTTTCGGTTTTAGCTGCCGGTAAAGATGAACCATCTTGGGCAAAGCGCAGATCGGGATAAGGGATCTGGTGATAGTTTAATAAATGGTTGAGATCCTGCCAACTGAATAAATGGGCGAATTTATCCCCCGTTTTTCCGGGAATGAGTATCGCTCGCTTCGTCCAGTTTTCGGCCCAGAATTGCTCTAGGGAATAGGGAGAGAGGAGAGAAGATAAAACAGTCATAATGGGAATGGGAAAGAGGGAACAGGAAACAGGATATCTGTGCTTCACCCTGTTCCCCTGTGTCTCCAGGGCTACCTATGCTCGCCAATTGCGATTACTATTATTCACATCCTGATTTTGATCTACATTCTGATCTACATTTTGATCGTTATCTGCATTAGCCACTAATCTGACTTCCCCACTTCTCTCGGTGGAGTTTACCTTTAGGTTCACTACTTCGACTTCTATGGCAGTTTTTAGGGAAGTTTCTGGGGAAGGAGAGCTAGAGATGGCTTGTACCGGAGCCATTAACAGTAGGCTGGCTTTACCACTCAATAGACAAGCGAGGAGGAAATTGGACGACTTTAGGTTAGACATAAAACAAGGATGAATGGGTTTTTGCTGAACTAGCCTTTACCCTAGAATAAGATTATGACCGAAAGATGACCATTAGTCTCCGGTACAATCTGGCGATCGCGTAAATCTATTTTACAAGTTTGCTCATTCGTTCCCCAAATCAGTCAGACTAATAAATAGGAAGGTTTTCAACGAGGATGCCTGATTCGTTTAAAACTCCCCTATAACAAAAGATTTAAGGACATCATCATGACTGGTACAACTTCTCATCCTACAGGTTCCCGCTCCAACAGTTCTTCTGCATGGCAAAGCAGTCGCCGAAGATCGCAAACGCGGCGATCGCAAGAATTTGTATTAGACCGTAATTATATCCTAGATTTGGTCAATTCTTTAGAAAGTATATCAGAAAAATAACGGATAGCACTACCGATGGGTGATATCCTCAAGAACGATCCAACTGTAACTAGGTCATAAAGCGATCGCCAAAATACCAACGGTATAGCCCATTTGCCACCCTTACCCCATTCTTTCCTGACTGGACTAAACCCAAACTTTCAAGCTGAAATTCCAGGAACGGCGGTAATCTCACCGCTCCTTCAGCTTGGATCGCATCTTCAAATCCACCCAGGAGGATAGCATTTCTTTGCAAAATTTGCCCATAGGCATTCAAGTATTTCTTGAAAATAGGATCTCCCTCAATGTTAGCATTTAAGACAGTCTTTAAAGTGGCATTGTTTTGATAAATTGTGTATAAACTCAAGCTTACTAAATAAGGGTGTCCTCCTGTAAACCACATGAGTTCCTCAATTTCAGAATAGGTAAGTTTCACCCGATAATAGTTGGCCAACTCGTCTATCTCTAGGGTGGTAAAGTAAGGAAGTTTCATCGATTTACCAATGCGGATAGGAGCGCTTTTAATATTGAGTTCAGCATAAATATCTGTACGGGTCACTAATATAAATCGTAATTTTTTCCAAGACCTAGTTTCTGGACTTCCATATCCTGAAAATTCATGCCAAGAATGCAGTAAGCGTAAGAAATCAATAGCAATTGAATGATGATTAAATAATAGATTGAATTCGTCAATAGCGACTACTAAAGATGACTCAATTTGGTTGAGTACATTTTCTAGGTAACGGGTAGCTAAACTCTTACATCCTAAACCATCCGTAGCACAATTCCATTCAGGAGGTGACCAACTTAATCGATAATATAACTCATAAATTAGCCATTGTAAAAGTTGATCTATATTTTGTAAAAACTCTGTGTCAACCTGTTCTAGGCTTAAAGGAATGACCGTCATATTTTCTTGCCTAGCTTGATGCAACAGTCGAATCATCAGAGAAGTTTTACCCATTTTTCGAGGCCCCACAAGACTCAGAATCCCTCCTGGCTGAGACAAGACTTGAAAACCCAGTTGCTCTATACTGGGTCTGCTAATATACAACTTAGAGTCAAGGGAAAGGCGATCGCCAGGAAGATCTAGGAAACCACCGTCTAGATTTCTAGTCACCAGATACTTCTTTACCACAGAAGTAAAACTTTTTTTACTCACTTTTTCCCCCAATACTCCAGACAAGGTATGCCATAAATGGGGAGCGGCAACTTGTCGAATATACTGGCAGGAATAGTTTTCTTGAGTCGCAATCTGATGATATGGGATTGCTTTCTCTCCCCAGGAACCCTGGAGAATCGCTTTTTGAATAGGACTTAGAGGTTTACCGGTCTTTCCTATCCACTGTTGTTCAATAAAATGTAAAGCTCTCTCAAGATTAGCCATCGGTGCGTATTGAGTTTACTGTCCCTCAGTATAATACGCACCCATGGGTAGGATTGATAATGTTACATCTGTTTACTCAACTCAAAGGATCAAAGGAGCTAGTTCGCTTTACGCTTGAGTCCAGCCACTACACCCATAGCACCTACCGCCAATAATCCAAGCATAGAAGCGGGTTCTGGGGTACTAGCCACTTGTTCCTTGCTACCAATGGTCATATTATCAAAAGCAAACCAATCCCCTTGTCCAGTCGTCATGCTGAACGAGAGACCATTAAACAGCTCATCATCATTTTCGGCAATCAGTCCAAAGTAGAGAACAGAACCATCCGTACTCCCAGAGCTACCTACAGTATTGGGAACGGTGACTGTGGTTTGACCCCCATTGACCAAATCTAGAATCAGGGACAGTTGACCGCCAAAGTCACCAATATCTACCCCATTAAACCCAAAGGCTGCCACCTCTTGACTAAAGTCAATGGAAAACGCACCAGAACGGGCTGCACCTTCCCAAAACTTGTCTCCTGACACACCATAACGACCTGCGGCAGATGTGCCAGATGCCTGGTGTTCAATCTCTCCATTACCTTGTAAGGTCGCTACTCCCGCTACACCAAAATCGAGATCCACTGGCCCTGTTGTACCATCTGAAAATCCTTCAAAGGTTTCTACTCCCACTCCTACTAACCCAGAGAGAAAGTCATCTTGAGCGGCTGAAGCGTTAGGTGTTTCGGATAAGGGGATATAGCTACTATTGTTTAAATCTTCTCCGAAGAAGAGGCGATAAGCTTGAGCAGAAGGCTGAGTGGCAACGAGAGCAAAAATAGAGGTTGCAGCCGTAATCACTAAGGTTTTGGTTGTATTCATTGGTAAGGACTCCTATAAATCTTTCTGTGTTGTTTCCATAGCTCTAGCATGGCAGATTGAGGAGTCAATGAACATATCCAAAGGTCATACAATCAGCTACCCCAGGAGTTTAGGTCAGTTTCCGTAAATTGGTCTATAGTTTCTTTTGGTTTTTATGAAACCTTTAAAGTAGAGAGATCGCCCTCACGGTAATATCACTAGAGTCATACTAACCCTTAGATCGATCTCCCTTTAAATACACATACTATACTTTTTGTCAAGTCATATTTATCATATCAAGTCCGGAAAACTAACCCTAATTCAGGAGCTAGGGGGTGAGATGCTCCCACACGAAACAGGAATGCGGGCATCTTGTCTACTTCTTCAACCATCAACCAGGGTTCCCCGTTCCTTGAAGGCAAACCCAGAGCAAAAAATACGGTCATGCACTCGCTGCACAACCGTATGGAAAAGTTCTAGGAGTTTATATTTAACAATTCTACTGAACAGAAACCCGCCAATCAGCTACTATAGCGACGATTGATTCCTTTCACCCAACCTTCCTATCCCACTGGAGAACCCCCAAACTAGGTTTCAGTTGGTTACGCTTTCAGTACCTTATTTACTATTTATAAACCTTTTTATTCTCTGATGCAAGTCTAAGCCCCCTTACTTCATTAAAAGTTTATCAAAACAGAGCGTTTATAAAGCTTGTGTAAAGCTGAGAAACCTCATAGTTACCAAAACCGTAACCGTATCCTCACAGCAGCACGGGTCAGGCAAACTAAGAGAATTATAGACCTACGCTTAGGAGATTGACTCTAGTTTATGCATCCAATCCAAACCACTCGTTCTACTGCACACCCTGCTTGGGGACGTTTATCGATATTACCTCTAGCCATCGGCGTAATGGGGTTTTCCGTATTAATGGGAAATTGGTATAGCCCCAAACCCGTCAACGCTCAGGAACAACAGCAACTGTTGCAAACCTTGACCGTGACGGGGAGAGGGATAGAACGGATTCCGACGACTCTCACCCTGGTTAATTTAGGGGTAGAAGTTCAGGGAAAAACCGCCCAAGAGGTACAAGCCCAAGTGGCTCGTCAGTCTTCAGCCGTAGTGAAATTACTGCAAGAGCGTCAAGTGGAGCAACTGGAAACTACGGGAATTCGCTTAACGCCCAATTATAGTTATAGCAATGACACTCAACGCCTCACCGGTTACACGGCTACCAATACCGTCAGCTTCCGCATCGAGACTTCTAAAGCCGGTAGCCTCATCGATGAAGCCGTACAAGCGGGAGCCACTCGCATTGATGGCATTAGTTTTATTGCCACGGATGAAGCCATTGCCGAGGCTCAACAGGTGGCTCTGCGCCAAGCCACTGCTGATGCCCAAAAACAAGCCCAAACGGTATTAGATGCCCTCAATCTTAGCTCTCGTAGCATTGTCAGTATTCAGATTAACCACGCCAGCGCCCCCTCTCCTATCCGCTTGGATGGGGCAAACTTCGCACGAGCAGAATCTGCCCCAAGCCCAGTTATGGGAGGCGAGCAACAGGTTGAAGCCTCGGTTACCTTGCAAATTCGGTATTAAGTGGCTAGGGAGTAAGCAGGAGATGAGAATTAGTTGTCAAATTCCTCCATTTGTTCATCTCGCTTAGAGCCTAATAAGTCTAAGCGATCGACTTTAATTCTGGGACTCGATCGCTGGGCTTGAGTATTATAATCTTCCCACTGATTAATCTCTAAGCGACCCATAACTCCAATTTGTCTGCCCTTACGGACGTAGTTAGCCGCAATTTCAGCCGTTTTCCCCCAAATTTCGAGGTTAAACCAATCCGGTTCATCTGTCCGTCGAGTGGGACGATTGACCGCTAAAGTCAGCCTACACTTGACCGCGCCTGACTCAAAATACTTCACGTCTGGGTCGATACCGACGCGACCGACTAAATGTACCACGTTCAGCTCCATGTTGAATTCCTACATCCAAATGATGAACAATTAATCTACTTTAGCGAATCGAAGGAGGAATGAGGAGACCGTTCTGGGCAAAATTCTACTTCTTTGGTGGGCAGTCAGCTTTTAATCCTATCCCCCCATATCCCCATCCCCCTCTCCGATCCTGACATTGGGGTAAAGTCAGAGGAAATAGGGATTACAGGCTCGATTTAGGCAACTGACTGGACGCTAACTCAAAAACATAATAAAATCCACGTCAGTTATATATTTTTACAATTCTAGACATTTGGACATAACCTAAAAGTCGGGAGAGCAATACAGTGGGTATATTTAGTCGATTTTCAAAAGATATGGGTATCGATCTCGGTACAGCCAATACATTGGTGTATGTATCGGGGAAGGGAATTGTGTTGCAAGAGCCGTCTGTGGTGGCGATCGACACAGAAACCAAAGCTCCCTTAGCAGTTGGGGATGATGCCAAGAAAATGCTGGGTCGGACTCCGGGGAATGTGACCACATTTCGCCCTCTTCGGGATGGCGTGATCGCCGATTTTGACACCGCAGAATTGATGCTTAAGCATTTTATCGAACGGGTGCATGAAGGAAAACAGGGGTTAGTCCCCCCAAGAATGGTGATCGGTATTCCTTCGGGGGTGACAGGGGTGGAGCGTCGAGCGGTGATGGAAGCAGCTACCCAAGCGGGAGCGGGAGAAGTGTATCTGATTGATGAACCGGTAGCGGCGGCGATCGGAGCAGGCTTACCGGTAGCCGAACCGACAGGGAATATGATTATTGATATCGGCGGTGGAACTACAGAAGTTGCGGTTTTGAGTTTACAAGGTACGGTAATTAGTGAGTCCGTCCGGGTGGCGGGGGATGAGCTGAATGACTCTATCATTCAGTATATGAAAAAAGTCCATAACTTAACGATTGGGGAACGGACGGCTGAGGATATCAAGATTCAGATTGGTTCAGCCTATCCGACTCCAGAAATTGATGAGGGTGCGATGGATGTTCGGGGGTTGCATTTGCTATCTGGTTTGCCCAGAACGGTTAGCATTAAGGCGGGTGAGATTCGGGAAAGTATGTTAGAGCCGTTATCGATGATTATTGATGCGGTGAAGCGGACTTTAGAACGGACTCCTCCTGAATTGGCGGCGGATATTATCGACCGGGGGATTATGTTGGCTGGTGGTGGGGCGCTGCTTCAGGGTTTGGATACTCTGGTGAGCCATGAAACTGGCATTGTTACCCATGTGGCGGCCGATCCTTTGAGTTGTGTGGTTTTGGGAACGGGCCGGGTTTTGGAAAACTTCAAGCAGTTAGAACGGGTTTTCAGCGCTCGATCGCGGATGTAAGGTGGATGTAAAGTGAATGTATATACGTCAAATTCGTCGATGGTGGGAAAGAAATTGGTTAAACTTAGTGCTGATGATTGCAGCCCTAGGTTTGGCGGTCTATGTGCGACAAACCCAAGGAACCTTGGTCTTTGAACTCTATGGCCGTTTGGTAGAACCTTTCCAAGGAAATCCGCCTCAACAAGAACAATTAATGACGGCTCGGATGCTGGAGTTAGAAGCGAAAGTGGAAGAACTCGAACAGCAAAATAGCCGCCTGAAGCAGTTAATTGATTATCAGGAACAGTCAAAACAGGAAGGGGTGATTGCGCCCATCATTGGCCGTAGTGCGGATCATTGGTGGAAACAAATTACTCTGGGCCGAGGCAGTCGGGATGGCATTGAAAAGGATTATATTGTTGCTGGTACAGGAGGCTTGGTCGGTCGTGTCATTAGTGTAACTGAAAATACTTCTCGCGTCTTGCTCTTAAGCGATCCCACCAGTCGGGTGGGGGCAACCATTCGGGTGGGGAAAGACCGCAGTTTTATGGGCATCTTGCATGGGAGAGGGCAAAGTAAGGCGGTGATGGAGTTTTTTGATAAGGTTCCGGAAGTAAAGCCGGGATACAAGGTGTTTACCTCTCCCTATTCTCCTCGGTTTCAAGCGGGTTTGTTGATTGGAATCGTGGAGTCGGTGGATTTGAAAAAGAGTCCGGCTCCGGAAGCGGTGGTTAATTTTTCAGCTCCTATCGGTCATTTAGAGTGGGTGATGGTTTCTGAGGGTAAACCAGCGATGGATGTGGAGATCAATGAGTTGAATGAGTAGAAAGAGACCGTGGTAAAACAGTTCCTTGAAATCCTGGCTTCTTTGAGTCGTCTGGTTAATATTAGCCTGACGACCTTTTCTGTGCTGTTGTGTAGTCTGATTGTGTTTACCCGGTTTCCGGGGATGGAATTACTCGGAGTTGGGGTGAATTGGCCCTTGGTTTGGGTGGTGGTTTGGAGTCTCAAGCGTGATGCTTGGCAAGGGGCGATCGCCGGTTTAGTCTTGGGATTACTCCAAGATGCCCTGACTTCTCCCTATCCCCTGTTGGAAAATGGGGTAGTGAATGCTTCCCCCACCCATATGTTGGGGTTGGTATTGGTGGGCTTTTTGACGGGCAGATTCCAAAAGGATAAGTATTTGCAGGAGGATTTTATTTCTGTAGCGCTACTGACCTTTGGCATGACGCTGTTGGCTGAGACTATAATTGCTCTGCAATTGGTCTTAATTGGCGATCGCGATTTTTCTAGTATTTGGATTGCCCATCAACAAATTGCTTTGTGTTCGGCGATTCTCAGTAGTCTGTGGGCCCCGGTGATCTATGTACCCATGAATTTGTTTTGGGAACGATTTTCTCCGAAAAATTAATTGGGTAGGTCGATCTCTCTGAATAGTCCAGGGACAAGTTCTTGGTACAATGGGGATCATTCCCTATGCAGGGCAATACAGTAAGGTTGAAAAGGCTCTGTTGACACTCCTCGACCTAAAGGTACGAGGATTCTTTAAAAGGAGATATCCACCGTTGGACATTGCTCGAACCACAACTCCCAATACCGTTTTTAGTCGAATACCAGTGTTGCGCGATAGGGGATGCCAATTCCCACTACT
>NZ_JAQOSP010000106.1 GCF_030068475.1 Roseofilum acuticapitatum BLCC-M154 | reverse complement strand
CCTTATCATCTTGATTAACTTTAGCTTCTCTCCCTAAAGAGAGCGCTTCAGTTCAATTCACTAACGAGGGTCTAACTCATTTAGTTTAGGCTTTCAAACTATAGAATTTTCTAGGTTCGGTGGCTTCGATTGGGGGTCAGCCGTTCGCTGCCGTCCTCTCAAGCACAAATACGAATATAGCCAATCTTCCCCTTCCTTGTCAACCCTTTTTTGAAACTTTTTTTGAAATTTACTGAAAACCTAATGAAATCAAGGGTTCCAGCAAACAAAAAAAATATCGCTCTGACAAGCGATCTAGCTCTGGTTTCGTAAAATAAGTCTAAATGCTTAGTTAAATTATCCAAAAGCACGATGCGAGATGCTGGTTCTATCTCAATAGAGTTACTATGGGGAGGTTTGGGGTTAAGCCTTCTGTATCATGGCTGAAACAGATACAAAAAAGAGGAAGACTTAAGTGCCCTCCTCTCTATCAAGGTGTTTACCTCAATACGGATTGAAGTCTACTGAGCAGAAGCGGTGGTAATATCCGATGTGACACAGTTGAGCATCCGTAATGTGGCTGCTGCTGCGTAGTTGCGACGAGCATTATCATTGGGAACAAACCGAGTCCCAGATTCATTTAATGGGGAAGCGACAGAGCAATAGGTAGACATTTGGGTAATGAGATCAGAAGCCCAATGATTGTTAATGTCGCTAAAGGATTGGGGATTTTGTTTGGCTTCGAGTTGGGGATTTAAAGCACTGGTTTTACGGGCAAATTCGGCTGCACGACGTTGGACAGCCATTAATTCTGCACGGGTGACGGATTGGGCGGGTTTGAATGTACCATTTGTGTATCCACTGACAATATTGTTGTCTTTTGCCCATTTGATTTTGGCGGAACTCCATCGAGAGGAGGCAACATCAGGATAGGGAGATGTGGCGGTAGCTGTGGGGATGTTCACGTTAGTGCCCGGAATGGTTTTGAGAGATTCTAAAACCATGGAGACTAATTGTTCGCGTGTGAGGGGATTTTGGGGACGGAAGGTGCTGTCTTCGGCAAAACCAGAAATAAAGCCGATATCGACTGCTTGATTGATTTCCGTGGCATAAATGTCATTGGCAATATCTTTGAAACTGGGAGTGGTGGGTGCAGGAGGATTGGGATCAACTGGGTTAGGATCAACCGGGTTGGGATCAACTGGATTGGGAGATGTACCAATCAATGCACTCAGTTGTTGATCGTTGAGTAGATAAACATGGCCGAGGGTTTGGCCTTCATAGGAGCGTTTGGCAAAGCGCCAACCGGGATTGAGATAAATTTTGGCAAAATCGGAGGTTGCGCCATAGGTGCGACCAATTTCTATTTCTGGGCCTCCTGGAGTGTTGGATGAGCCAACTAAGACTAAATCGTTGTTGCGATTAACAATCCGCAGGCTGTACTGGAGGGCAAGATCTTGATTATCAACGCGAATAGAAAAGCCGTTACTATCGGTACTGCGACCACAAATACCAGTAAAGTCAAAATTAAGTAGAAGGGGATTAACAATGGTGGGGCTTTGGCCGCTTTCACTCCAACATTGACGGGTGTTGGATTTTTGTTCCAAAATGAGGAGTTGATGGGCGCTGGTTCCTCGTGGAGCTGCGATCGCAATAAAATTCTCTTGTGTGACTTCAGTATGATCGAAGAAGGCGCGAGCAATCGATACCCATGTCGTCATCCCAACGACTGTGGTGGTGGCAATAGCAGCTAAACGAGAGAGGAGTGATTTATTCATAATGGTTATTGGTGAGTAGACTTAATGTAAGCAGTGTACAAGAGAGGTGTTCTGTTCTCCAGTACCCCCCCAGTCGAAGGGTATCCGTGAATTGTTTCTAGAGGGTGTGACACTTTTAGAGCTGTCTATAACCGAAGATTCAGATTGAATTACGAAGGTTTAACGATCGCCTGATATAAGGTCTTTAACTTAGCTTCTACAGGGGGCGGTTTGGAGGTAAAGCGGATCGAAAACCGATCCTTAGACTGAGGGTTATCTAGCACTTTGGCATAAACATCTTCTCTATTTTCCGGTTGCTCATCCTTAAAGAAATTTATTTTTAAGTTGGTTAATCCGGAGGGGATTTGATCCGCATACTCTGGATTAATCAGAATAGTTGCCCCTTTTTCTGATAGGGCAATTAACTCACCCTGGTTGACTCGATCGCTGATATTCTTGCCCTCCAGCAGAGCATACTGAAGAGGAATGGCTTGGGGTAAGGGAAAGAAATGCTCTTCTTCTTTGGGTAGATAAAGCTGGTACTGGCCGGCAATTCCGCCAATATCATAGATAGTAATTGGAGTTTTTACGCCCTTGGGTGTGACTTGTTTTTCGCTATTAATTTTGACCTCTGGGCCGGCTTCTATGAGGGTCGATTCAGAGACTAAAATTTGTCCGGCAGTCGTGTAAGATTCAATACGATAAGTCAAATTGACTTGAGAGCCGACGACACCGTATTTTGTACGTTTCTCGGAACCAATATTACCGACAACGACCTCACCTGTATTGATCCCAACTCCCATTTCTAGGGAAGATAGGCCCCATTCCTTCATCTGCACATTCACTGGTTTCATGGCCAGTTGCATGGCTACGGCACAGGCGATCGCCCTTTGAGCGTCATCTTCACGGGGAATGGGAGCGCCAAACAAGACCAAAATGCCATCCCCCATAAACTCATCAATGGTTCCCTGATATTCAGTAATGACATCGGCCATGTAGCCGAGATAAAAGTTGAGAATTTTAATAACTTCCTCTGGGGAAAGGCGTTCAGACAGAGCGGTAAAGCCTCGCAAATCGGAAGTGAGGATGGTGATTTTGCGTCGTTCACCACCTAACTTTAGTCCTTCGGGATGCTCTAATAGGGTAGCGACGATTTCCTGGCTCAGATAGCGGCCAAAGGTTTTGCGAATATCTCCGGCACTGCGGGCAATATAGCCTGTAATGGCTACAAAGGAGCCAACTAAACTAAGAATGGAGGGAACTACCGGTAACCACCATCCGATTAAAAAGGCTCCATAGGTTGTCAGGATTAACAGGGGAAGGGTAGCGATCGGGGCGATCGCCTTACGAATGGTAGAGGTATTTAAGCCTCCGCTATGGCGTAATCTCCAGGTTAAAACTGCTCCAACCCAAGCCCAGAAGAGAATCCAGAGGTTTTCACCGATCTCATTCCAACTTTTAATCAGGGGTCGTCCTTCTAGGGCAGATCTGAGAATCATGCTGGTAATATTGGCATGAATTTCTACCCCTGCCATCCGTTGGGAGGGAGTCCGGGTATAGGGTGTAGGAAAGAGGTCTTGAAAGGATTCTCCTACTGCACCAATTAAAACAATACGATCTTTAGCCCAATCTTTGGGGACTCGATCTTGCAAGACATCCATCAGGGAAACGGTCTCAAAGGATTGACTGGGCCCGTGATAATTGAGCATGAGTTGATATCCACCCTCTGCTTCACCCAAATAGGCTCCTATATTGGCTGGAATCGGAGCAAAAACCGTTTTTCCTAACCGCCAAGTTTTTTCACCTACGACTTCAGGCCCAATTCCTTCTGGTTGCAGATATAGAAGGGCTAGATAAAGAGGGAGACCATAAATGGTTTCCCCTTCTGGAGTATCTAAAGACACTAATGCCCGACGCACCTTACTATCGGCATCGGGCAATAAATCATTGGCTCCTACCTGGTTTTTGGCTTTTAAGGCAGGAGGGGGATCGACGCGATCGCGCTGGTCATCTCCTACAGCCTTTTGAATACCGATTAAATAGTTCGTATTCTCAAACACTTCTACTAGAGCTTGATGTCCGGGTTCAACTGGTAAATCCCGGTAAATATCCAAACCAATCGCCCTAGGTTCCATCGCAATTAACTTCTGGAGAAGATTGGCATAAATCCGATCGGGAATAATGGCCTGACCAATGGCTTGCACATCGGCTTCATCAATACCCACAATCACAATCCGGGGATCGCGAGGTTCTAGGGGCCGCCAGCGCATATACAGATCAAATAGGGCCAATTCTCCCCCTTGTAGAGCGCCCATTAATCGCAACAGAATGACCACAAAGGTTATTGAAGGAGTCGCAATCCAGACTCCTCGCTGTTGCCATAACCAATCTTTAATTGTTTGCCACATAGAACCTAGGGTTACAGTAGTCTTCCGTTATGCTGCATGTGAAGTACGCACCCTACAATACTGAACAATGCTAAGGATTTCCGGTGATACTTTCCAAGGAAAGGATGGGGGTTTGGGTTAATTTATCCAAACCTACGGATTTCAAGAGACTTTCCCAAGGGCCAGCATCTAAATCCCGCAATTGAGCGGCGATCGCTAGGCTATCATACCAAACTTTAGCTTGGGCCAGCAGCTCTGCTTGTTTGAGTAAGTCTTCTTCAGCTTGGGCGGCTTCCAAATCTGCTATTACACTGGGATCTAAGGTAATCTGGCGAATCTGCCCTTGAATGGATTCATCCGCTCCTCGGTCACTGGGATTACAAACCAGAACAAAGAGCCAGGTATATTCGTTTGAGTCTCCCATTGCTTCGGGTAAATTCATCTTGACACTCACCAAACCCCCATCTTTGGAGAGTTGTAATTCTTCCGTATAAACATCATTGCCTTGTCGATCGACTAAAATAAATTCTGCCGATTGTGCTTTGGTTTTAGGCACATAAAAGAACATGGTCGGGGTATTACTAGCCGTTTGACCCACATAATTGTCAGGTTGAGGGGGTCTCAAAGCCATCAAGGAGAGTCCATTTTGGGGGGTGACGCAAGCGGAAGCTCCCCTAACTCCACCCCCAGCACTTCCTCCTGTAGGAGCGCCAACTCCACCTGTGGGAGGGAATTCTAGGGCAAGAACTGCTGGAGCGAGTAGAACGGGAGTGAGCATAAGTGCCAGGAATTTCAGGGAGGAAGGAAAAAATTTGAAGTTCATAGTGTGAATACATCTCCTTTGGGCAAACAGATTGGATAGGTTTCTCTACCGTGGCATAGCGTCATGGGTAAAGTCTTCACCCGATAGGCTAAACTCTAATGGGTAATAGAAAGAAACGGGAGCTTTAGAACAGTCATGCGATCGCCTGACCAGATCAGGAGCAAAGAAGCTTTATGTTTACATTGATTTTGGCTCCAAGAATAATCATTCCCAGTTCAATGCAAGGGTTGACGAGATCAAAAAGGGCAAGTTCCATCAAGTTATTGTAACTTCTCTAGCATCGGCTTATGCGATCGCCACCTACCTTGAGAAAAACCATAGATCAATTATATTTGGGTTGTAAACTCAAGGGGTTCCCAAAGACAATAGCGAACGGGAAACCGGGAATAGAAAACAAGGCTCCAGAAGCTTTTTTAGTGGTAGAGTAAAACCTAATCGGGTTTTACAGCTCGTTTGTAAATCCTATACAACAAATTGTGAACTTTATTCAAGAGTCCCAGGGTGGAAATTTAGGGATGAAAATTGCAATTATTGGATGTGGTTATGTGGGAAGTGCCTGTAGTCGATATTGGCTCGATCGGGGGCATCGGGTGACGGTGACGACAACAACACCGGAGCGGGTAAGGGATTTAGAAGCGATCGCCCATCAGGTTATTGTTCTAGAGGGGAGTAATACCCCAGAACTTCAGAGTCTTATCCAAAACCAGGAAATTATTCTTCTGAGTGTGGGGGCAAAACGGACTAACCGCAGCCCACAGGGTTATCGGGATACCTATTTGGGAACGGCTCAAAGCCTGGTTTGTGCCCTAGAGAACGCGCCCCAAGTGCGTCAGATTATTTATACCAGCAGTTATCAAGTCTATGGCGATCGCCAAGGTAAGAGCGCTGATGAAATGACTCCCGTTGCTCCCGTCTCTGATAACGGTAGAATTTTAGCCGAAACGGAACAGGTACTTTTGAGTGCCCAAACTCCGGATCGTAAGGTTTGCGTTTTTCGTTTGGGGGGAATTTACGGCCCTAACCGGGAATTGATTAAAATTTATCGCATGATGGCGGGAACCGTTCGCCCTGGAACGGGTCAAGAAGCCACCAATTGGATTCACCTAGAAGATATTGTGGGCGCGATCGCCCATAGTTGCGATCGAGGGTTGCAGGGTATTTATAATTTAGTCGATGATGCCCATTTAACTCGTCAAGATTTCCTCGATCGCCTATTGAGATTACATCACTATCCTCCCGTGACTTGGGATGCTAGTTTACCCGACCCCAGACCCTATAATGTTTGGGTCTCTAATCAGAAAATCAAGGATGCGGGTTATCAGTTTCGCTATGGCGATCGCCTGTTAAGTAATGAGTAAGCAGAACAAAATACTTATCATGAATTCACCGGCCAAGCTTGGGATGCCGTCGATACCCTTTACTATGATGCTCGCTGTTCTCTCTTATCTGTTAGAGTTGAGCGATCGCCATGGCAAGGGGTATTAATCTCCGATCACTTTCCCGTCGTCGCACAAGTGTTACTCAGATAACGGTTAGTTGCCGTGAAATGGGTCATCATTCATAATAAGCTCTAGGGTAAAACCCTAATCTGAATTCATGTAAACCCTAATTTAACCCTTTTATATATGAGCAAAATTTCTTACTTTGTCGGCGGTGTCATGGGTTTGGCGATCGCCACCACGGCCGTCTTTGGTGCTTCCGCTCAAGGCTGCTTCCTGAGCAAGTCTATTGGTGAAGGGAGCAGTGAAACTACGCCTTCCGATACCCTGATCGGTGATGTAGCTCCCCATACCCATACCAGTGATGGCCCTAACCCTCTAGCTGTAGTTGCTGGTTTAGCCGGTATTGGTGGACTTGGCGCTGCGGGAATGATGCTCAAAAAGGGTTCAGCTCAAGCCAATGCTGAAGTTTCTGAAACCCCAGAAGTTGAGTATGAAGTGGAAACGGTAGTTACCGATGTCACGGCTGAAGTCGAGAGGGATCGCGAAGCGGGCGATCGCACTCTAACCTCCGTAGGCTAAGATCTGAATGGGTAGGGTGGGCATTGACCCACCCGACTTGATAAAGCATTCATTATTAATAATTAATTATTTTGACTTCTGAGTTCATTTCCCCACGTCAAACCCTTAGTCAATGGTTAGGAATTGAGACCCTATTCGGGAAAATTGTCAACCTCAGCATTATTACCCTAGTCTCGATCTCTTCCGCAATTTTTGTTATTCAAACCTACGATCTACCCCCAAATATCCATCAAGTTTTAGCCCTAGCCAATACCTGTATTCTAATCATCTTTATTTTTGAATATCTGCTACGCCTTTGGTGTGCTGAACAGAAACTAGAGTATTTCTTAAGTCCTTATTCCCTAATCGATCTCTTCATCTTTATTCCCTTCATTTTGGGGTTATTCAGTATCCATATCGGATTCTCAGAAAACCTAATTTGGTTTCGGATCTTTCATCTTCTCCGCTATCTGCGGGCCAAAACTTTTTTAGGTATCATTGACTCAGAAGATAACCTGATTGTTACTCGTATCTTCTTTACCCTCTTTTCCATTATTTTTGTTTATTCTGGCTTAATTTACCAGATTGAACATGCCATCAATCCCCAAGCTTTTCGCCATTTTTTCGACGCTCTTTACTTCTGTATTGTGACTATGACTACTGTAGGATTTGGGGATATTACCCCCCTTTCCGAAGCAGGACGCTGGATCACCTTAGCCATGATTTTAACTGGAGTGACCTTAATTCCTTGGCAAGTTGGAGACTTAGTGAAACACTTTGTTCAAGATGCTCAAAAAGTGCGGGTTGAATGTCAGGACTGTGGCTTATTATTGCACGATCCAGATGCTAAATTTTGTAAACATTGTGGGTCTAGTTTAGTCCAGTTTACAAATCATATCAAGTCCGGTTTCCGCAAGCGGACATGAAAATTTGTTAAGAAGCGGGCAAGATGCCCGCACTCCTCGAATTCTTTGATATGACTGGAGTGGGAGCATCTTGCTCCCTAAATTTTTAATTAGGGTATTTCCGCTTCGCGGACATGAATAAGCGAACTTGATATCATCCATCCCAGGAAAATCCAAATCCCCTCACTTCGCGATCGCCGTGAATACTTAGATTTCTTCTGTCTCTAAGCCAACTTCGCGCCGAAATCGGAGCAACTCCAAGGAGCGATCGCCATAAACCCCCCCAATTTGCTCTTCACAGCACTCGATCGCAAAATCATTCAACTCCTCCGGTTCAATCCCAAACATCCGCTCATATACATCCGGTTGTACCCGACAGAATTGGGGACGGTCTGGATAAATGGTACATTCTTTGCTTAAATGGTCGAAGTGGACGCACCAGCCATCAGGGCCCACCAAACTATAGTAGAGTTCTAACTCACTAGGGGATAGGTATTGGTCGAGATCCGGTCGTTCGTCTGGATCGAGATGGCAGCACGCACCACACTGTTTAATACAACGCCAAGTTGCCATAAAGCTACTCCGTAAGCTGGACTGGGAAATTGGGCTAAACTTTATTGAGTTTTGTTAACTTCCTTAAAGCTTGGGGTCGATCCCCATGTAAAATCAGAAGTTGCATTCTGTCTATATAATTGCATCAACTCCTAGGGTTGAGAGTGGAGGAGCCATGGATTTTGTCACGAATTTGTTCTCAGGTCTTGCCAGCATCGATTGGGTACTCATTGCACAGCTACTAATGCTAACATTAGTAGTGGTAGCTGGCCCAGCCGTTATCTTTGTTTTATTTTTACGAGGTGGCGACCTCTAGTATATCGTTCACTCCTTACGCGCTAAAGCCCGATCGCATCGGGCTTTTTTTTAATGAGTGTTAGGCACTGCACTGAAATCGATCTCGCTCCCCCTTTAAACCTCACTCACCACAAAGCACTGTAAAATAACGGTTGGAGTCTATGGAGGCTAATCATGGCTAAACTCACCATTCGTACTCTGCATAAAACCCTCGCTCCCATTGTCCTGCTTCCCCTGTTCACCACCGTCTTTACCGGAGTTTCCTACCGGTTAGCCAAAGATTGGTTTGGACTCACTCGCGATCAGGTTCATATCCTGATGGTGATCCATGAAGGCGAATATTTCGGTAAATCCTTTGAATCTTTTTATGTTTTGCTCAATGGCTTAGGTTTACTCTGGATGTTAATTACAGGGTTAACAATGTTAATTAACCATTGGCGCAAGCAATGGCGCATGAAAGCCAAAAGTGCCAACAGTTAATCATTTCCTATTCCCTATTTCCCCTTAAAGTCTGGCTCCGACTAACTCTAGCTCAAGAGTAGTATTACCATTCCAAGTATTTTCCCGCAAACTATAGGCAATATCTAATCGAGAAGGGAGAGGAAAGTAATCTTGCCAGCGCCAGGCGATCGCCTTCAATATCCGCTTAGACTTTTCCTCGGTTAAAGTGAGCTTAATATGCCCTTTTCCAACAATTTTTTGCTCTAAAATTCGCACATCCGGAGTCCAGAAAATGGGTAAATTATTTTCGATCCCACAGGGATGCAAGCGATCGATTTGCCCATATAAATCTAGATCCAATTGACTAAAATCGGCTAACCCATCAATACGGATCAAGGGTTTTAGCCATTGCGGTTCTAAGCAACGATGGGAAAAATCGCTCAGTTGTTCTTGAAAGGCTTCTAAATTTTGGCTCGGTAAAGAAAATCCACCAGCCGCTTTATGCCCCCCATATTTTCCTAACAGATGATCGCAATATTCTAAAGCTTCAAAGACATGAAATTCCGGAATCCCTCGCGCTGAACCCCGGATGCGATCCTCGTCTTCATAGGTTCCTATAAACACAGGAACGCCATAGCGCTCGACTAAACGAGAAGCGACAATTCCAATGACTCCATGATGCCAACCGGGTTGAACTAAGACCAATACTCGATCGTCGTATAGGGGGATTTTTTCTCGTTCAATGATATTAATAGCTTCGTGAGTAATCTGCTCGCAAAGTTCTTGACGATGGCGATTAATTTGCTCGCATTTCATGGCTTGCTCTAGGGCAATTCCGGGTTCATCAGTTGTTAATAAGTCGATAACAATTTGGGGATCGGATAAACGACCGATCGCATTAATTCTCGGCCCTAAGCGAAAGCCGATATCCTCCGGCTTAAGGGATTTCTGGCGATCGTTGACTCCAGAAACCTGAATTAAGGCTTGTACTCCTGCCAATTCTGAATCGGGTAAACGGCTGAGTCCCCGCTTTAACCAGCGTCGATTGACTCCGGTTAAGGGAGCGAGATCGGCGATCGTCCCTAATGTAAATAGTTCTAAACATAGAGGATAAATAGCTTTGGCTTGTCCCAACTCTTGGGCTAAAGTAATAGCCAGAATATAAGCTACTCCAACTCCGGCAACAGAAGCATAAGGCGAAGTTTTGGGTAACAGTTTGGGATTTAAAATAGCAGTCGCTGGCGGCAATTGATTGGGTAATTCATGGTGATCGGTAATAATTACCCTTAAGCCTAATTCAACTGCCCGCGCAATGGGGTCATAGGCAGAAATGCCATTATCTACCGTTAAGATAATTTCGACCCCTTCTTGGTGAAATTCTTCCACAATGCGGCGATTAATCCCATAGCCTTCATTCATGCGACTGGGAATGGCATAATCGACTTGAGCGCCCAAATGGTTTAAGCTGCGTAATAAGAGGGCGGTACTGGTCATGCCATCAGCATCATAATCTCCACAGATGGCAATTTTTTGTCCTTGGGCGATCGCCTCTTTCAACAAAGCCACACTTTTTTCTAAATCAGGGAATTCTTCCAAGGGATGGGGGAGTTTGAGCCGATCCGGATGTAGATATCCTTGGGCTTCTGAGGGTGTTTGAATCCCTCGATTGTGCAAAACTTGGGCAATTAAGGGGGATAAATTCACCTGTTGGGCAAACTGCTCGATCTGGGGAGCGGGATCGAAAATCTGCCATCGCTGCTGAGGAAGTCGCCCCACCCTTGGCAAGTGTCGATTCAAGGTTTCTGGGGCAGTGGTGGGGGCAGAGAGAGAAAAAGTGGAATTATCCATTAAAGGGAGCGATCGCCAGAGCAGTACCATCTTCGTTTAGCGTATCATACCCTGAGTTCCGGAATTAACCGATCCCAAAACCCGTAAACTGTCGGAGATAAGGCGATCGAAATCCTAATATGATATCGGTTTTCGGGATACCTAATTCTGCTAATTCGTTGCCAATACCCACCTCAGTCAAATCTCGCTGAATCCAAACCTTGCCATCCTTAATTTCTATATGAACAACACACCCATAAGCCCATTTTTCATGTTCCCAACCCAAATACACTAAAAGATAGCGATCGCGCTGAACATCGAAAATGAGTTGTTTTTCAGTCCCATCAGACAAGTGATTTACCGTATGTTTTTGCAACACAGTTTGAACGATCTCTGAGTAGTTTATTCCTTCCATAAAATAATCTCCTCTTTTGTGACTTCAAAAATGGCAAGCTTTAACTGATGCTCGGCAATTACATCTTGAATAAATACAATCGAGAAAAATTGCAGATACACCTCATTACTAACTGCTAAATATAACATGCGATCGGGTTCTTTCTTTCGCAGGGCTGAACGATAGTTAAGAGTTTGTCCTAAAGCCGTATGAAACTCACTAACTTCTGATTTCCCCAGAAATGATTTAACTTCTACCGCTATTTTTTGACCTTCTTTCTCTGCTGCCAAAAGCCTCTGAGCAGCCAAATCAATATAAAATTCAATCCCATCCACAGAAACTGAAAGTGGATCATGCGTAATTCTCCACCCATCTTTTTCTAGAGCAACTCGTACTGTATTGTGAAACAGATCTTTGGCTGACATATCAAGAGGCGTGCATACTTTAATTAGTATACTAGATTTGTAGGGTACATTGTTGAATGTTCTGGCTTGTGAGGACTACAAGGTTCTAGACAAATGCCAGTACCACTTAAACCTCCCAATGGACTTGGGGCACATCGGTTTTAACCCGCACTTGCCCTTGAGAAATCACCACCTCCACTGTTGCTCGTCGGCAAATGGCATCATAGGGACTCTCGGCATCAAGAATAATGATATTAGCTGGTTTTCCCACTTCTAACCCGTACAGATCGGAGACATTTAAGGTTTTTGCCCCTCCTGTCGTCACCATGTCGTAGCAAGCATTAATTTCTGCCATTCCCGTCATCTGGCAGACATGAACCGCCATATGAGCAACTTCTAACATATTGCCGGTTCCTAGACTATACCAAGGGTCTTGAATACAGTCATGGCCGAGAGAAACATTTAAGCCATTTTGCCATAATTCTTTCACACGGGTAATGCCGCGCCGTTTGGGATAAGTATCGGTACGCCCTTGTAGAGTAATGTTGATTAAAGGATTGGCAATAAAGTTAATATTTGCTCGTTTGAGCAATCCCATTAACTTAAAGGCATAGGCATTATTATAGGAACCAAAAGCCGTTGTATGACTGGCGGTCACTCGTGAACCGAGTCCGCTACGAATGGCACAAGCAGCGACAACTTCTAAAAACCGGGCTTGATCGTCGTCGATTTCATCACAGTGAATGTCAATTAATTTGTCATACTGTTGCGCGAGTTCAAAGATGCGGTGAACGGATTGTACGCCATCTTCGCGGGTGAATTCGTAGTGGGGAATGCCTCCAACTGCATCTGCTCCGAGTTGCAAGGCGGTTTCCAGAAGCTGTTCGTTTTGGGGGTGTCCATAAATGCCATCTTGGGGAAAGGCGACGACTTGCAGGGTTAGCCAGTCTTTTACCTCCTCTCGCAAGTCCAATAAGGCTTTTAAGGCGATGAGATGGGGTTCGCTGACATCTGCATGGGTGCGTACCCATAGGACTCCCTGTGCGGCTTGTTGCTTGAGGGCTTTTAAGGCTCTTTGCTGGAGTTCCTCATAATTTAAGGATTGCTTGCGATCGCCCCAAATGGCAATTCCTTCAAACAGAGTTCCGCTCTCATTCCAGCGCGGATCTCCCGCAGTCAGAGCTGAATCTAGGTGAATATGGGACTCCACAAACGGAGGGCTGATTAACTTACCCTCTACCCAGAGTTCCTCGTGGCTGGGAGCATTGATTTCTGGGGCAATTTCAGCGATCTGGTTACCAGAAATCGCCAGATCCAGGCGATCGCCCCCTGGAAATCGTCCCCCCTTAATCACTAAATCGTACATAAGCTAGTAATCAGTAAACTATAGAAGGCGTGGTTGTGGGGGTGAACGGCCGTTCGCCCCTACAGTTCCCCATTCCCCCACTCCCCCATTCCCCTATTCACCGTAATATAGATCAATGTGCCCCGCCCAACCCATGCTATGAGATATTGCCTCAACCCGGACTGCAAGCAACCCAAAAATCCTGACGGCAATGCCTTTTGTCAAAGCTGTCGCAGTGCCCTGTTGCTCAAAGACCGGTATAAAGCACTTAAATGTATTGGTCAAGGGGGGTTTGGGCGCACCTTTCTGGGGATCGATCAAGATAAGCCTTCCCAACCCTATTGTGTAATCAAGCAATTTTTCCCCCAAGCCCAGGGAACCAATAATGTACAAAAAGCAACCCAATTATTTGAACAAGAAGCAGTCAGATTAGACGATCTCGGTCAACATGCCCAAATTCCTGCCCTATACGCCCACTTTACCCAAGACTCTCGCCAATATCTGGTACAGGAATTTATTGATGGAGAAAATTTAAGCCAAGTTTTAGAAAAAACGGGAATATTTAATGAGAACCAAATCCGCGAGTTACTCTATAATTTGCTGCCGGTTTTAGATTTTATTCATCACCATCATGTGATTCATCGGGATATTAAACCCGAAAATATTATTTTGCGTGAAAATGGGCAATTGGTTTTAGTTGATTTTGGGGCGGCAAAATATGCCACTTCAACCGCTTTATTGAAGACAGGAACGACGATTGGGACACCGGAATATTTAGCGCCAGAACAGGGAAGGGGGCGGGCGGTTTTTTCGAGCGATCTTTATAGTTTGGGAGTGACTTGTTTGCATATGCTCACAGGAAAGTCACCCTTTGAGTTATTTGATATTCATGAGGATACCTGGATTTGGCGGCAGGGTTTGGGTGATAATCCTATGAGTGAACCTTTGGCAAAAATTATCGATCGCCTCATTGCTGCTGCGATTAACCATCGCTATCATTCTGCCCAAGAAGTTTTAAGAGATTTGCAAGGTTTACCGACTCTAGATCCTTCGGTGAATTCTATAAAAAAAACGACAACCATACAACCCGTTGTTTCTCCGTTAGCTTCTCCGTCGCTCCCTTCAACTCCTTCATCATCTGAATGGCAGTGCGTGCATACGCTCAGTGGTCATACGCAATGGGTTAGGGCAGTAGCGATACATCCCAATTCTAGGGTCATTGCTAGTGGCTCGGAAGACCGGGCAATTCGCTTTTGGGATGGGGTGACGGGTCAACATGAGGGAACTCTAAAACGTCATGCTTTATACGTCAATGCGGTGGCATTTAGTCCCAATGGTCGGTTTTTAGCCACTGGGGGAGACGATTGCGCCATCTATGTGTGGGATTTGCAACAGGGAGAATGGGGGCCGCAGTTGGGAGAGAGCCATACAGAGGACGATCTCCGTTATGGAGATGCAATTAATGCGATCGCCTGGAATCCCCAAGGAACGCTGTTAGCAAGTGCCAGTAAAGACCGCACGGTAAAGATTTGGCAACTTGACCCCAAAGCTCCCCGCTATGGAGAAGCCATTTTTACACTGACGGGTCATTTAGCCTCCGTGCGAGCAGTGAGTTTTAGCCCCGATGGGCGGATTATTGCCAGTGGGAGTGATGATAATACGATTAAGTTGTGGCACTTAGGACGAGAAGTTGAATTTGCGACACTTGGAGATTTGGCTTCCCGATTAAATATTGTCAATGCCTTGGCTTTTAGTCCCGATGGACAATGGTTAGCCAGTGGGGGTTGGGATAATTTGGTCAAACTGTGGGATTTTGAGACCGGGAAAACCATGCAGGTGTTTGAAGGACATCAAGATTATGTGCGATCGCTCGCGTTTAGTCCAGATGGTCAATTGTTAGTCAGTGGCAGCGACGATCGCACCCTAAAAATTTGGCAAGTCAAAACCGCTACCCTATTAACCACCCTAGAAGGTCATCAAAATTCCGTGAATGGAGTCGCTTGGAGTGCAGATGGTCAAATCATCGTTAGTGCAAGTGCTGATAAAACCCTCAAAGTTTGGCAAGGAGAATCTCGGCAACCCCAAATTCAAGATCAAACCGTGCAACAGATCTCTCGCTCCACACCAGTGACTCCTAGCCAACCCAAACGCCCCATGTATCGCCCTTCAGTTCATCAACCTTGGTTGGACTGAAGGGGTACGCCAGGGTTTAAAATGGAAGATGCTGAAGGCAAAGGTGTAGCAGATGAATGAATTACAATGGACGGCTGAGGCTCAGGTTAAACTGAAAAAGATTCCCTATTTTGTGCGATCGCAAGCCAGAGGACGCATCGAACAGCTTGCCCGCGAGTCAGACTCGGAAATCATTACCGCAGATTTAGTCGAACAAGCTCGCCTAGAGTTTGGTCAATAGTTTTGACTCTTTTTCCCTTCCCCCCAAATCGCCAAAGCAACGCCCAGTAACAAAATCACAGCTCCTCCAAACACTAATGGCGTAGGAACTTCCGCAAATACGAGATAACCGAGCCAAGTTGCCCCTATGGGTTCGCAGAGGATAGCTAGAGCAACCGTAGTCGGTGAAATCCAGCGTACTGCCCAATTCAAGGAGGTATGACCCATGAGTTGGGGAAGGGTAGCCATGATCGCAATATAGAGATACACATCAAGGGGATAATCCGTATAGGGAATGCCCAATAAGACGGGAATGGGCAGTAAACACAGGGCCGCAAGGGAATAAACCGTAGTGATATAGTGACCCAAACCCAACCCTTCCTGTTGAGCTTGTTGCCCCAAAATGAGATAAAAACTAGCAGACCAAGCGCCCATTAAGGCTAAAGCATTACCCAGGAGAGAAAGAGACCCCGTTGATGTGGCGCTATCTCCTCCCAAGGCAATCAGAATGCCCCCACTTAAGGCAATAATAATGCCCAAAACGGTCACTCTAGTGGGTCGCTTCCCTTGCCAAACCCAGAGAATTAAGGCTACCCAGAGGGGATTCGTGGTCACTAAGGTGGTAGCAGCCGCAATGGAGGTATAGGATAAAGACGTAATCCAGAGGGAAAAATGGATCGCTAAACAAAATCCAGCAGAAATCGCCCATTTCCAGCCTTGAACTGAGGCTCGACTGTGCCGAACCCCTTTCCATAAGGGAAGACACAGCAGGGAAGCTATGGCTAGGCGCAAAGCCGCTAAAACCAGACTAAATCCTACTCCACCCATTCCCGCCGACTCAATGCACAAGCGCACAAAAACGGCCGAAGTGGCGATCGTTAAAATTCCAAACCCCAAAACCAACCCCACCCACCACTTTGACGGTTTATTCATGATTCATTGAAGGGAGAAATGGGATTGATATGTTTTTCAAGTAACTTCAACAGTTGCTCTGGTTTAGCGGGTTTCGTCAAAAAATCCGTTGCTCCTGCCAGTTTCGCCTTCGTGCGATCGATAATATGATCCCGACTGGTCAAAATAATAATGGGAGTATCACTAAACAAAGAGGTTTGCCGCAAAAAACTGCACAAATTATAGCCGGTCACTGTCGGCATCACCACATCTAACAAAATGAGAGCCGGTTTATGTTTGGCTAATTGGGCAATACCCGAAATTGGGTCGTGAATTTTCAGCAATTGATAACCGGCTGGAATCAAAATATGGCTTAAGGCATGGCCCACAAGGGGGCTATCATCGATACAAGCAATCAAAGGGCCAGAAGCTTGGGTATCCGATTCCCCATTGAGGGTTTGATCCATCCTAGGGGTTGTCCAAGAAACCGGGGGATTGAGATCGGGTAAGGATTGGAACTCAATGATCCCTTGTTTCCAAAAATGCCGAATACTACGAGATAAGCTATACAAGGATTGCTTCATTTCTAAGGCAATATCCCAAATCGGGTTTTCGCCATTAAATAACTCAATTAATTGGGTTGAAGCTTCTGCATTCAGTCGTTTAGGCAGCTCCGCGTGTAACCTGGGGGCTAAGTCCGGAGATAGGGACGTTAACTCCATCTTCTCCCATTGCTTAGATAAGTTTTGAGTTCTTTCAATCAGGGGAGGAATTTTCAAGGCTAGGGACGATCGCGGAGTCGCCGTATTGCCCGATAAGCGCTTGCTAGGTTTCCAACGACTGGAAAGCTCATCGGAGGGTTGAGAGAGCAGGGCAAATAAGATTTCAATGGCACTGTAGGCAATCACCGATTGAGCTTGACTCAAGTTGATTTGGTGTTGCTGTAGAGCATAACGCAGTAGATAGTATTCCCACATGCCTGTGGGTTTTTTCAATTCGATCGCACTCCAATCGACGGCAAACAGCTTAATATATCGATACCATCGACGGCTACGATGCCCTCCTCCAGTCGCATAGAGCAAATGGCCCAGATAAAAGAATAAGTGCCAAGTTTGATCTTGAGCGGTAACAATTAACTCACCAGTGGCTTGTTGGTGGTAGATTTGCCGGAGATAACGCTCCATGAGAGGGCACCCATTGCGATCGGAATCAAGCAGATTAAAGGAAGACAGCATCCAAGCACCACTCAATCCTAGAGGAAAGAAAGTTGTTTTTATTCTAGATGGGTTCACAAATGCTCGTAAAGAGTAAAGGCATCTCAACCCTGAAGTTGGGTAAACCCTGAATCTTAGTTAAAATTGTTAAGAGTGGTCTGTGAGTTATGTTGTTTGAGGCTTCTGTTGTGCCAAAACCGATTTATATTGCTTTGTTGGTGTGCTTGTGGAGTGGGTGGAGCGGTCTGCAACCCGCCTGGGGTCAGGCGATCCTTCCCCATACTTTGCAGTTAGAGGGAGATGAGTTGGAGGAAGAAGGGATTAAGTTGGCTCGACAAGCGGAACAACTGGCCCAGTTCCAACAATATCAACCGGCTCTTCCTCGCGCTCAGTTGGCGGTTCAGCTTTTACCGGAGGATATTCGCGCTTGGTTTTTGCTCGGTCGTCTGTATTTACAAACCAATGATGTAGATCGGGGGATCGCGTCTTTGGAGAAGGCCCGATCGCTTGAACCCAATAATGAGTTAGTTCTGTTTACGTTAGGTTCGGCCCATTTCCAAAATGAGGACTATCAAAAGGCAGCCGATTATCTCCAGGAAGGTTTAAAGATTAAGCCGGATCAATTGGCGGCTCTGTTTGATTTGGGCAACACTTACTATAAGCTCAATCGCTGGAGTGAGGCGATCGCCCAATATCAGAAGGCGATTGGCCAAGATGAGAAGTTTTGGCCGGGGATTAATAATATTGGTCTGATTGAGTATGAGCAAGGTCAACTGGATCGGGCGATCGCTTCTTGGCAAAGAGCCGTGAGCCTTGCACCGGAAGCGGCTGAACCCCAGTTAGCTTTGGCCGTTGCTTTATATGTGAAAGGCGATCGCGAACAAGGACTGAGAATGGGATCGGCAGCCCTTGAACTCGATCCTGCTTATGCGGATCTGGAGTATCTAGAAGCCAATCTTTGGGGTCAACGTTTGTTGGCAGACACCAAAATGTTTTTAGAAACTCCTAGAATACAAGAGACCCTGGCTCAATTGGAAGCATCAGAACTGCCGATCAACCCTTAGTTCTTTAGCTTCTTGCGATCGTAGTGCCGCGATCTTACTAAAATCAGTCAAAGCCAGGAATGCGAGCATCTTGCTCGCTTTTTGACTCTAGCGAGCGAGACGCTCGCACTCCCGAAAACCTCTTGATGAACCTGCACCGAACCAGGGGTTTAAAACCCCCTGTTTTGTCCACCCTACCCGTTAAGTTTAATTACCCCAGCAGTGTAGAATACTGGGACGTGCTGCCGGTTGGGGAAAGATATTTGCCCAGTCTGTTTGGCGCTTTTGGGGCGATTCTGTGCTTAAATTCCAGAGGGTTTCATAGAAAAAGAAGGATACCCCGGCAAATTTTCCTTTTCTAACTTCAGCCACTTGTTGTTCAATTTGGCTCATGGGAACGGAGCGGTTTTTCAATCCCGTTAATACTCCAATTCCGACCGGAATATGATCTAAGGCAACTTGTACTTCTGGTCGTTTTAGTTCCATTTGAAACCGATCGAGGTCATCTCGATAGATTTGAATTAATAACTCTTCTACAAACCCTTGTCTCTCCCAGCTAAACCAATCCTGAAGATAGCGACTATAGGCAAAATGTTGGGGATTGGGAGACAGGGAAATAATAGCATCGGGGCGTTTGCTTTTGACGGCGGCAAAAATTCGCGCCATAACTGTAGTGATGCGATCGGCTCTCCAGCGTATCCAGGCTGCATCCTCTGGATCATCTGGGGGAGGTTGGCCATTATGTTCCGATTGATAAACTTGTCGAGTATAGGCATCATAGCCCAACTCTACGGGCAAGCCAAAATGATCGTCCAACTGAATGCCATCAATATCGTAGTTGTTCACCAATTCGGTTACCAAATCCACCATCAACTGCTGCACTTGGGGATGAACCGGATTTAACCAAACTCTTGGGTGAATTCCCTGCATCACGACTTGGGAACCATCGGCGCGGTTGGCGATCCACTCTGGATGACGCTTGACCAATTCTGACTCGGCCGGGGCCATAAATCCAAATTCTAACCAGGGTAGCACGCTCATGCCCCGTTTATGGCCTTGCTCGATCGCCTCTTTAAGCATATCCCTCCTCTGCAAACCGGGGATATTCAGTACCGCACGTCCTGTGACTTCCTCTCCCACTGCACTCGGATAGAGGGTATAGCCCTCATTCCAAACCGTGGGATAAAGGGTATTAAAATGGAGTCGATCCAGTCGTTCTAGAGCATTGGTGAGGCGATCGCTCGAAAACAACACATCACTATCCACATTCGTCAACCATACCCCACGCAATTCTGTAGCCGGTACGGGTGGAGGCTGGGAAATCGCTGGAACTACCGCCACCATCCAGGCTAAAACCAGGCTCATTAACCCACTCAGTACCAGGGTTCTCTTTCGGGAATAACGCAAAAACCACCCTGTACAGGCTTTCCAATTGACAGATAACATGGTCTTAACCCTGGGGCAACAGGGATTTAATTTTATCCACAAACTCCTGATGATCGATCACCGGTTTGGAGATATAGCCATCCGCTCCGCTTTGTTGAAGGAAATTCTCGCGATCGCCCTGCATCGCATGAGCTGTAACCAGAATAATCGGTATTTCCGAGATCGCCTTAATCATTTGGGTAATCTTAATCCCATCCACCGATTTCCCCTGATACATACTATTGGCTAAGGATACATCCATGAGAATAATATCCGCGTCCTGACCCCTAACCATCTCCATGACTTCCTCTACATTTTCGGTATGCTTGACATTTAGCCCCCCACGTTTGGTGAGAATTTTGGAGAAAACCCGTGCATTAATGGGATCATCTTCTACGATTAGAACAGTTGTCATGATATTTTCTCTTAATTTTCAAGTCCAGAATACATAAAGGCTCAGGTTTCTAGTTGTCCTATGCTTGGCTAGATACACCTGTCTAGATACACCTGTATGAGTGTATGAGACAACTCCTACTCTTGCATAGATAGAGAGGAATGAGGAATCGATTGAGCTATTCATCTCCCCCTAATTGCCCTATCCGACTGAACCCAGAGCTGATGCTGACCCTGCTTAACTGCACGATCTCACTTAGATTCATTTGGCCCCCACATTCGTTACTTTTGGTATTCAGGTTTTCTCTCCTATTTTACAAGAGAAAGAGAACAAACCCGAATCGATGGGGCGATAATGCTCCGCATCGCTGGCGCGAACGCTGGCCATTTTGGCTCAGTCAGGTGTACCCTAAAAACTTACCTGATACGGCATTCTTAACCCTGAGTTCACCCTTACCTTCATTCAATCCATGGCTAAACAACTACGCCTTTTCCAAAGCGAACAAATTATTCCCACCGCCTTACACACCGAAATGGAGCGGTCTTATCTGGAATATGCCATGAGTGTAATTGTTGGCCGCGCCCTCCCGGATGTTCGGGATGGTTTAAAGCCCGTGCATCGGCGGATTTTATACGCTATGCATGAATTGGGATTAACCCCCGATCGCCCCTATCGTAAATGTGCGCGGGTAGTTGGTGATGTGTTGGGTAAATATCATCCCCATGGAGATCAGGCGGTCTATGATGCCCTAGTGCGGATGGTGCAAGATTTTTCCTGTCGCTATCCTTTGCTTGCCGGTCATGGTAATTTTGGCTCGGTGGATAATGATCCCCCCGCAGCCATGCGCTATACGGAAACGCGCCTTTCTCCCATTAGTCATGAGAGTTTATTGGCGGAAATTAGCGAGTCTACGGTCGATTTTATTCCCAACTTCGATAACTCCCAAGTGGAACCGGTGGTGCTACCGGCCCAATTGCCGATTTTACTGCTCAATGGGTGTTCGGGGATTGCCGTGGGTATGGCGACGAATATTCCGCCCCATAATTTGGGGGAAATTGTGGATGGGTTAATTGCTCTGATTGATAACCCAGAACTGTCGGATGAGAAGTTGATGCAGAAGATTCCTGCACCGGATTTTCCCACGGGTGGGGTGATTGTGGATCGAGAAGGGATAAGGAGTGCCTATCTCAATGGTAAAGGCAGTATTCCCATGCGCGGGGTGGCCACGATTGAGAAAATTCAACCGGGGAAACGTAAGCGCATCCGTGATTGTATTATTGTGACGGAGTTGCCCTATCAGGTGAATAAGGCGGGATGGATTGAGAAAGTGGCCGATTTGGTCAATCATGGGAAGTTAGACGGGATTTCGGATATTCGGGATGAGAGCGATCGCTCTGGAATGCGGGTGGTGTTGGAGCTGAAAACGGATGCTAAACCGAGTGAAGTGTTGGCCCATCTCTATCATCAAACACCGTTGCAAACGAATTTTGGGGCGATTTTTTTGGCCCTGGTGAATGGCACTCCCCAACAGTTGAGTTTGCGGGAAGTGCTGCAAGAGTTCCTCAAGTTTCGGGAGCAGACTCTAACGCGCCAATATAGCCATGAGTTGGAGCAAACGCGCAAACGGTGTCATATTCTGGAAGGGTTATTATTGGCTTTGCAAAATTTGGATCGGGCGATCGCCATTCTCAGAAAGGCTGCTGACGGCACAACGGCAAAAGCTCAATTGCAAAAAGCTCTGAACTTACAACCGGCTCAAGCGGATGCTCTGTTAGCGATGCCGATGCGTCGCTTAACGGGGTTAGAGCGACAAAATTTACAAACTGAATTTGACCAACTCACCCAACGAATTCAGGAATTGGAGCAATTGCTTAATGAAAGGTCAGAATTACTCAAGTCTTTGAAAAAAGAACTGCGTAGCCTGAAGCGTCGCTATGATAATCCCCGACGCACGCGCATTCAAAGCCCCAATGAGACTGCCCCAGAGATGAAGAAGCGTAGTCAGTCAGGGGAGTCTGGAGGCTCGTCGAGGCGATCGAAAAGTCCCCAGAAAGCTAAGTCTTCAGCGCCTCAAGAACAAATCATACAAGAGTTATCCGTTTCTCTGGAAATGAGTTATCTGGAGATGAGCTATGGGGGATATATTCGCCGCGTCCCGCAGATGAGTGCGGATGCGGGGGAGGGGATGGCTTCGGCTCTAAGTTGCTATCGAGCCGGAGCGGATGCGGATTTGTTGCTGTTGACGGTGGATGGCAAAGGCTATGGGGTAAAGGTGGGTCAAGTGCCGACGAGTAGCAATTCCCAAGGTATTCCCCTAAATAGTTTAGTGCCCCATAGTGGTACGGGACAACCGCCGGATGTGGCGGCTCAGTTTGTGTTGACGGAGTATGGTGAGGATCGAGATTTGGTGTTAATAACGGAGGAGGGACGGATTAAGCGACTGCCGTTGGTGGAGTTTGCCAATCTGCGAGCTAGTGGGTTAACGGCGTTGAAGTTGAAGGAGGGCGATCGCCTCAACACTGTGTATTTGTCAGGGCCGGGGTCACAATTATTGTTAGCAACATCGGGAGGCCGGATCTTGCGCCTGGATCTGAATTCAGAGCAAGTGCCGGTTTTAGGGCGCACAGCTCAGGGTTATCAAGCGCTGAGATTGCGAAAACAGGAGAAGTTAGTCGGTTGTGTGGTCGCTCGTCCCCAGGATCAGATCCTATTGGTGTCCGAGATGGGATTCGGAAAACGGGTTCCCGTGGAGATCATTCGCCAAGGAAATCGCGGCGATATTGGCACTCAGGCTCTACAATTTAGCCAACGTAGCGATCGCATGGTAGGCATGGTGTTAGCGCCCACCGGGGGGCAAGTGCAGGCAGTGAGCAGCAGTCAACGGTTTTGGCGCTTAGAGGTGGATAAGGTGCAAGAGATGGGTAAGGATGGAACTGGCGATCGGTTGTTTAAGTTACAGGCTCAGGAAACCTTGAAGGGAGTTTATCTGTTGGAGAGGCCGCGATCGAAGTAGGTCTTCTCTTGAAGGCAACAAGCCATCACTAGGAAACTGTGTGGGTAAACTAATCTTGGGGTTAGTCTTCAAGGATGAAATGAGAAAAGCCAAAGCTGGATGGATGCTATTTCAATGGTTCTCGTTTGAGACCTTAGAGCAAGATGGCATCATTACCAAAGTCAAAGAAAAATGCGAAGAACTGTCTGCGGCTTACGGCGATCTTAAAGCACTCGCAGAAATTATCAGGATCGACGAAGAGGAATATAGCTATGAAAAGATCAATGATGATAACAGATCAACCAGTGAAGTTGAGTCTGTCAATAACTTTGTCAAGATTATGCAAGCAGACAAGAACGGGATACTGCTAACCCATCCTTGGGTCATTAGCCGCTTGAATGATCGTATTCGAGAACTGTGGCTGAGTTTGGCTAAAGCGGCTGGGGTGAAATTTCGCTCAGTCATAACCCAATCAGATGAAAGCTTGGCTCATTACCATACCGTCTTGCCCAGTGGAAAAATTGAGGGACACAAGGTCTTTTGCGCTCCTGACTTTCCTGAAGGCGAGTACATCTTATTCGTAAACCCCATACGTCATTGGGGAAATGTTCAGCTTTGGGATAATAAGCATGAGGGGACATACACAGGGGCTACTGGGATTCTAGCCGCGCCACGTCTACTACTTTTGAGCCTTGGTCATGACACAGACGGGGGATTCGTGCAATTGATTGAGAGCAGTAAATATCCAGCGATGAGAGAAGAGATCGCTAACTTCCCTGATTCTCCTGTGGTTCAGCAACTGCCTAAGATTGCTTTGCCCAGTACACTTCAAGAGAGCGATTTCAGAAGTATGAAGAACACGATAGGAATTGCGATCAGTCTTTTGGGTCGCGCTCGCTCCAAAAAGTTGGAGAATGTTGTCCTTGAGATTCCTCCCGGCGGTATGCAAACAGAACCCAAGGAGATGCAGGTGATTGATTTCCTCTCTCAGGAGTTGCAAATTGCACTTGACTCTCGGAAGTCGGCTTATCCCAACAATGAGGCGGGCTTAACTTTTGTGAAACAATTTATGGATGCTAGGAAAGCAGAAATACCTTGGCTTAAGGGATTTAAAGATCCAACCGTTTACAAAACTCATCCTTGCCCAGTCAATCCCAATGCCAAAGATACCATATCTCGTCTAGTGAAGGTGGTTAATTCCTGCTGGACTCCAGTAAACTTAGTGGCCAGAACGACTCCGCAGCCCTTTCAACATCTTCTCTATAGCCAAGACTGTAGCTATGATTACGATGAATGGCAACTGAATATTGCCAACCAACACCGAATCAACTATGGGAAAGAAATGACTGAAGCGATCGCCTGGAAGGATTCACATCAGGGAGACAGAACTCGTATTAGTCAGGTCATGGAGAAGTTTCGCCAACTGAAGAAGGAAATCTTGGAGCTAAAAAATCCCAATACTGGGGAAAAATATCACCACCAAACATGGGAAGCCGCTTTCTGGTTCGCTGCCCACAAGACTGAAGCAGGAACTGCGGGGTGTGTATTCACAATGTTCAGTGATGAGATTTGCATGAGGCTACTGGAAATCAAAAACGATGACACCAAGGTACTATCGATCTATGGCTGCCAGTACGGATCTTGGGCTGCTCCAAAAGATTCTAAGCTATGGAATGGAGAAGTGGTTAATATTCGTTGTTACACCAAGGAGTATAACGGCAAGATTTACACAGCAATCAAGATGGAATGGACAGGAGCGCAAAAGCAGAAAGGCTATCATCACCTGGGCAATATTGGCGGGAAGACTACTATGGCACTGGGTACAATGAAGCAAATGAAGATTTACTCAATATCATGGAGAGATGGAGTGACATCTGGTGTTATGTTGTTCGATTTGTCGTTGCGCCAGGCAGAGATCTACAAGTTACTCACTCGACTTGGCAGGAAGAAAGCACGACTGTAGTGGATTTATAGTCGTTCTAAATAAGAATGGTACAACACGATATATATACAACGACGGTAGCGGTTCCCAAAATTGGCTATAATAGACACAACTTAGATGATTCGATGGTTTAATATATGAAAATAATTAACAAAAATCAATTAACAAGTGACTTGTCCAATGTGTTGCGACGGGTTGAGGTAGAAGGGGAAGAAGTTTTAGTCACCGATGGCGATCAACCGATTATTACCATTTCTCCCTATAAGAAATCAATCCCAACTTCAGAGTTATTCAAAAATATGCGCGGGAAAGTTAAATATTTTGAAGACCTAACCAACTCAACAACTGAAGAATGGCAGGAAATATAAAAATTGTTCTGGATACTTGTGCTTTGATTTGGTGGAGTTTAGATACTGCTCACCTTTCTCCCAAAGCTAAACAAGCAATCGATCGCATGGAACAGGATAAAAATGGACTGATTTCATCCATATCAATTTGGGAAATTGCTATCAAAATTAAAAACAATAAATTAGACTTGGGTGTGGATATTGATGAGTATATTGCCACGTTAAAAAAGTCTGATGTTATTCGTTTCGTCCCGATAGATGAAGAAATTTGGCTAGACAGTGTGCGATTATCATGGGATCATCGAGATCCAGCAGATAGAGTCATTGTTGCCATGGCTCAAGCAAATCAAGCTCCTATTATTACCGCAGATCGAAAAATAGCTGATTTCTATTCGCCCGTTGTTTGGTAAGAATATCACGGTCTTTATCATAGAGTATAGATAAGGCAGGCGATAGCGTAGATGAAATTTTAATGGAAAAATTAGTAAGTTAAGGTAAATTTTCAATTCTTGATTGTGTGAGATAATATCAAGTCCGGTTAAACAGTTGTCATTGCGACCGCAGGGAAGCAATCGCTACAATTAGCGAGATGGTTGAGATTGCTTCATTCCACTGCGTTCCATTCGCAATGACATACTATAACTGATCCAACGGACTTGATATAACGTGGCAACAGTAGTTTTAGAAAATGTTTATAAGCACTTTGATCGGGCTGTTTCATCAGCTCCATCTGAGATTGAGGGTAAAAATGCTCAGAACCAGAAGGCTCCGGTTTTGCGGAATGTTAATTTGACGGTGGAGGATGGGGAGTTTTTGGTGCTGGTGGGGCCGTCGGGGTGCGGGAAAAGTACCCTGTTGCGGATTATTTCGGGTTTGGAGAGTTTGACGGGGGGACAGGTTTGGATTGACGATCGCCAAGTCAATCACTTACCCCCCAAATCCCGCAATACCGCTATGGTGTTCCAAAATTATGCTCTCTATCCCCACATGACGGTTTATGAGAACATCGCTTTTGGCTTGAGACGAGGCAATCCAGAGCGATCGCTGGAACACTGGATGAAACGCGGGGGAGTGGCGCTGACGCGATCGCTCCCTCCCGGTTTGCGCTATCTTTCCCCAGAAGAGCGCCAAATTCAAGCACAAGTGCAACAGGTGGCGCGATTATTGGAAATTGAGACGCTTTTGGAGCGCTTACCGAAGCAATTATCAGGGGGACAGAAGCAACGAGTGGCTCTGGGACGGGCGATCGCCCGAAATCCCCAAGTTTTCCTCATGGATGAGCCATTATCCAATCTAGATGCTCAGTTACGGATGCAAACGCGATCGCAAATTGTGCAACTTCAGCGCCAAGTGGGAGTAACCACCATCTATGTCACCCACGATCAGGTCGAAGCGATGACTATGGGCGATCGCATCGCCGTCATGAATCAAGGGGAACTACAACAGGTGGCTCCACCGTTAGAACTCTATCATCGCCCAGCCAATCAGTTTGTCGCCCAATTCATCGGTTCTCCATCGATGAACTTCATTCCGGTCACTCTCTCGGCTCCCCTCTTATTACTCCATCCCCAATTTCGCTTTACCTTACCCGAAACCTGGAAACACCCCTTAGAGAAATTAGGCGAAACTGCTTTAATCTTAGGGATTCGTCCCGAACACCTTCAAGAGAGTTCCCCCGCGCCTAAAAATTTACCCATTCAGGTGCAAGCAGTAGAGCAACTCGGCCATGAAACTCTGGTTTCAGGAAGTTTCCCCGCAGCATCAACCCGGCTTAATCTCAGATTGGCTCAACCTCGCTCTGTTCAAAGCGGCGAAACTCTTTGGTTTTCCCTGATGCCTGAGCATATCCATCTCTTTTCTGCTCAAACAGGATTAGCTATTTTCCCAATTAGGGATCAAAACCATAAGAAGTTTTGAACAGTAATCAAAATTACAACTAATGTCCTCTCATTTTGTTAATATTTATTTACACGAACAACTTTTGCATGAATGAGGACTTTAATCCATGGAAGATCGGGAAACTGTACCCAACCGTAACGCTTGGAAGGTTGGCTTCACTCCCCAAGCAGAAATCTGGAATGGCCGTTTAGCTATGGTTGGCTTCGCGGTTGCTCTAGGGATTCAATTGGTTTCTAGTGATGGATTTCTTGGTATTTTTGGACTGTAGGCAAAAGACGGCAGATGATCGTCAACCTGCCGTCTTTCAGAGTAAATATCAACCGGAGAATCTAGCCGATATACTCCCGTAAAATACTATTGCGGTTGGGGTGTCGTAATTTACGCAAGGCTTTAGCCTCAATTTGCCGTATCCGTTCCCGCGTCACATTAAAAATTTGCCCAATTTCCTCTAGGGTTTTCATCCGTCCATCATCTAAACCATAGCGCAGACGCAAAACATCCCGTTCGCGAGGGCTGAGGGTTCCTAAGACTCCTTCTAAGTCTTCCCGCAGCAAACTCTTAGAAACTTGGTCTTCTGGAGTTTCGCCATCGGATTCGATAAAGTCTCCTAAACGGGAGTCTTCTTCTTTACCAATGGGGGTTTCTAAAGAGATAGGCAATTGGGCAGATTTGGCAATGAAGCGCAGTTTTTCGATGGTCATTTCCATCCGTTCTGCGATTTCTTCTTCTGTCGGTTTGCGTCCCATTTCTTGGGAGAGTAACTTAGTGGTCTTTTTAATCCGAGAAATGGTTTCGTAGAGGTGAACCGGAAGGCGAATGGTACGAGATTGATCGGCGATCGCCCGCGTAATGGCTTGACGAATCCACCAAGTCGCATAAGTGGAGAACTTATAGCCTTTCTCGTGGTCAAATTTTTCAGCAGCCCGGATTAAGCCTAAGCTTCCTTCCTGGATCAAATCTTGGAAAGACAAGCCCCGATTCATATATTTTTTGGCGATCGAAACCACCAAACGTAAGTTGGACTGTACCATCTTGTCCTTAGCCCGTCGTCCCAGATGCAAACGATACCGAAACTGGGGTAAAGGCATTCCCACCGATTCAGCCCATTCTGCATCACTTGGCTCTCGCTCTAGCCCTTCTTCTAAGTCGTCTCTCAGACGCTCTAATTCTAATAAATCAGCAATTTTACGGGCCAGTTCAATTTCTTCGTCAGCCCTTAACAGTCGAATTCGACCAATTTCTTGTAAATACAGACGAATAGAATCTTCTGTATAATGCTTTTTCTTGACTGGGGTCTTTCGACGGATCGAGCGAACTTTGCCAGACTTACCGTCGTCCTCGTCCGGAGTAGACTCTAGATAATCATCTAGTTCTTCCTCCTCTATTGCGTACAGTTCCTCTTCAAGTTCGGGGGGTTCGAGGGTTGGGAGTAGGTTTTTAGCCTGGGTCATGCCGCGTTCCTCATGCTCCTTTTTAAGTATCTTAAGAAATCAAGTTGAGAATTTGTGTTGGTGAGTTTTTATTCACCCTTATCTACCAACAAACCTTTCAAGTTTAACAACACTTGAGGGATCTGTGTGTCAGATTTTAGAAAATTAGATGTTTTTCTCTAGTTACCACTCTATCCGAGGGGATTACACCTCATACAGATTGAGAGGGGGTTTACCCACCAGGGGTCTAGAGAAGCTCCCCGGATGATCCCAATCCAGCCGCTCAAGAGATTCAAAGAACTCCCAGCTCAAGGCTGGAGTTAGGAGTCTCAGCACTGGTTTTTGCCAGAGAGTTGCATGGAGGGGAGCAAAAATTAGGGTTGGCTTTGTCATACTACAAAAACACGAAAATGTAGTGGTTTTTGTAGGTGGACTCTACTGAGGTAGAATCTCACAGTTAGGGAGCAATTGAATTGCCCTAGGGGACTCAATTACCATCTATTTTCTGTTAAGTTAACTCACTTTGACCCAAAATGGGGGGGGGAATTAGGTTAAGTTAATTGACAAAATTAACGTTTTAACAGCAGGGTAGATTCTCTTCAGCTTTAAGATGGGGGCAAGGGATCGGGAAAGTCCTTCTCTGGCAAGGTATTAGGCAGATCTAAAGGGATGCCATCAATAAGAACCGCTTTGACAATGGGATCTCGTAGACTGACCCACAAGCTGCAATGCTGGTCTGTAATACTAATGACGACAAGGGTTCCATTTTGAGTGAGTTTACAGCCAAACTGATAGAGTTGGGCCCGGTGTTGAGGCGCGAGGGTATATAACCGACAAAACATTTCCTGTTGGTAGTTCATTCCCTCTTGAATCTGGTCATTTAACCAGAATTTAAAGGTAAAAAGACTATTTTCCTTAACGACCAGAGGTAACACAATAGTTTGGCTGTAAAATCAACAGACGAGAGGGGAGACTTCAAGACTAGGATACAGGAGGTGAGTTCCTAATCTTGAAAATAACTGGAATTAAACACAAATTGCGCTTTGAGAGCGGACATGCTCCACAAAATTAGAGAGGATTTGCAGTCCAGCACGGTCGGATTTTTCAGGATGGAATTGAACAGCCATGAGGTTATTTTGGGCGATCGCCGCAGCTACCTTTTGACTCCCATGGGTAACTGTGGCCGCACAGACCGCTTGATCTTGGGGATCGACATAGTAGGAATGGACAAAATACATCCAAGAGTTACTGGATAAGTGCTGCCATAGGGGGATATCTGGTTGGGTAAACTCTAGGTGATTCCATCCCATGTGAGGAATGGTGATTCCTGGTTCCCAGTGGAAACGACGGACGGCTCCAGGAAGAATACCCAAACCGGGTTGTTGTCCTTCTTCACTGTAGTCAAACAAGATTTGTAATCCCAAACAAATACCGAGAAAGGGCTTACCACTGGCGATCGCCTCTTTAATCGGATCTTCGAGGTGGCGCGATCGAATATGCTCTACTGCTGGATCAAAGGCCCCTACTCCTGGCAAAACCACAGCATCTGCTTGGTGGATTTCTGTGGCCAGGTCGGTTACTTTGGGGGTTGCACCGGCTTTTTCCAAACCTTTACAGACCGAGTGCAAATTACCCATATCGTAATCGATGACGGCGATAACTGACATGGTATTTTATCCTTACTCAATTGGCGAATATGCCCTTATTGTAGGCGATCATTGATGTAAATTAATGTAACAATTTCCGAGTGTTTGCATAAAAAAGACGAATTTCAACTGAGAACCCTATAGGGGACATCTTGCTCCTGCGATCGCTGTTTTCAAAATTTATGAACTCTCAATTTATACTGGTTTTTCCCAATATGTTTGGCTTTAAAGGAGGAATCCAGGTCTATTCTGCCTTTCTCCTCCAGGCTTTACAACAGCTCTATCCTGACAGTCAATATCAGGTCTTACTCAAATATGACCGAGAGATTCCCCCATCCCATGGTTTTCTCTCTCAAACCCAATTTTCCTGTTTTGGCCGCTTTCCTCGCTGGATGCAAAGTTTGCTTTTAGCGCTCACTTTAGTGAAACTGAGTCTCCAAAAACGCCCACGGCTCATGATTTGTACTCATGTTAACTATAGTGTGGTTTTCGATTGGATTAAGCATTGGCTAGGAATTCCCTATTGGGTGGTTGCCCATGGAACTGAGGTTTGGGATATTTCAGAACCTCGATTACAGAAAGCCTTGTATCATGCCGATCGCGTAGTGGCTGTCAGTCAGTATACGCGATCGCGGCTACTGCTAGAACAAAAACTAACACCAGCCCAAGTGGTTATCTTACCCAATACCTTCGATCTGCGGCAGTTCCAGATAAAGCCCAAACCCCAGTATTTACTCGATCGCTATGGACTCTCCCCAGAACAACCGATTATCTTAACCGTCAGTCGTCTCGGACGTTCTGCTCGATATAAAGGGTATGGTATCCTCCTAGACGCTCTTGTATTACTGCGCCAAAACATTCCTAATATTCATTATATATTAGTGGGCAAGGGAGACGATCGACCCTGGATTGAGGCTAAAATTGAGACTCTCAATCTGAGTTCATCCGTAACACTCACGGGTTTAATTCCCGATGAAGAACTCTGCGATCATTATAATCTCTGCGATGTCTTTGCTCTGCCCAGTCAAGGAGAAGGCTTTGGCATTGTCTATTTAGAGGCAATGGCTTGCGGAAAACCCGCATTAGGGGGAAATCAGGATGGGGCGATCGATCCCTTAGCGGGAGGGGAATGGGGCAGTTTAGTCGATCCTGAAAATGTAGAAGAAATTGCTGATACTCTTGACCAAATTTTACAGAAAAAATACCCCAATCGCCGATTATATCAACCCGAAGATCTCCGAAATTATGTCATAGAAACCTACAATATCAACCGATTTGTAGATCAACTCAATCGCTTGCTTTCTCAGCAATATTTTCGTTCATGAAGTCCTCTTCTTCTCACCTCAATCAAGCCTTACTGCTGCTCCTGTTAGTATCATCTTTGCTATCACGGATTAGAGTTCCCGGACTAGAAATAAGTATCCATTTTATCCTCATTTCCGGTTTTGGATTAGTCGCCATTCTCTACAATTGGTCGGCTTTCATGGAAGCATTACGCTATTATCCTAACCTGTCGATCGTACTTATCTTGTTTTACAGTTGGGTATGGATTGCTGCACTCTTGAGTGATTGGAGGGCGATCGCTCTCCACTACACCTTAAAATACTCCATCTATGCGATCGTTTTATGTGCTTTCGTAGCTCTGCTCAGGGCAACACCAAAGACTTCAAGCGCCGATCGGATGCTTTTATGGGTACTAACCTTGATTGGTATCGGGGGATTTCTAGAGCAAACCTTCCCCAAAAATGAGCTAATTAATCTCTTGAGCTATCCAGACTCCTATCCCCGCATCCGCTCCATCATACAAAATCCCAATCCCTTTGGAGTGCTAATGGCTATCAGTGCTATTATCACCTTATTATGGAATCGCGATCGCTCCTATCTGCCTCGCCAATATTGGGTTTATCCCTTTATTATCCTCATCGCCTTATCTGCTAGTCGCAATGGTTGGCTCGTATTTTGTATTGGATTAGTTTTGCTAAGAATCAAGAACTCCATCTCCTGGCGAGTAGCAACCAACCTTTTCCTCTTTCTAATCATTTGTTTACTCCTCATTCAACCCTCCTCCGAGCGCATTCTTCCCCAACTCTGGACTCATCTAAATGACTCCCAAGCCGCCATTGCCCAAACTTCTTCCCCACCATCCATCAACCGAGTTACGCTCCCCTCCCCAACAGTCCCCCACACTTCCATAGATGATCGATTCATTTTATGGCAAAAAGCAACAGAAACCGCCTTAGAATATCCCATTTCTGGAGTCGGAGTTGGCGTATTTCAGGAAGTCTTTTGTCGTCAAATTTATGGTCACTCTCGCTTCAATACCCACAACCTATTTTTGAGTATCTGGGTTGAGCTGGGGATTGTTGGTATTCTATTATCTCTATTGATATTAGGCATTCTGTGGCGAATAGCGATTACAGATCATCAAACCCTAATTAACTTCATTCCCTTGATTCTATTTTTATCCTCTCAAATGGTGGATTACTTTATCTATGAGTATGCAGTCACGACCATAGCCCTTTACTTATTCGCGCGTGCCTTAAGCCAGACTCGTACCCGAATGATATCATGTCCGGTAAATCAATTGTAATTGCGACCACAGGGAAGCATTCGCGCTTCGTGTTTCATGTCAAGTCCGGTTTCCGCAAGCGGACATGAAAATTTGTTAAGAAGCGGGCAAGATGCCCGCACTCCTCGAATTCTTTGATATGACTGGAGTGGGAGCATCTTGCTCCCTGGATTTTTAATTAGGGTATTTCCGCTTCGCGGACATG
>NZ_JAQOSP010000105.1 GCF_030068475.1 Roseofilum acuticapitatum BLCC-M154 | reverse complement strand
TATCGCTATCTGGGTTAAAATCTTCTCGGAGAATCGAGCCAAATACAGAGACTTCCACGATACCCGACTGCTGGCAAAAATCAGCCAGTTGTTCTCGCGTAATTCCTAGGCGCTCATCAAGCAGGCGATCGCATATTTTTGCACTCATTAACCTCTTCCCTTGAGATTGAACTTAATTATAATTCACAAAGAAACCGGGTTTCTACGAGAACTTGGGATAGAGTCGAGAACCTTGGCAGAAACCCGGTTTCTAATCCCCACCTAGCGCTCTAAGAACGCCAAAATCCGCTCAATCAAGCGCGGATGTTTCGGGGAGAAGGTGGGCAAGCGCGGATAGTGTGGCTCGGTAACCACGCAGACTTGAAAGAAGGAAGCGGGTGAGAGCCTCCAGGAAAGTGTCGCTGAAGCCTTGGGGGGCTGGGGGTTGGGGGTTTTCGTAGAAGATCAGAGCCAGGGGAGGGTTGCTGGTGTCGCATAGGCTTTTCCAGTAGGATTGTAAGTCCTCCATGTCATCTGGCTGACCGCTTTGGCTTGTGGGACAGCCTTGTTCGAGCATTTGATCATACACAGGGTTTGCTGGATTATCGCGATCGATAAATGTACTGCCATCGATAATCAGCAGTTGCCAGGGGTGGGGTTCCGGGAGAGCAGCGCGTAGGAGTTGGGGAAATTCGGCGAGGTTGACGGCAGAGGGGAGCGAACCGTGCCAAGCTTGGTAGAAGTCAGGATAGGAGAGAGTTTGGGCAATCTTCCAGAGAAGTTTGTAGCAGTATTGAAACAGGTCAAAGTTGTTTTTGTAGGTTTCAGGATTGAGGTGAGGTTGGAGAGCAGAAACAACGCTTTTTTGCTGTTCCTCAGTGGTGATGATTTTGCCTCAAGTCTTAGCCGCATCCCTACGGGTATCTTCATACTCAGTCTGCTCCAGAAGTTGCACCAGAGCGGCGATCGCCTGGGCATTTCCAGCGTCGATTTTCCCTAAACTCTCAGCCGCCAGCCTACGGGTATTTTTATCCTCAGTCTGCACCAGAATTTTCACCAGAGGGGCGATCGCCTCTTGATTTCCTTGTCCAATTTTCCCTAAACTCTCAGCCACCCACCAACGGGTGTCTTCATCCTTACTCTGCTCCAGAACTTTCCCCAGAGCGGCGATCGCCTCTTGATTTCCGGGGTCGATTTTCCCTAAACTCTCAGCCGCCCACCAACGGGTATATTCATCCTCACGCGGCTCTAGAAGTTGCACCAGAGCAGCGATCGCCTCTTGATTTCCTTGTCCGATTTTCCCTAAACTCTCAGCCACCCGCCAACGGGTATATTGATCCTCAGTCTGCTCCAGAAGTTGCACCAGGGCGGTGATCGCCTCTTGATTTCCTTGTCCGATTTCCCCTAAACTCTCAGCCGCCTGCCAACGGATATCTTCATCCTCAATCTGCTCCAGAATTTGCACCAGGGCGGCGATCGTGTGGGGATTGCCGGGGTCGATTTTCCTTAAACTCTCAGCCGCCGAGAAACGGGTAATTTCATTCTCACTCTGCTCCAGAACTTGCACCAGGGCGGCGATCGCCTCTTGATTTCCGGGGTCGATTTTCCCTAAACTCTCAGCCGCCTGCCTACGGGTATATTCATGCTCAGTCTGCTCCACAATTTGCACCAGAGTGGCGATCGCCTCTTGATTTCCGGGGTCGATTTTCTCTAAACTTTCAGCCGCCCGCCAACGGGTATATTCATGCTCAGTCTGCTCCACAATTTGCACCAGAGTGGCGATCGCCTCTTGATTTCCGGGGTCGATTTTCTCTAAACTCTCAGCCGCCTGCCTACGGGTAAGTTCATCCTTAGTCTGCACCAGAACTTGCACCAGAGCGGCGATCACCTGGGGATTTCCTTGTCCGATTTTCCCTAAACTCTCAGCCGCCTGCCTACGGGTACGTTCATCCTCAGTCTGCTCCAGAATTTTCACCAGAGCGGCGATCACCTGGGGATTTCCTTGTCCGATTTTCCCTAAACTCTCAGCCGCCCGCCAACGGGTATCTTCATCCTCAGTCTGCTCCAGAAGTTGCACCAGAGCGGCGATCGCCTGGGGATTTCCTTGTCCGATTTTCTCTAAACTCTCAGCCACCTCCCTACGGATATGTTTATCCTCAGTCTGCTCCAGAAGTTGCACTAGGGCGGCGATCGCCTGGGCATTTCCGGGGTCGATTTTCCCTAAACTCTCAGCCGCCCGCCTACGGGTATCTTTATACTCAGTCTGCTCCAGAACTTTCCCCAGAGCGGCGATCGTCTGGGCATTTCCGGGGTCGATTTTCTCTAAAGTCTCAGCCGCCCACCAACGGGTATTTTCATCCTCAGTCTGCTCCAGAAGTTGCACCAGAGCAGCGATCACCTGGGGATTTCCTTGTCCGATTTCCCCTAAAATCTCAGCCGCCCACCAAGGGTTAAAGTAATCCTCAATCTGCTCGATAAGTTGCACCAGAGCGGCGATCACCTGGATCACCTGGGGATTTACGGGGTCGATTTTCTCTAAACTCTCAGCCGCCTCCCTACGGGTATCTTCATCCTCAGTCTGCTCCAGAACTTTCCCCAGGGCGGCGATCGTCTGGGCATTTCCGGGGTCGATTTTCTCTAAAGTCTCAGCCGCCCACCAACGGGTATATTGATCCTCAGTCTGCTCCAGAACTTTCCCCAGAGCGGCGATCGCCTCTTGATTTCCTTGTCCGATTTTCCCTAAACTATAAGCTGCCTCCCAACGGGTATCTTCATTCTCACTCTGCTCCAGAACTTGCACCAGTGCGGCGATCGCCTGGGGATTTCCTTGTCCGATTTTCCCTAAAGTCTCAGCCGCCCGCCTACAGGTATATTCATCCTCAGTCTGCTCCAGAAGTTGCACCAGGGCGGCGATCGCCTCTTGATTTCCTTGTCCGATTTTCTCTAAAATATAAGCCACATCCCAACGGATAAATTTAGGGCATTGGGAATGGTTCAGTAGGCTAGAGAGTCTCTCAATAGCCCGTTGTCGATCCGTTTCCGGTAGAGTATCCCTTGCGCCTTCTTTAATCGGATCGATAAAGGTTCCCCATTTCTGTTTTTCTTCATTGACATACCCAAACCCCCACTTCACAATCTGCTGCACAATTTCATCAGCACGAGAACAAGCCTTAAACTCTCTGATACCAGCCGCAGCTAGGAAAAAAGCACGATAGCCGTAAAAATTGCCCTCACAACCATCCTTAAAATGAACTAACTGCCCAATAAACGCTTCCTTCTTCTCTTCCTCCACATCCTCGCGCCCCAACCAGAATAAAATCACCGGCTTCCACTGCGGCGCAAAAATCCGATACTCCTTCCCAGCAATCGGAAAATCCTCATGGTTCCGGGGCAGAAAATAATCCCCATCTTCCACTGCTAGAGCGGCAAAATATTCCTGAAACGTGGCATGATCAAACCCGTAAACCGTCTCACTTTCCACCTTCCCCAACCGATTGAGCCAACCTAACTGCAAGGCGGCTTTACATAAGTCGTTATCCAAAGTCCCAAAAACCTGCTTTAACCCACTTTCCCGCAACCAGAACTGGGAAAAATTGCCTTCCTTGTCCTTGCTATCGATCCCCAGTAAAGCCAATTCTCCCAGCTTTTGGTGGAGTTGCAGCCGTTTTTCCTCAGCCAGCTCGATCTCCGATGTCCACTTATACACCTGCTCCACAAAATTCTTGTATAACCCCGCTTGAGTTTCTGGTAAAGACTGTTCTTTCTGATGCCACAAACAATACAGTAGGGACAAGCCCAAAGGATTACGAATTAAATACGGATTAACCATGGGAGAACCACACCCCAGCTTTGAAGAGAATTATCCTTAACGATGAGTATAGCGTTTCTGGTATCAATTCAGATTGGCTTGATAGATGGCAATGACAACGGTTTCAGAGGTGGTATTATTGAACGCAAGTCCAAAGGTTAGACGTTTGCGATCATGATTAACTTTTTTCTCACTTGGGCTTTAGCGGCGATCGCCCTGGCGATCACTGCCTATATTGTCCCTGGTTTGGCGATCGCCAGTTGGCAAGCCGCGGCCGTGGGAGCAATTGTCATGGGGTTAGTCAATGCCATTGTCAAGCCCATTTTAACCCTTCTCACGTTGCCGTTAACCATTCTCACTTTAGGCTTGTTCTTATTGGTGGTTAACGCGATTTCCCTATCTTTGGTAGGCTATTTTACCCCTGGATTCACCGTATCCGGGTTTTTCCCAGCCCTGTTTGGGTCAATTGTTTTATCCCTGGTTTCCTGGTTAATTGGGCAGTTTACCGGGAATGACATCAGTAACGATTAAGGTTGAAGTTGAATTGATGTTTGCCCTCTCCCGATATCCTTCTCCCACGGGAGAGGGACTTTCCCCCTTCTCCTGCGGGAGAAGGGGGCAGGGGGATGAGGGCAAATTATTTGGGACTTGAAGAGGGGGAGTAGTCGGCGATCGCAAAAATAAAGATCCCATGGAGCGCCAGGAGACCCAACCAGCCTAGACTAAACCAAGTGAGCCAGAGAAGGGTATCGGGCTTGATTTGATGCACAAACCAGAGTCCAGAATTGATTGCCAGATAAATCGCTACATGGAGAGCAAAGTTCATCCGGTCATCTAAGCGGCGATAGTCTGGATCTCTACGGTCGGGTTTTCGAGGCCAACGGGGAGGCATAGGCGATAAAAATAGAGCAGTTAGATCGGCGCGTAGCGCTATAAATAAATGTATAATAAACCGAATCATTAATCAATAAGCTCCCCATCCCCCCATCCCCCCATTCCCCCATTCCCCTATGGTTCAACTGATCAATATTGGATTTGGTAATATTATTAATGCCAATCGAGTGGTTGCGATCGTCTCTCCAGAGTCAGCGCCGATTAAACGAACGATCGCCGAATGTCGCGATCGCCAAGAATTAATCGATGCAACTTATGGTAGACGTACCCGTGCTGTGATAATTATGGATTCAGGACATATTGTGCTATCTGCGATTCAACCAGAAACGGTTTCTCACCGGTTTATGACCCAAAAGGGTAACCGGGAACCTTGAGGAAGCAGAGGATAACACTCAGTAATGGATTGGGAATGATACAAGCGGCTGGGACGGGAAAATTAGTGGTAATTACGGGCCCGAGTGGGGTGGGTAAGGGGACTTTGGTGCGATCGCTGCTCAATCGCCATCCAGATATTTACTTGTCGGTTTCCATGACCACCCGTTCCCCTCGGCCCGGAGAAATAGACGGTCAAGATTATTTTTTTGTCACTCCAGAAAAGTTTCAAGAGTTAATTGCTGGGGAGCAACTGTTGGAGTGGGCCCAATTTGCTGGTAACTATTATGGCACGCCTCGGCAAACGGTCGAGGATAAAGTTCAACAAGGAACTTTAGTCTTATTGGAAATTGAATTAGAAGGCGCTCGGCAGATTCGCGCCTCCTTTCCTCAAGCTATGAGGCTGTTTATTTTACCGCCATCAATGTCCGAATTAGAACGCAGATTACGCGATCGCCAAAGCGAATCCCCAGAAGCTATTACCCGTCGTCTCAACCGCGCCATCATTGAAATTGCTGCCGCCCATGAGTTTGATGTACAAATTATCAATGATGACTTCGATCGAGCCTTAACCGAAGTTGAATCTGTCTTATTTCCCAATCTACCAGAATTAAGTCTGCCCTCTTAACTGACATTAAACTAGAGCCATTGTTAATTGTTAATTGTTAATTGTTATTAGCCCGATAATCACCCGATTTACCGCCGGTTTTTTCGATTAAATGGATCGATTCGATCGCGATCGCCTTATCCAGAGCTTTGGCCATATCGTACAACGTCAGAGCAGCAATGGAAACCGCCGTTAATGCTTCCATTTCCACCCCAGTTTCGGCGGTAGTTTTGACCGTGGCTATAATTTGATAACCGGGTAATTGGCGATCGGGTTGAATGTCTACGGCAATCTTTTGCAGGGGTAGGGGATGACAGAGGGGAATAAGTTGAGCGGTTTGTTTAGCAGCCATAATTCCGGCTAGTTTAGCCGTGGCGATAATGTCGCCTTTGGGAGCATTCCCGGCTAAAATCGCCTCTAAGGTGGCGGGTTGCATTCGCACTTGTCCACCGGCGATCGCCTTCCGCACCGTTGGCTGTTTTGCGGAAACATCCACCATCTGCACTTCTCCGGACTCATTCACATGGCTTAATCCCGAATTAAAACAATTTTCTTGTGTCATAAGCAATAAGTGTGCTATATTAGTTTTCTAGACAGTTAAGGGCTTGTAGCTCAGTGGACTAGAGCACGTGGCTACGGACCACGGTGTCGGGGGTTCGAATCCCTCCTAGCCCGTCTAACTTAAACCCCCATTGGCTCACTCGGTGTAGATCAGCAGTTGAACTCGATCGCCCCAAGTGAGCTTTAATTCTTTTTCGGCATTACCGCAATTAACGGCAATTTCTACCCAACCATGACTCCCGACCAGGGCGATCGCCTCTCCGATGGGGAGATCGCTATAGGTTTGAGTGCCGACAATGATTTCATCGTTGACCATCACTGACCAGGGGACATTATTGACGGCTTCTGCGGGAATATTAGTGACTAGGTTACCAAAATGGTCAATGGATTGGATGATTCCTCGAATATACTGTTTGTTTCGGGTATAGGGGGGAATGGGAAGATCGACCAAGGTATCGGGATCGAGGGGATCGCCTAACTGCTCGATCGCGACTCCATTGGCTAAATGAGCGCCCGCAGGTGCAAAAATATCCCGGCCGTGAAAGGTGGGGCTGGGATGGGGCGATCGCCAATACTGTGCATTGGTTAATTCTACAACTTTGATCGGGGGATATTGGTGCAGAATGCCGCTAAATATACCATTATCGGGGCCGACTAAAAACCCTTGGGGAAGTTCTAGAGCGATCGCCCGGCGATCGGTTCCCACTCCCGGATCGACCACAGCTATATGCACCGTATAATCGGGAAAATAGGGATAGGCATTCATCAGAGCAAACCGAGCGGCTGCTAAATTTTGTCCCGGTAGATCGTGGGTGAGATCGATCGGGATAATCTGGGGATTAATTTGGGCGATCGCCCCTTTCATCACCCCCACATAAGGGTCTTGAAGCCCAAAATCTGTTAATAAGGTCAGAATTCTGGGTATATCTACTTGATTCATTTAATCGGAAAATACAATTTTTGGTGCTAACACCCACTCTAGACCAGTTTGCCCCAGTTCTCCCATACCCAGAAATTCGCCCGTTGGGGAACTGACGCGCACTGCTCCCCCGGATAGATGTTCCCCAGTGATGGATAACTGTTGACCGTGGAACCAGGAGGTAATTTGGGAGCTGGAAAGGATGCACTCTGGCAGATGACTTAAGGCAATATGGGGAGAAATGGGGGTAAAGGTTTGCTGCTCCACTTGGGTTTCTAGTTCTTCTAAAGTCAGACTTTGGTCTAACTGAAATCCACTGCTTTGGGTGCGGGTGAGGTGAGCTAAGGTTGCACCGGTGTTGATGCGATCGCCTAAGTCGCGGGCGATCGCCCGAATATAGGTTCCTGGGCCGCAAGAAATGGCCACATCCAGCTCCGGGAAATCTCCCGGCCGCCAATCTAAGATCTGGAGATCGTATACTTCCACCGTTCGTGGGGGCACTTGCACCGTATCCCCCTGTCTAGCAATTTTATACAAGCGCTTTCCCCCCACTTGAATAGCGCTATAAATGGGGGGAATTTGTTGAATCTTGCCTTGAAACTGACCTAAAACCAACTGAATCGACTCTAACCTTAGATCGGGAACCGGTTGACGCTCGATCGCCTCTCCTTCTAAATCATCCGTTTCTGTCCGCACCCCAAACCGAATCGTTGCCTGATAGGCCTTAGTCTGCGGTAAAAACGGCAACAGACGAGTGGCTTTTCCTAGGGCGATCGGCAACACTCCAACCGCCGCCGGGTCTAGGGTTCCTCCATGGCCCACCCGCTTAGTCCGCAGCAAACGACGCACCCGGGCCACACAATCATGGGAAGTGTAACCGGGGGGTTTATTGAGGTTGAGAAATCCAAACGTCATTTAGGGAATTAGAATCTTAGTTGTTGTTGGGGGGATCGTATACTGAATGGGAATTGATAAATTCCTGAATAGCTTCTCGAACTGGAACTCCTGGCTGACCATAGTAGACTGTACCACAGTCCAGATAACATTCAGCCGCCTCAATCAGTGCCGGGCAATTTTCCGGATTGTCAATATCTTCGCTGATTTTCTCGGACTTCTTCTTGTTTTTATAAATATATTCATTATAGGGTTCATCAAGTAGGGGACGCAAACGGCCCGGTTGCTTTTCTCCTTCAAATCGATCATTAAGATCGAAATTTAACCGAAGGACATCTCCCCCTGCACTCTCAAGAATTTGTTCGCAGATTACTTTTGAGTTTTGCGCCCCAGGATTCAGGAACATATCAGATAAATGGTTAGCCCAGCCCAACAATCCCCAGTTTTTGACCTTTTCATAGCTGTAGGGACGAGTGGTATCACCCGTACCGATGGAGAGAACCGCAATATCGCCTAACTTTAAGTTATTCTTTTTCTCGATCAACAAAGCATGGGCGATCGCCATTAAACCTGGATTATTAGCCGAAACGCCCCCATCGATATGGGGCAACTTTTCTTCCTCATTATAGGGCAGTTCGTAAGGCGGAAAAAAGGTGGGAGCGGAGGCTGAAGCCGTGCAAATTTTCCACAACTCGATATGGTCATACCAAGCCCCATCATCCACCGGATTATTGGCAAACCAGGTCGTATTGCGAGAATACACATCATAAGCCGGAATCAGAATATAGGGTTTATCGATCTGGCTAATTTTGGGAGATCCTAACTGGGGATGAATCAAGTTTTTTTGCAAGACTTTAGTCAATCCCTGCTCTCCCTTTTCATGGGGATATAACACATGACTTCCGATCGCCTCACTGACTTTACGCCATTTCCGTTGTTGGCGAACCGAGTTTAGGAAGATATTTTCTCCCTCGTTGAGGTAAACATCAATCATTTGTTGAGCTTTCATCTGACAGGCAATGGCAGCCGTAATAATTGAACCGGTGGATGTTCCAGTGATTAAGTCGAAATATTCATGTAATTCTTGTTTATAGGTTTGTCTGATAGTGGTTTCCACCTCTTGCAGCAGTCGTGCAGATAAGACTCCTCGGATGCCACCGCCGTCTAAACTAAGGATTTTGAAAGTCATAGGAGTTGCTTTTAGAAATTATACTGAATGAACAGAACCATGATACCTGATTGTAGGGACAAAAAAAATTCGCCCCTACAAATTGCTTAGACCAAACCACAGGCAGCCCAGCACATGGATCTGGACACACCAGAAAAAATCTGACACCCACAATCAAGGGGTTCTATAAATTGCGCGGGGTCGTTTGAATTGGGGTCAGAGCCACGCACGAACCGATATTGCTGTGTCAGCTCACCTTTACTGTCTTTAACCGACACTAATATTAAGTCAGGTTCTAGGATTTCACTCCGGTTTACGGGTTGGGATTGATGGGGGGATTTCATGGTTTACTCCTGGGATAAATTTAACCTTGGTTTTAGATTCAGTGGCGTTGCAGTAATACAAAACTGGACATTTCTCGCCAAATTGCCCAGACTTCTGGGGTTTGGAATTGAACCAGCAGCGATGGGGGCAAAATTTCTCGCTGCAAGCGCTGTCCTTCTTCGAGAAGCGATCGCCATTCGACAGCCCTCCAACCGTATGACTCAAAGAACTCCCTGCCTGCTTCCGGCGCAAATTGCAACGTCGCTTGGCTCGAATTAACAGTATTATTTATACTGTTCTGGAAATAGTGCAACGCATGGGGCGAAGCGAGATCGGTGAGCCACCACTGAAAGGGAGCATGAGCATAGAGATCGGTTGCCAGTGCTGCCACTTGCTCCGTTGTCAGATAAATCAGCAGTCCTTCTGTCAGTATCAGTGCTTGTTTCGCTACCTTGCCAATAGCTTGCAAGACGATCTGCCGGGTAGCCCTGTCAGTCACATCCAGAGGCATGAATTCTAGAACACACCTGGGTGTTAGACCAGCGAGTTTTTCCGCTTTGTAGTCTAGGACGGCTGGGAAATCCCATTCGCTCCAACGCAGAGAACTCGGTAAGGGCAGTCGATAAGGTCTCGTATCTAGCCCTGCTCCCAGACTGATGACTGTATCAATCTTGGCTTCTTGGATCGTCCGCAGAATTAACTCATCTATGACGGCAGTACGAACAGCACACCCTGATGCTCCTGTGGCTCCCCCTGGCATGGTCTCGACGAGTTTTTGACCCCGATCGCCTGCTAAAATTTGGGCATAGGGGTCTTGGAATAGGGCATCTGGCCGATCGCCTTCCAGAGCGCGATAGGTAGCCGTTAAGAAGGCTGTATCGGCGATCGATTCAACCGGTAAAGAAGTCAGAGTCATAAGTTTCGCAAGTGATGGCGCTGTGGGAGAAAGGTACAGGGGTTATTGAGTCAACAACCCCTGTACAAGCGATCGAATGACCGTTGATTAGCAATTCAGGCTAAGAAGGCTGCAAAGCTAGATCAGAGAGGTCAGAAAGGGAACAGCAGCCTTAGCAGCAATGGGAGCAACGGTCTTGGCAACGCCGAGAACGTCGTCAAAAATACCGCTCGCTTCAACGCCAGCTTGTCCGGAAATAGCCGAGACATTTAGGGTGCGTTCTACTGGAGCAACTTGCTTGGGAGTGTTCATCATTTTTCCTCGTTATACTGGATGTTTTACCTTGTTTTGACCTCGTTCAGTGGTTAGCGACAACTACAGAACGAGGCATTGTTTTACAGCCGTTGAGTTAAGGTCTGGTCTAGATTACAGACTTCCTATCCTAAAAGCTGTTGGGCAATGGGAAGAGCTTGCTGGGCAACAGTCTTGAGAATGTCATACCAAGCACTCGCTTCAACGCCATTTTGGCCAGAAATAGGAGCCGGATTCAGACTGCGCTCAACGGGAGCAACTTGTTTCGGAGTTTTCATGATTTTTCCTCGTAATTTCTTGATGGTTTACAGATAGTTGGGTTGTTGCCGATCGCCTCTAGCGAGAAACGCGGGACGTGACCGGCAATCATCGGAACTTTCATCGATCTTTCTCCTGTTTAAGTGAGTGGGAAATAGAGTCCTAATAGGCAGCCATACACATGCTTCTCGCTAAACCGGGTAGCTTATAACAGTGCCTAATATCAGAGCTGTGGATCGCCCCATCATTCAACAAAGAAGAAGGGAGATTCAGATTACGAACAACGGGTTGAGATTGCTTGGGTAAATTCTTCATGTTTTGAGTAAAAACTAGGGAGTGAATGACGGATGGTTTGAGTCAGAAATCGACCAACTCGGCAGGGAAATCATGGAGATAGGTTTCATATCTCTGACATCCACAGTCAAGGGAAATAGGGTTTGCGCCTGCCACTGAGGTTCAAGATCGAAAAACTTCAGACTCCGAATTACAGGTTGCGATTGTTTCGGCAAATTCTTCATCTCAAAGGAAATGAGCGATCGCTCGGCTCAGTTAAGAAATCGACCAACTCCGCATCTCGCCAATGGTGACGGGCATGGTATCGCTTACATCCACGGTGAATCGAAACACCTTTTTCGCTCGGCGATCGTTTTCTGGATCGAAAAACTTCAGTTTCACATCCCAACAATCTGAATCCATGCGACAGAAAGGACTTTTTTCCGTTTCAATGGCATCAAGTTGCATCCCTCTCCCAGTCGCCTCAGTTAAAGCTTGGGCTGCTTGGAATGCATTGGTGGCCGCGAAATTCAGTGCCCGTTCCTGGGATGTTTGACCCAGATTCCGAAATTCGTAGTACATGCGCTGGAGGAATTCTTTTAGAGAAGCTCGTGTTGCATCTTCCTGTTGGGCAGCCTGGGACTGAGTTACACCGCTTCTTGCGGCTTGAACTGCCAGGTTCACCAATTGGTTGGTATTCCACTCATACATGCCCCGAATTTCTGGCACAATCACCGGAACGACTTGCCCAGAGAAGAGTCTCACCGTCTTGCCGGTTAAGACTCCTGGAACCGAAATTCTAGCAACAAATTCGCGATCGTCTTCAGGCTTGCTCTGCCCCTTGAGAGCGGAAATCAGGTGCTGATAAACCAAATCTGCATATGCACCTATCGGCTCGATCGCATAAATTGGGGTCAGTTCCAGGTTTAATGTCCAAATGAGAGATTTGGATTCATAGGGGTTTTCTTCCAGGTAGTCAATCATCTGGCTTACCACAAATGGATTCGGTGGGAAGGGTGGATTCCCTTCTACTGGGCTCATCAATTGCTTAAAGCTATCTCGACGAGCCTCCGTGCCAAAATCGTAACTGACTGTACCCGTGACATAGACCAGAGATTTTGCGCCACCACTACAGCCACAGCTCTCTGAAGGGGCTAGGCTGCTGGCGGTGACAGACGGCGCAGCTAGGGGTCTAGGGGTTACGGTCAGGGTAGGTTCAGCCTGTTCTAAAGGATGAATCTGTTCTGGCACGGATGGAGAGGGGGTGACTTCTGCGACTGGCTCTAGAGTTTGCTCCATCGCGTCACTTCCTTGAATCATGGGTTGTGCTAAATTTTCCTCAGACAATTTGAGGGTTCCTCCTTGGGTAATTAGGGCATAAGCCTGGGCAATATCAAGACTTCCAGCCAAGAAGCGACGACAATCAGAAACCCCTTCTGACGGGCAAGGTAAAGCACTCTGGAGAAGGGCATCGCGGACAGCTTGGGGGTTGGGGGTTTGCCCCCGTTGAAGCTGCACGCTCAAGAGCAGGGCGACCACTCCAGATACAATCGGAGTGGCAAAGCTCGTGCCGCTTTTGGTTGCAGTCCCTCCCCCCGGTTGGGCCCCCAAGATGTTTTCACCAGGAGCCAGGATGCCTGGGGTAGACTGAGTTTCTCCCCAATTGCTGAACTCCAAGGGCAGGCCTTGGGTATTCATTGCACCCACGGCCAGAACTCCCGGTAATGCGGCGGGAACATGGAGAGAGGGCGATCCATCATTTCCTGCTGCCGCCACAATCAGAACGCCATTGTCGTGGCAAGATTGCACGGCTTTTGCCAGCATAGGATCGGCCTCATTCGCTTGCGCCAGTTGACCGCCGCTAATGTTAATCACATGAGCGCCTTGTTGAATGGCTTGATTGATTTGCCGTGCTAAGTCGAGTTGGGAAAGGGAATGGGGGGGGCGATCAGAAAATACGGGCAAAATGAGACCGCGACAACCGGGAGCAATGCCGGAGATGGGGCTACCGGGCTGACCAAAGATCAGGCTGGTAATATGGGTTCCATGACCGGACATGAGGCCGGTACTGGCGGTTTCTCCATGGGTGTTGGTTTCTAGGTTTGCACCGTCAAAGCAGGGATGAGAGAGGTCTACGGGGCCGTCAAGAATGGCGACACAAATTTGAGGGTTGCCTTGGGTTTCAGACCATACTTGTTGAAGTCCAGGTAATGCTGAAATTTCGGTCAGGTTTGTCTCTGTAGCTGCCATGGTTGAACCTCTTGATGGTGCGATCGCTCCCCTGATTGTCTTCAACGTTTGGGGTTGTCTTCTGCCTCTTTAACGTCGGGTTTGAGGTGATTTGGAATTTTTCCCGTTATGGGTTTTTGTGGATGAATTCGGCAGCCAAAAACGAAAAAAAGAACTCGATCGCCGGAGGACTAGAAACCGGGTTTCTCCAGCTAGATGGGGGTTGAACATCGCCAGTTAGGGCAGAAACCCGGTTTCTTTGTGGGGTTGGGGGGCGATCGCCTTATTAAGCTCTTCCTAAGTCTTATTTATCCGCTAAAACTGAATCTGGGCCAACAATAATAATGCCATCTGCTTCAAATTGCTTCTTTCCAATTGGAAGGAACACACCCCTCAAAAACAGGTAAAGATTCTAACTCCATTTTCATTTCCAATACAAAAGTTTCATGTTCAGACCATTGTATGGATACTTTGCTTTTCTTCCTAAGAAAATCCAAAAATTCCTCAATTGACATATTTTGTACATGATTGAGGGATAATATACAATCGCTACGAGACATTTGAGTTGCCTTTAAATCGAACTATCTTTTATACTCTTAGTCTATTCTATTAGAACAAAAATTTCCAGCGATCGCGAAGCGAAACAGAGTTTTGTCGCCAGAGGACTAGAAACCGGGTTTCTCCAGCCAGATGGGGGTTGAGCGTTGCCAGTTAGGGCAGAAACCCGGTTTCTTTGTGGCGTTGGGGGGGCGATCGCCTCTGCCCCCTCCCAACAGCAAGCCCTAAACCGTTGCTTGTTGAGATTGAGTCTCTTGAGACTCACGAACTTTTTTTTCATACTTGAGAGCGATCGCCATTGACTGCTCTGATAGTTCTCGTGCGGAATTTTCAAAATCCTTAGCCAGTTCCAAAATCTCTAGCATGGTTTGCTCATCAGGAAGTGCTTTCATTACCCTTACTCCAATCGACTTACAAGACGTTCGACTTTAATTTTAACCTCTAAGACTCGACCCAAGAGATCTCCTAAATCTTCACTTGAAACTTGAATTACTTCATCATTAAGTCGATTAATCAGATCGGTAATCTCTGAAGGAATGGACATATGGCGATCGCCTTTCATTGAATGGGTAGTATAATACTACCTGACCCAGGTTTAACTTTTCCTCAATCAAGGCAAATATCCCTCTATCATAGAGTCAACCAGGCGATCGGTATTAGTCTAGCTCAAAATAATCTTCATCCGGCGATCGCCCAAAACTTACGCATCATTTTGAAACGAGATGCCACTGTGTCGCTAGGATACTATATTTTAACCGCTTACCCAGAACCATGAATACTGAAAACTTTCCTGGACTTGCTCAATTTTGTAGCAGTTATTTTCACCAAGATTGGAATTTAGAGGCTCCTGATGCATTAGGTCTGATCCACAACTATCTTCAAGATGAACCCATAACCCAAGTACAACAAACTCTTGAAGATATCGAAAACTTACTGACTCAGAACCTTGAACACAATCAATTAAAAGCAATGATGGTCTTTGAATTCAGTTGTTACTATGACCCAACCGTTTATGGAATTTCCTATGCCGATTGGTTGCTTTGGGTGCAAATCTCCTTAAAACAAGGTATTGCTTCAAAGCTTGCTTTGTCTGCTTAGAGCAACTCAGGCGATCGCTAAGGTATTGAGAGTAGAGCGATCGCCAGATAAAAAAGATAATAACACAAAAAAAGGAGCGAATCGATCGCCCCTTTTGTCTTGATTCTCTTAAGCCAGACCATTTTTGTTCTGAATGCAACGCTTAAATGCGTCTCGTCGATCCTTTACTTCAATTTCTTTAGACAATTTAAGAAAATTACCAGCAGAAACTTCTTGATCGTTAAAGTAAGTTTGAGTCCAGGGTTTATCCATGATAATGTTCAGGTATTTCTTGAAATTTCCGCGTAATTCCTCCGAGAGCATTCCTTCATGAACCATATCAGCAATATGTACATAAATATTACTGAAATCAAGTCGATCATTGCTCTCTTTTGCTCCCACCAAAACATCAACATAACTGTCATAGTCTGTAGAAACCACCTTTGAGGTTGACTTTGCTTTAGAAACAATATGAATTTCCTTGTCTGTTTGGCTCAGTTTTGCCACAACTTGTGCATTGGCTGGTGGGATAACTTCATTGGCATTATTTGCATTTTTAGATACTGGATCTAAGAGTACAACTCGCTTCAGTTTACCGGTTAATACATCACTGGACAATTGAATGTCATTAATATCAGATGTGCTATTCACATCATTCTGGGACAAGGATTGAAGAGTCAAGCCACAACCTCGACTATGAGCCAACATTAATACAGAATCATAATCTTTGCCTGAGTTATTCAAGAAATTGTCGATCAAGTCTTTTGAACTTCGGGAAAACTGATTAAATACGGTGACCGTCATTCCCCTTGCATCTGAATTTTCAGTATAATTAGCGTGACTCCAATTCGCCTTTTCGATAAATTTAGCTATGCTTTGTAAGCTTGGATCAGAGTATTTACCTGTCAAAGAAGATTTTAAAGCTCTCGAAATACCTTTCGGTTCTGCGGTTAGCCAGGCTCCATTTAAGTCTCCTAATGAACTATCTTTGTTTGCAAAAAAACTTACGCTGGGATTTATTGTAAGCAAGTTAATTTGTAAAACATCTACATGGTTGGAGTCCAATTCGTCCTTGGTGAATAGTCTGGAAGATTTAAGACCAGAGTCATTAGACGGAAAAACAACGGTATTTTCTGTGGTTCCACCAAAAACGATAAGAAGATTGTTAGCCATGATTATTCTCCAAATTGATTGTGTGTCAGTTATGATAAGTCATTGCGAACGGAACGCAGTGGAGTGAAGCAATCTCTTCCATCTTGTTAGTTGTAGTCATTGCTTCCCGGAGGTCGCAATGACAACTGTTTAAACAAATTTGATGTTACTTTTGCTTCTCTACTCTTAAAACGATTCCCTGACTCAATTTCTGATTTTTTGTAGTTAGGGTCATTTTAATATGAGAGAGGCGATCGCCTTTGATTATTCTGCCACCAGGTATTTTTAATGACGACGACTAATCTGAAGCCGAACTGTGTAATCCCATGTGGAATAACCGATTGTTCCTGTTTCTAACATTTTCCACTCCAAAATTTCATAAGATGGTCCGATAGCAGGAATTTCCAATTCGGCACTACCGAGCAAGTCGTCTTTATCCATAGTCGCGAGAATGCCAACACCGGTAGTTGCTACTGAAAGAATTTTTCCAGCAATTGCGCCTGTTGATCCGAACAAGCTTAAAGCATCAGAAACATAACCGGTAATTTCTTGTACTGTTTCACCGTGGCGAGACCAATCTTTTCCTGCATCTTCATCATAAGCTTTTAGCCCACCTTGAATACTTTCCCCAGGGTAGAGAACACCTTCAAATAAAAGAGAATCTTCTGGATAAAAGGACTTCTGTTGATTATCATTGATTTTGACCGGGCGCGTCAAAATTCCTTTGGTAGCTCCACCGCCTACCAACGCACCGACAAGATAAAAATCATCCGCACCTGTCACATCTTCGGTGTCTGCACAATAAACATCAAGTAATTCAACTCTTACAGTTGTCATTAATTTCTCCTTTTATTTTCTATTTTTGCGAAATACTATCTATTGTTTTCGCCTTTCTACTTTTAAGACGTTTTCCAAAAGACACTTCTGAAATTTATGAGTTAAACTCACTAGAGGATTGCGAGCATCTTGCTCGCTTACTCCTTACTAGGGATCGAAACTTTTGTCAACCTGTTTCTCCTGTCGCTGTTGTACCCGCACGTCCTTGGGGGCAAGTTCCATCAGTCGGTTTAACTGCTCCTGTGCTTCCTCCACATGCCCCAAAGCCATCAGCGCATCAAAACGATCGCCTGCCGCTACAATATCGTCAGGATACCTCGCCAAAATACGCTCATAGACTTCCAGAGCTGCCGCAGCATCGTTTCTCGCCATCTGCGCCCGCCCCAGCGCCAGCCAGTGAGACGGGTTTTCCGGCTCCAATGAAGCGGCTGACTCGAAGAAGCCTACCGCCGCCTCCAAATCCCAGTTACACACCGCAATTAATCCGCGAATATGCCCTTGGGTTGGTTCATAGAGAACATGGGACAAAGCCTGCTCGTACACCCTCGCCGCCTCCACCGGTTGGGCCATCAACTGCAAAATTTTCCCCAACTTTAAGTAGGCTTCCAGCACTTGAGGCTGTCGCTCAATCACCTGTCGATATTGCTCAATTGCCGGTTGCCAATCTCCCGTTTTATAGAGCAAATTCGCCAATTGTAAGCGCTTTTTCCATCCCGATGGATAATTCTCAATATACTGATATAATGTCTTCAGTTTCTGCTTAATTCGGGTCGGCTTTTTCTCCAAAACCAAACAAACCGGAGTCTCCATCCCCGAAGGCTGAGAAATCACGGCAATAGATGAGATGATTTGACGAGGCATGTGGCAGTAAGATGATAACTAATAACTGGATTGACATAGGGGAGAGTTTTGGCACTGAGCGCATCCGATAAACTCCTTAGATTGACCGCAGTCTGGCCATGGAAAACCGTATCATCTTGCCCTGATAAATAACGCCTTAAATGTTTTTTTAGCCGATATTTTGCCTCCTGAATTCGCTTGTATACATTGTCCTCAGAGATGGCCAATTGTTGGGCAATATCCGCACAAGAAACATGGTGATAGTAACGCAATATAAACGGCTGCCGCAGTCGATCGGGAAGCAGATTAATAACGCGAAAAATGGACTGGGATAACTCTTCAGAAAGTAGGGTAGATTCCGGGCAAGTATAACTGATCAGAAGAGAGTCCAGAGAAGTAGGGGCAATCTCGTCAATATTCTCCACACCCACGGCTCTGCGTCGATCTTGTCGATACTTGTCCATGCACAGATTATGGGTTAAGCGAGTTAACCAAGCCCGGAGATGGGTAATTTCATGGGCATAATCGGGTAACTTTTTTCTGGCTTTGAGCATAGCCAAACTGAGGGCATCTTCGGCTTCATGAGCATCATTATTCAGCCAACGCAGACAAAGCACATGAAGATAGTCCTGATGATTTTGCCAGAGCGGCCAAAAGGCATTCAGATCTCCTTCATAGAGACACTTTAATAGGTTTACCTCTTCTAAAGGAGTGAGGTTTTTATTTTTAGAAACAGATTTTTTTTGTGACGTGATTTCTCGGTGCTGCATCAATATTAACCCAAATTGTTTGCGGAGTATTGATGGTAGATACAGTTTTGAGATCGAGTCCGGATAACTAAAGTATCTGGCTTTCGCTTCTCTAATCTTAAGACGATTCCCAAGTTCGATTTCTGAATTTTTGTAGTTAAGTCGATTCGCTTAACAGTGAGACATAAATTGTAGGGGCGAAAAATTTTTCGCCCCTACAAGAGAGGCTAGTTAGGAGTCGCTGTCACCGTGACTTGATACTCGTAAGTCCCAGAAGGCAAGCCATTGGTATTGGCATTTTTGCCCACAACCATACTGACCTCATAAGGACTGTTATTAAGAGAAGGTATTGGTGATGTAGGGAAATTCCACGGAAAACTGTTGCTAAACTGACCATTACCATTTGTTGTCGCAATCAGGATTGGGTGGAGTAAAACTGCTTGAACAATATCGGGGTTGAACCCAGCCGGAGCCTGAATTTTCACTGGGGCACTAATAGAAAGAGAGCTAGAGGCTGTACAGTTTACCTCTAGAGACCCTGACGTACCAGTATTGTTTAAAAAACTTTCAGCCATCAGATATTCAGCCGTGGGACTCGGCTGCACCAATGTACCATTCTGAACGTTACTAAACGTGCAGGTGCTGCTCACAGTGCCATTGAAGTTGACAGTTGTGCTGTTTTGGGCTTGGGCTTTGGGTGAGAGGGCTACGGCACTGAGGACTGCCAGGGCACTTGCAAGGGCGAGATGACGGTTTTTCATGGTTGGGATGTTTATGAGTATGTTAGGGTGTCCTATTTATAAGACGTTTGTGGGGGTGAGTTTGTGAAATGTTTTGTGATGCCCTCTTTCCCCTTCTCCCGTGGGAGAAGGGGGTAGGGGGATGAGGGCAAATGTTGATAACAATCGATGTAGTGCGAGCATCTTGCTCGCTGTTGTTTTTTCTAACGCACTCTGGGAGACCTATTGCCCTATTTTAGCTGAAACAATCCAGTAGTCCCATGACCGCGCTAAAATGGTGGGTTACGGCGGATTGAGAGATTGCTGTCAGAGCCTAGGTTTTAGCCGCCTAACCCACCCTACCTTAATGCCCTATTTTAGTCACGACAGTAGTGCCTTGACAACCCTAAAATGGTGGGTTACGGCGGATTGAGAGATTGCTGTCAGAGCCTAGGTTTTAGCCGCCTAACCCACCCTACCTTAATGCCCTATTTTAGTCACGACAGGGTTGAAAGAATCGCCCCCAACCGGTTCCCGGCCCATCATTAGTCCACCGACATTTCATTTCATATTGAGTGTAAATAACGCGATGACCATTTTCAACCGGGCCGGTGTAATTATCATGTATAGAACCATAGGGATCATTGACAATAAAATCACCGTTTTCAGTGCGTCCGCGCACAACAATAATATGTCCAGATCCAGAAGGATTTTCAGTTGTGCCTCTATGCAAAATACCAATGACCACTGGACGACCTGCTTCGAGTTCTCGATAGACATCCTCAAAATCGAGATTGATATGCCAACTGCTGTTCAGGCCGAAATGGGATAAGGCTTGTCCTTGAACGGTATGATCGATGCTATCTCCATATTGACAAACGACTTTTAGGTAGGCATCATCTCCCTGTTTTCCGGGTAAAGTTCCTGGGCGGAAATACTCTAAACACATGGCACAGGAAGAGGCATTACAGGTTCCCGTGGGATCTATATAGTTATCGGTTTGGGGGAACCAGGGAACATCAAGCAAAATTTTCTTGAAACTCCGTTGAGAGAGAATACTTTTGGCTTTTTGGTAGTAATGTTTGCGGTCTTCCAAGCCATTATAGCCACCATTTACGGCTTTGGTGATTTCTTCAACGGTTGCGCCGCGATCGCACAATTCATTCATGCGGTTATTTTGCCACCAAAAACCGGCACTGGTAAAGGGATAATTTTTGGCAACATAATCACAGCCTTCCATGATTTTTGCATCGCCCCTGAAGTTACAAAAGGCTTGATAGTTGCTGCGTCCTGTTAATTGGATTGCCCCAGCACCTTTATATTTTGGCCCATCCCCTGGGTTAATATTTCCTAAATCATCTCTTCCTTCTAAATATGAGCCATCACCAAGTTCTTTGAGATACTTCAAGCCACCGGACTCATGGGCAATTTGGCTGAGGAAGTGAAATAATCTATCTTTGGTATTGATTTGATAAACATGCAAGCAATGGTTGAGATCTTTGAGTTCTTCTGGATAGATGGGATTGCCAAATAATTGCTCTGCTTGCTCTTGGGTAATTAGGGTGAGTTCTGGATCTAAGCTTAAACCGTCCCAATGCTGGGCAAAAACATAAAATGTGCCGGAATTGGCGGCTAAGGTGACTTTTATATGGCCATTATCGGCCGCTTCTAGGGCTTCAAAGCCATAACTTTTTCCGGCTGGAACATCCACGATTTGTTCGGGTTTCAGTTGAGCGGCTTCTAGAGGCAATTTCTTCAGTTTCGTGTTTGCCTTAGCCTTCATGTATTTCATGAGCTTAATTGGGTTGTAAACGCTATTAAGGAGACGCAAATACTACCCTTTTTCTGAATTTATCAGGTTTTTACTGTTATATATAGCAAACCTAAAGGGCGGGCTTAAAAAATAGTTTTCAGTCTACAAAATTTGGGTATAATCCGCCCCTACGATAACTTAATTTAAATCAATATAATATTAATCAAAAATCACTTTCATCGGTATCATCTAAGGTGGTTAAGGTGGCTGATAAAAATCCTAGTAACGAGCCGAGGACAACATTAAAGGCTTGATTGGCCATAGTATTGATGGCTTCTATATTTTGAATTTCTGACTCGATCATCTGAGTATAGATCTCTAATTCTTCAGGCGTAGCGATCAGATCTAACTGTGCAATATGCTCCTTGCGAGAGGCGAAACCGTTATTATGAAAAAAGGTGACAAATCCAGTAAAGGTCAACAGGAGGGCATAAATGGATAGTATGATATACCAGATGGGTTTGCCGACGATATTTTGAGTGCGACTGTTTTTGGCTGGATCGGGTTCTGTAGTGGGTTTAATTTTGTCTATTTTTTCCAAGTCTGTCCGCAACAGTCTAGCTGGCGGATGGGATGGATTCGGTAAGGACATTTTTTACTTTTTAGAGATTAATGTAGAAGATAAAAATGAGACAATTGCTCCCAAGACGATATAAAAAGCTTGGGAGCTGATGGTATTTTGTTCCTTAAAATTATTGGCATCATCTTGGAGTAATTCTTTAACCAAGAGTTGCTTTTCTTCGCGATCGTATTCTTTAATTATTTTGTCGAAGTTTTCGGGGTTAGTGATGAAGTCATTATTGTGAAAGAAGGTGATATATCCCATCACGAAGAATAGAACAATATAGGTGATGAGTATGGTGTACCAGGTGGGACTCATGGTACTTTGTTTGATCCAGTTTTTTAGATCGAGCATGTTTTTACAGGGGTTTGCCCTGTTGTCGGGCTTTTGCTTCTCTACTCTGAAGACGATTTCTAAATTCGATTTCTGAATTTTTGTAGATGGATTGGGTGCGTTACGGCGCTATGGGAAATTTTGGCTGATATTAATAATCAATCGAGCGCCTAACACACCCTACTGCCTTGACACAGCTAAAAATGTGCATTAGCGTAGGGTGGGTTAGGCGGCTAAAACCTAGACTCTGACAGCAATCTATCAATCCGCCGTAACCCACCATTTTAGGGTTGTCACGGCACTACCACTGAATTTTTGTAGTTAACGTCAGTTTTGGTTAACAGTGAGTTGTTTTTGTAGGGGCGAAAAATTTTTCGCCCCTACAAGAGAGGCTAGTTAGGAGTCGCAGTCACGGTGACTTGATAAACGTAAGTCCCGGAAGGTAAGCCATTGGCATTGGCATTTTTGCCCACAACCATACCGACCCTATAAGTACTGTTATTAGTAGCAGATATTGGTGTTGTAGAGCTATTCCACGGAGAACTGTTGCTAAACTGGCCATTGCCATTGGTTGTAGTCTCAGACCCTGTGTCGTTGTATAAAACAGCTTGAACAATATCGGGGTTGAACCCATGCGGAGCCTGAAGTTTCACTGGGGGGCTGATAGAGAGATTGCTAGGGCCTGTACAGTTGACTGTTAGAGACCCTATTTGACCAGTGTTAGATACAAGTTCAGCCATCAGGTATTCAGCCGTAGCACTGGGCTGCTGCAATGTACCATTGCCAACGTTAGTAAACGTGCAGGAGCTGGTCACAGTCCCATTGAAGTTGACGGGTACGCTGTTTTGGGCTTGGGCTTTGGGAGCAAAGGCTACAGCGCTGAGGATTGCCAGGGCACTTGCGAGGGCAAAACGGATAGTGTTCATGGTTGAGATTTTTATATCTATGGTTAGGGTGTTCTATCTTTAAGACGTTTGTGGGGGTGAATTTGTGAAATTTTTGAGTTAATGCCTTTTTTGCCCTCTCCCTTTCATGTCCGCAGGAATATCCCTCTCCCGTGGGAGAAAGGGGTAGGGGGATGAGGGCAAATGTTGATAGCAATCGATTGTAGTGCGAGCATCTTGCTCGCTGTTGTTTTCCCTAACGCACTCCGGGCAACCTATTGCCCTATTTTAGTCACGACAGTAGGGTGCGTTAGCGACAGCGCAGGGCACCTACAATCTACTAAAGTGCTTACTACGAACTGAGTTGAGCCTTTATGCAAAATACCAATGACCACTGGACGACCGGCTTCGAGATGGATTGGGTGCGTTACGGCGCTATGGGAAATTTTGGCTGATATTAATAATCAATCGAGCGCCTAACACACCCTACCACTCAAGTTGATGAGATACACATTGATCCCCCTATATCCCTATACCCCCCATCTTCCTATCCCATGGATGCGAAGAACTTATTAATTTGGAGAAAGGTTATTGTAACTGTCATCACAAGTGTGATCTAAATCAAGGCGACTCTGATGTTGACGTGATAGGTTTAGCAATAATAACCGTAATCCATTCGCAAAAGTGTGTGATGATTTTTCTCTCTACGGCTCTTTTAATCAGAGTAAATGAGGTGAAAACCACATTTATGGGGACAGGATACTTTTTATAGCATCTTTGATAAAGATAAATACAATTAGATCAGGGGTTTTTTACTACGTGAATACTGTTAATCTTGTGATGAATGATGAAAATGTTAGAGAATTCACCTGTTAATTGCGGCGATCGCCCCCACTCCGGAAAGCCGTGTAAAAAAAAACACATTTGGTTTTGGCGAGAATGGAAAAAACATCGAGATTTTCTCTATTATTGTTGCCTAAAATGGATGGGCGGTAATGTGATGGATGCGGAGGATGCCCTCTCTGAATCTATGTTGAAAGCATGGAAAAAAATGGGTGATAATCCGGAAAATATATCTAATTTTAAGTCTTATTTGTATAAAATAACTCATCATGTCTGTATTGATATGCAGCGTAAAAAAAATCGGAGCAAGAATAAGATAGTATCCTTCGATCGATTGGATGAATCCCGCATTTTATCCCCGATGCAAGAGCATAGAAATATGAGTATGGAAGAAGCTGAAGCGCGGAAAATGATCGAAAAGGCGATCCAAAGTTTACCCGATCGCATTCGGGAGACGTTTATTTTACATTACTATGGGGCGCTGTCCTATAAAGAGATTGCTGAAAAGCAGGAGCTTTCCTATACGAATGTCCGCAAGCGGGTTTCTGAGGGACGCTTGATGTTGACTGAAAAGTTGAGGATGTATTTTCTGGATTGATGGGGAGATGGGGAGATGGGGGAATGGGGTGATGGGGTGATGGGGAGATGGGGTGATGGGGGGATGGGGAGATGGGGTGATGGGGTGATGGGGAAGAAAGGCCGCGAGCAAGATTGGAAAAAGCCAGCGAGCAAGATTGGAAAAAGCCAGCGAGCAAGATGCTCGCACTCCTGGAGAAACATAGGAGTGGGAGCGTCTCGCTCCCTGGATTTTGAAGTTCCCTAGTTCGATAGGGTAGAATAAGTGAACGAATAACGGAATTTTTGGGAATGATATGAAAGTCAAAAGTCAGTTATCTCAACTCAAGAAAAATTACGGCAATGTTAGTAATGAAGAGATTGCCGAAGTCACGGGAATTGACCTAGAGCAAATCAGGGAATTAGAGAAGGGTTTGGCAGAGGCGATCGCCTTTGATACTCTGGCGAAATTGTGTAATTTTTTTCAATGTACGCCCAATGATATGTTGCTCTTAGAGTGGGAAGGCATCGAAGTCGATCCCACTCCCCCAAGTGCAGAAGAACTCCGCCAAGCGAAAGAGTTAATTGACAAGGCATTTGCGATCGCCTCAGCAATGCCACCGCGTCCGGCTGAAGAAATTTGGGCAGATTTTGAGGCAACTGTCGATCGCATTGGATTAGAACTTGAACAATCAAAATCTTCTCGAAATGGAATGAAGATTGATGCTTAAAGTTGTCATTGATACTTCTGTATTTGTGGCTGCTATGCTTCGTCCAACCCGTCAAAGTAGTCCTCGGCATATTTTAACGTTATGGCGTGAGGGACGTTTTAGTTTAGTCATGGCTCCACTTTTGCTTGAAGAACTTGCTACAAGGTTGATTAGGCAGCAGGTTAATTTAGCAGATATTGAAGATTTACTCACAGAGATTATAGAGATCGCCCTGCATATTCCTGGAGTGTATGAAGCCACTTACCTTGATGATATTGACCCAGATGATAATAAATTTTTAGCGGCGGCTTATGAAGCGAAAGCCGATTATTTGGTGTCTGTCGATAACCATTTGCTGTCGCTGAAATATTACCATGGCACGCAAGTTTTAACTCCGATGCTGTTTTTGCGAGTTTTGTTAGACCAAGAGTAGCCAATCATCGTAGGGTGGGCAGGAGGATAAGGGAAATAATGCCCTCTCCCTATATCCCTCTCCCACGGGAGAGGGACTTTTTCCCCCTTCTCCCGTGGGAGAAGGGGGTAGGGGGATGAGGGCAACCCTTCGCGACTCATTACTGCTCCAACTGCTGTAAGTTTAATTCCAATAAGGTTTCGGAATTCGGCTCGATGGTAATGGTGTTGGGTTCGATCGCCCCATCACCGTTGACCTTAAGTTCATATGTGCCTTCTCGCAATTGTTCTAGATAATACACTCCGGCTGTGTTGGTAATGGATAAACTGGCTGATGTACCGTCACTGGAGAAGGCTTCTACTCTGGCTCCGGCAATGGGGTTACCTTGGCTATCTGTCACGACTCCGGCAAGGGTATAGGAGGGTTGCAAGGGAATCATCAGGGGGGTAAAACTGCCTTCGACGACTTCTACTGCCCAGCTTTTGACTGAAGGCTGGAAGTCGGGGGGAAATCCGGCGGCTTCTAAGTCGAGGCGATAGGTGGCGGGGGGAAGGGGGAGGAGGAAGCGATCGCCTTTAACTTCAATTTCCCAGGGTTCTACCAGTTGGTTATTGAGGATCAGAAACTCGGAGGAATCGGTATAAATCTCTTCATTACGATCCCGTTTGCCGTTGTTGTTGCGATCGTAAAAGGGCTGAATCGACAAGCCGCCTGCGGTGCGTAAGCGCTCCAATTGGCGATCGCCGGGACGAATACCTTGTTGCAACCCTAAACTCGACACCAGTTGCAGGCGAAACTGACTGCGATCGGAGGTTATAGAGATGCCTTCATAGCGCACCTCTAGGGCAATTCCCGGTAAAATGGCGGTGGATGCATTGACATAAAAGCCACCGCCCTGAGATCCGACTTGGTAGCCTAACTCACTTTGCCACAAGGTCTCGCCAAAATAAGTGCGATCGGGCGATCTGTAGCGCCAGAATGCTGAGACCAAATAATCATTCCTAGAACCATGCAACGTCCGATAATTTAAAACCCCATGATGAGACGGCGTAAACTGATAAGACAAATCCGACAAAGAACTGCTCTTATTTCCCTGATGAAACAGATAAAGCCGCCCCAACTGTTGATTTAGATTCCAACTCAACTCCCCCTCCGTATCCACATTCAACCGAGCCAGAGTAGAAGAATTTAAGCCACCCGAAAAATACTGTAGACCAAAATTACCAAAATCGCCAAATGTACCATTAGCGATCAATCTCAATTGAGGTAAAAATTTCCAATCCAAAGAATAGCGCGTATCCTCCAAATCACTACTTAAACTGGCCAGAAAATTCGGATAACCATCCCAAACCAGATTAATATCAATATCTGTCTCTTCTCCAAGAATACCAGAGATTGACGCAATAAATGGAGTCCCTTTGGGTTGATAAAAAATTTCCGCCAATCCATTCATCCCCAGATCGTAAAATGCCCCCAAACCCACCGTCAAATCCTCCGAGAGTCCCCAGCGACTGGTCACTCCCGCATTAAAATCAGTAAAGTCGCCCCAAAATTCATCAACGTTTAACTGACGCTTCCACCCCGCAGAAACCACCCATGCCGATGTACCTGCGGGCAATTGTTCCAGCAATACACTAAATCGCGCTTCCTCAATAATCGGTTCCTCAGCCAAAGAACCATTCGGATAGAGTAAAACATAATATTGAGTATCAAAATTTCGTCCCACTCTCACCGCATTAAACCGATAAACCCCCGAATCATCCACAACTTGTTCAGCCAGCAATTCTCCAGTCTGCAAATTGTTCACCAATTGCACAACCGTTCCCGGTTTTGCTTGACCGGTTATGGTTGCCGTCACCGACTCCGGTTGCAGTCGTTGCTCCGGATTTGCCCCACCATTATTTCTCAAAGTTGGAAAGGGATTATATCCTCGACGTTGAATAGTCGTAAATCCCCAAAACTCTCCCCCACTTTGACTGCGCCAAAATGTAGGCTGTGACCCCAAATAATAGTCGGCGGAATCCCTTTGTCTGAGGAACTGTAATTCCGACAATTGCCAAGTTTCGCTTTGGCTAAAGTCCCGTTGATTCAAGCGCAAAAACCAACTGCTATCGAACAGGGTTCCCACGGCCGAAAATTGCCCTCGGTTGTTAATCGGATTCTCTCCTATTCCGGTTGAGTTCACTTCCTGTTGTATCCCACTAACATTAAAGTTAGGAGCAGAAATTTCGGGCAATCCTTCAATAACAATTTGGCGATCTTGACGGCGAGTTCTCCGAGGGTTGCGAACTTCCGGGACTTGAAAAACAATGGCATATTCTCGCCAATCAAACTCAATGGGAATGTCAAACAGTTCTCTCATTTGGCCCACGGAAAGCACTAATCCTAATTCGGGGTCTGTTTGTAAGTCATTCAGATTCAGTTGCACGACCTTAAAGGGCGATCTTAATTCAACGGTGTCCTCTTCCACCACTTCAGAAGTAAAGTTTAAGGCTTCTAAAATGGCATTATAAGGAACCAGCCAATCCTCAAAGTTAATGGCTTCTGTATCGTCAACTTCACCGCGCACTAATACCCCAGCATTAACGGTTCGCCTGCCTACAGTTAAGCCGACAATAAACAGAGTCGGCTGGGAATTTGGGGTGCTTTCTGTGAGAGCTGTGGTGGGCATGGTGGCGGCAAGAGTTGCTTGCGGTAGCCCAATAGATTCACTTAAAAGAATTAGTTGCAAACAACTGATTAACCCGAATAATTTTATGGACTTTTTCATTACATTGCTTTGCGCTCTTACAGCAGTTTTTGCGCTTTATATGGGACATTTTGATCCCCCTAAATCCCCCTTAAAAAGGGGGACTTTCTTCTTCCCCCCTTAAAAAGGGGAACTTTCTTCTTCCCCCCCTTTTAAGGGGAACTTTCTTCGTCCCCCCCTTTTAAGGGGAACTTTCTTCTTCCCCCCCTTTTAAGGGGAACTTTCTTCTTCCCCCCTTTTTAAGGGGAACTTTCTTCTTCCCCCCTTTTTAAGGGGGGCTAGGGGGGATCTAAATGTCACTCGGAAGAAGGAAAAATCCTGGATTCAGCAGTCGCAGGAACGGTAAAATTTACAGAAAAGTCGATTTTATTACTGAAATTCACGCCCCAACCTAATTGCCCAGAAAGTTCATAGTCTCCGGGTTCCAAAGTCTGTTCGCGATCGGTAGAATAGTCTATGGGTATATAGCGGGAACCTTCGGCAATCACGGTGATACTTTCGTTACGACCGCGATTTATTTCTCGACCCTCTTTTTTCAGCGTCCATTCCGGTTGCAAAATGACGCTCGCTTTTCCGGTGTTTATGGCGAGTAAGTCCAGGGTTTTGGACTCTGGATTATATCGGGCACTGTCGAGGGTTAGCTCATGGGAAATATTCCCTTTGCGGACGTAAACGGCGACTCCAATTCGGGGCACGATGGTTGTCCGAAAAATTATATCCCCCGTGGAATCGGTTTCTTCTTGAATGGTGGCTTTGAGGTTTTCGGTAAAGAGGATAGCTCGATATTCTCCATCGGGTAAACTGGGAGGAAATCGGGCAATGAAGCGGATGCGACGTTGTTCTGTCCCTGGAATTTGTAGTTCTCGCGGAGAAAATTGCAGGTAGGGACTTAAGTCTTGAGGGCTAGAGTCTAAGACTTGAAATCCTTCTTCTGCGTCATAGGTAAATGGGGCGCTGTAGACGCGGGCGCGAAATTCTTCTGATGTGAGGTTAGAGACGGTGATGCTTCCCGTGGCTTGCCCTCGGTTCACTTGGGTTTCTACCACCAGGGGAGAAATGGAAATATTGGCGCGGGCTGCGGCTCCTAATAATAGACAGTTGGCGAGTACAAGGCTGGTGAGACTAGAGGTTATGCGGCTAAGAAAGTTGAATTTCATTACCAAGGAAAAATTTTAAGGGGTAATCAGTCCATGAGGTTCCTCTTATAAGACGATCTGTCCGGTTGATTTGTGAAATATTGTTTGAGATTCTGAAAAAAGGAGTGGGAGCGTCTCGCTCCCTAGCTTTTGAATTTCCCTAGTGAGAATGGGGGGATGGGGAGATGGGGGATGGGGGGATGGGGAGATGGGGTGATGGGGTGATGGGGTGATGGGGTGATGGGGAAAGGCAGCGAGCAAGATGCTCGCACTACAGGCTTTCCCTCTTTATTGGGGATCGCTGACCATTTCAGGAGCAGGAAGATCGGAGTTAGAGAGAGACTCAGCAGCATAGGACTTTTGTCCAGAGTCAGGAATGGAGAATTCTGGTGCTTCTGGGGGGGTTTCTTGGGCTGCACCGGAGGGCGCATCGCCGTATAACCAAGCCAGTCCTCCCACTGCACTAGCCATTAATGCGGTATAGCCTAAATAGAGATGGGCCGGTTGTAAATAAAATCCTTTACTTTTTTGGTGGGCAAGGGAAGACCAGGAGGGAATGACCGAATGGGTGACATCAGGTTCTGGGAGGGTCGAAAGCAGGTGCTGACTGTCTAAACCGAGAATAATGCTCAGACGACGCACAAAACCATGGAGGTAAATTTCTTCCGGCAGATGCTCGAAATCTCCAGTTTCTAAGGCTTTGAGTTCATGGATCGGGATACGGGTTAAAGCATGGAGTTGATCGAGGGAGAGATTTCGCCCCAAACGCGCTTTTTGTAATTGTTCGCCAATTTTTTTCCAACCCGTTTCCCGTTCCTGTTGCTTTTTCTGTTGGGCCAACTGCACCTTAGAGAGTTTCTGAGGGCGGGGTGGAGGGGTTTGCGTGGATGATGCTAAACCGGAATTGACAGGAACGGTTTTTGGGGAATGGGCGGTACTGGGTTTAGTGCTACTCTGGGGAGTGGTTACCGGGGCGATCGCCGTTGAAGGACGTAGAGGTTCACTCAACTGGCGCTGATACTCATTAACCAAGTGTTGCAAGGCGATCTGAATCGCTTCTCGTCCCATAGCCTTAATCAACATTTGCATCCCTTCTGCCCCCTCTCCTGACTGACTGTGGAGACTCTCCAGGGTACGGCGATAGACCGGAGAATGGTGGAGTTGCGCTTCCATCTGACTCAGGAGCTGCCGCAACTCTTTGGGGGAAAGTCCCAAAATGGCACAAGCTTGAACACTTAAAGATTGAGGGCTATTAGTCATGGTCTGCTATCTCCGTACACTGATCCCACCCATGGGAATATGGGTAAATTGGGGAATTTCTCCTTACTTATTCCTAATTTTTCGGGAATCTCCGGATACAGAATTACCCCATCAGCAGAACACAATACGCAATATGGAGAGCCGGGGAAGGTGCAGTAAGCTTTAGAGTGCGACAACTCTTGCTCTGCACACCTTCGGCACTCAAGCTTGGGGATGTCCCTCCTGATGACTCCTTTCCCAGCATCGCTCCAGAAGGGTTAATTGATAGCGAGTCCAAAAATGCTGGGGACTCCAAACTATGGGAGACTCTGGGTTAAACAAGGGTTGTTGAAGATAGGCACATAGGGGGAGCCAAAAGGTGTAATAGTTAAACTTCATGGTTATCGAAACGGTTAAGATGGTGAGATGTACAATAAGAGTCCACCTAAAGCGCAGGTGAGTCAGGATATCCTTTCCTTCTTCCACTGTGCCAAACTCTTCAGCCAGCGTGCTAGAATGTTGCATTCTTTGACAAAAATTGACATTTAACTTAAAACTCCACTCATTCAGGGGATAACAGGCGAACGGCTTCCCCAAACGGAAAGTGATTTAAATCCAAGCCTCCTGGAGTAACTACCCACAAGATTGGATAGTCGGGAGCCGAGTCAGGAAAGTTCCCATAACCATCAGTCATATCAAGTCTGTTGGATCAGTTATAGTATGTCATTGCGAAGGTCGCGCAAGGAGAATGAAGCAATCTCCCCAATTTGGGAAATTGCAGCGATTGCTTCCCTGCCGTCGTCATGACAAGTGTTTAAATAGAACTATTTAAGATACGATTGAATGGACGACACATCTAGGGTTTCATTGTTAATGACCAAAGCAATATTGATATTTTCCAAAAAATTGATAAACCATTGAATTTGATCGATAGGTTTAGACTCATAATAATTAAACCATTGAAACAATTGTTCTCCTAAATTCGATTGACTTTGACCTGAAATTAGCACAATCTTTAGGAGTAATGCACTGGTTTTTAATTCTCCCAAATTAGCAATCAAATTCACAAAAATATAATGTTTAGGATCGTCTGGACTTTCAATCAAAAACTTCAACAAATTATCGCAAGTTTGGTTCAGCAACAGAGAATTAAACCCTTTGTTATCTTGTTCTGGCAAGAGACTTTTAAGTTTATGCCTTAACTTAAAATCAAAATGTTGAGAGTGAACGTCAGAATCAATTGCAGTAATAATATAATTATAGAATTGCTCTTTAAATTCCTGATAAGAACGCACAGTTTCCGTATGCTCTAAAAACTTTCTCGCTAAATCTTTATAACTCGAATTTCCCTCAACTTTACCCGTAAACTGTTTAATGGCTAAATACAGATCTTGGTCACTCAGTAGAGTCGGATTAGCCAAGGGCTTTTGACTATTCAAACCCGATATTTTTTTAATTAAATAGGTCGCATACTGGGAAAGACTCAGTTCAAATTCCCATTGGCGTTCAGCTTGAATTTCTTGCAGCAGTTGCTGATGTTCCCTAGAACTATTGGATGCCACTAGGGAATATCGATAAAGATAGGGATAGCGATAAATTTGTGTTTTAAGCGGAGAGGTGAAAATGGAAGAAGAGTGAGACTTAGCACTAGATTTATTCTCAATCAATATTCGCAAAAAATGATAATCTTCACTCTCTTCAAATTCTTTAACAGTGGCATGAATGATCGGTTCTACAAAAAGTTTTTCAATCATTTTATATTCATGACTTTTACAAAAATCATCCACCATTGTCTTGAGTTTTTCAACATATTTAGGTAAGGGAGAAGAATGGCAATATTGATATTGACTTTGATTATTAAATAGAGCAATTAAACCCACAATCGCGATTTTAGAAGAAGCACGAATTTGCCAGTGATTAATCAAAATATAAAAGCAGCGATTTAATATTTTGTTGAATTGACTTGATTCGGAAATTTGAATAATCAAGCGTCGCAGAACAGCACTAATCTCAATATCTGGATAGCCAATGACTTCAATAAATAACTTATGAACTCTTTGAATCATAATAGATGGCGATTCTTGTTGCACCCAATAAAGGAGATGATCGTAAAGTTTTTGCTCGTCTGATAAATATTGATTTTTACTTAAATAAATTGATTTTTCAGGGCTATATCCCAGTCGATTTTTAAGCCATTTTAGATCAAATGTGTGGGCATAAATTTTATTATAAACTCCGATTACTGGACGAGCATAGTAATGCCCAAAAGGAACTTTAACCACTAAACCACTTAATCGTAATTCCGTTTGTTCTGGACTCTCTTCTGATGGAATTTCCCCTTGATTTAAGATTTGGGAATATAATTCTAATAAGGATTTTCGATTGGGACTTTCTAAGAGGCGATCGCGAATCGATCTAAGATGTTCGGGTTCATCTTGAGCTTCCCAATTCTGCAAAATCTTGGTATGAACCAATTGATTAACCCTATTTTGCTCTTGATTGAGGGCAATAAATGATTCACTGTTAGCGACTAAATGACACATTTTTTGTGTTAAAAAAGGCTTTCCTCCTGTCCAATCTAAAATGGATTTCAAAACTTTTTGTGGATCTCTCGCTTTCATGACTAAGCCTTCTGCTAATCCTAAACAATCTTGCAATTGAAATCCGGTTAATTGAATTTCTCGACCCATATCAAAGGGACTAAAGTTAGGGTTGGAACTTAGTTCTGAAGGGCTGGCTACGCCTAATAAAACCCAAGTTAATCGTTGGTATTCTGGATATTTTTGACGTTTTTTATAGCAAGATCGAATTAAGCCGAAGAAATCATAAACTGGAAACTTTAAACCTAATACACTATCAATTTCATCTACAAAAATCACCACATTGTGGGGAATCTGATGTAGGATGACTTCAGTTAATAATAAACGCAGCCGCTCGACGGGAGAAAAAGAGAGGCGATCGCGCCACCATTTGGGCAAGTTGATTTTATCGGCTAAATTAAAACTACTCAAGACTGAATAGGCAAAGGCAGCATACCATTCTTCGGCGGTAATATTGCGGCTAAAAATAGCGGTTAAATCGACCACACCACAAACAATACCACGATTTTTTAATAGCTCAATGGTGCGGACTCGCAAAGAGGATTTACCCATTTGTCGAGAGTTGAGAACATAGCAAAATTCTCCGGCTAGAACTCCACGAAAGAGATCTGCATCGGCTTGACGTACCACATAAGTAGGTGAATTTAGCGGCAAACTGCCGCCAAATTGATATTCATACATTTTAGTAAATATGTTGTTCATGATTCCCGTAGATGCTCGCCTGAAATAAAAAAAGACTAAGAGAGTTGTACTCGAAAATACTGACGATACAGATTACATCTGGGCACAACTTGATGTCCCTGTAAATCAATCAATCCCATACTATGTAGTTTAAAGGCGGGAATGGATTCAAGCTGTACTGCTTGGGCGCTATCGACCACTTTTTTTAAGGCTTCTTTTAAGAGGGAATGGTAATGTAGATTCCATAAGTGTCGCCTTAAATGATCGCTATATAAACCGGCATCGGTGGCTGCCGTTTCGAGGACGGTTGTTAAGGTCATTTCATGGCGAGCAATATGGTAAAGTGCGAGTCGGACTAAGTAGGGATGTCCTCCTACCATGGACATGAGTCGATTGACTTCTGAGATTGTCCAATCTAAGCCATGACGATGGGCGAGTTCTAGGATTTTATCGGGGGGAAATTCGGGCAGTTCAATGGGTAAGCCGACATTGAAGGGGGATTGGTTGATGCTCATGGGAACATAAACTTCTGTGGAATGAACGACGACTAGGCGCAGTTTTTTCCAGATGTCGCGGTTTTTTCCTTCTTCATGCCAAGCTCGCAGGAGGCTAAAAAAGTCGGAGGCAATGTCGGGAAAGGAGAAAACGACATCGACTTCATCTAAGCCTAAAACGAGGGGGTTTTGGCAGTGGGGAAGGATATAGTTTTCAAAGTAGGATTTGCAGGCGACTTTGGCTCCAAAAATGCTGTCCCAATAGTCTTCAAAGTTGACGGGTAGGTTGATTTGTAGGCTGATGTTGGCGGCAAACCACTTGAGGAAGGGTTCTAGCTCGGTGAAGACTTTGCTATCGGCAAGTTGAAAACTGAGGGGAACGGTGGCGTAGCCAATGGTGGAGGCATGGTGTAGGATGCGAGCCATGAGGGAGGTTTTGCCCATTTGTCGGGGGGCTTTGATGCGAATTAAGGCTCCGGGTTTTTCGATCGCCTCATAACATCGCGTTTCTATTCGGGGCCGCTCGATGTAAAATGCTGAGGCCAGCTCGACTTGTCCTCTGGGAATTTCCGGTTCGGCAATGGGTTGGGGGGGAGCTTTGGGTAGGATGGCGTAGGGGTTATGGGCAGAGTGTGCAGGAGGAGAGACAATTTTCATCGGCTGGCGATCGCCCTCAGCCAGTAGTCGTAATAAGCTTTTAATTAATCTGGGGGTATCTTCTGGCGATCGCCATCTTAACCTCGGTAAGTCCTGTAAATAGCCCCGCAAATCATGGTTGAGCAGACTAAAGGAATTGTTAATTTCTAAAGGAATAATATGGGGAAGTCCCTGCTGACGCGACTCTTGTAAGGACTTGACAATTCGCACCTCTTCGGTAATCATCTCACTCACCGCAGATAAGGGCGAGAGCAACAGCAACAACTCTTCACAGGTATTCAGTTCTCGGTAAATCTGTTGCAACCCATTTTTAGCCATCCGCAGGCAGTTATCCGCTAAAGTAACCGTATAACCGGAGTTTCTCAGGGTTTCGTAGAGTTGGGAAATAAGGCTTAAAGGCGGATCGGTGGGACTTTGATAGTAACTGAGCAGAATATGATGCTTCTGGGGTTGGGGTTCCCGGTTGGTTTTCAGCGCTTCTCCAATTAACTCTGGACGATATTTGGCGATCAAGGCAATCAATTCCCCGCGACGAGAATATCCCGCTTCTTGGGGATCGACAGCTCCCAAAAAGGCATCACAGATATGTTGGATATGCTTGCGTACTGTCACCGGTTGAATATAAAGCTGTTCGGCGATCGCTGTATCTTCCTCCCCCGCTAAGACTTTTAGCAGCACTTCTTGTCGCCTAGGAGTAAGATTAGCAAAGGATTGGATAAACTGAATCTGGTTCATCAGATTACACCAGGAAACAACAGATGGTGTGGGAGACGGCGGCTCAAACTGAACCAGAGTCTTCTTCTTCTATTCTTCATTAATATAGTGAGAACTGCCACTGGGATAAATTGTGTATCGAATCACCACAGAGGCTAACCCTAGGTTAAGATCCTCATGTTTGTGAATCTTGCTTACACAGAATCCCCCAGTCCCCCTAAAGTCAGCCATAGTAGAAGCATCAGAGTCATCATTGTCCTGTTTGGTCTAACCTTCGGGTTTGCCTATCCTTGAGATGAATCTTTATGAGTTGCTTGAACCTAGGGTGAGTTGATGTTTTGCATAATACTCAACTCCTCAGAGATAGTAAGGCTTTGAGGATCTCTGCTCCTTTGATGCTAAGTCGTGTTCCAAACTGGTGTGCAGATTGCTTGATTGCAGTCTGCACTATTTTTTTTAAACTAACCCATTACAAACATTAAGCCTGATGGGGTGGGCAGGTTAACATCATTGATGGTGGGTTTCCTAGATTAGGTTAAACCCGCATCTACCCAATCATTGTTAATTATCCTAATTCTCTATGTCTTCCCCAACTCAATCCTATCCAGCTTGGAGTCAAGCAGTTGCTCAACCCGCTACGGAATTTCCGCCGACTAACCTGGAAATTCTCGAAGGAGCCATACCCAAAGGTTTACGGGGGACGCTATATCGAAATGGCCCTGGACGACTAGAACGGGGTGGCGTGCGGGTGGGTCATTGGTTTGATGGAGATGGGGCAATTCTGGCGGTTCATTTTGCCCAGGAGGGAGCAACTGGGGTTTATCGCTATGTGCAAACCGAGGGCTATTGTGCGGAAGCTGAAGCGGATCGATTTTTGTATCCTAATTATGGCATGACGGCTGCTGGCCCTCTGTGGAAGCGGTGGGGACAGTCCCCGAAACATTCGGCGAATACGTCGGTTTTGGCTCTACCGGATAAGCTTTTGGCTCTGTGGGAAGGCGATCGCCCCTATCGGTTAGACTTAGAAACCTTAGAGACTCAAGGAAAAGATGACCTATCCCAGTTACAGTCCGGGATGCCCTATTCTGCCCATCCGAAAGTGGATGCTCAGACAGGAGAAATTTTTAACTTTGGTATCATGCCGGGAGCCAAGCCAACATTAGGTTTATATAAGAGCGATCGCACCGGTAAAATCATTCAAATGGGCCAACATCTCCTCAAGAGCATGTCCATTGTCCATGATTTTGTGCTTGCAGGCCCCTATTTAGTCTTTTTCATTCCCCCCATTGAGTTAAATTTATTCCCGATTTTACTCGGTACAAGCAGTTTTGCGGATGCTCTGCAATGGAAACCCGACAAAGGAACCCAAATTCTCATCTTCGATCGCCAAACCCTATCCCTCATCCAGCAACAAGAAGCCCCTCCCTGGTTCCAGTGGCACTTTAGCAATGGGTTTATGGATGAACAGGAGAACCTAGTCATTGATTTTGCCCGCTATCAGGACTTCCAAACCAACGAATTTCTGCGGGAAGTGCCCAGTGGCAAAACCCATACCGAAGCGTTAAGTCAATTGTGGCGATCGCATCTTAACCCCAAAACCGGCGAACTGCTCGACCATTATCCCCTCATCGAGCAGCATAGCGAATTTCCCATCGTCTCCCCCCTAGAAGTCGGCAAACCTGCCCGCTATACCTATTTGTCCATGCACCGTCCAGGAACCTCACTAGGCAAAGATTTACTCAATGTCATTGCCCGTTGGGACAACCAAACTCAAACCTTAGAGATGGGCGATCCAGGTATCGGATCGTATGCAACCGAACCCCTCTATGTGCCCGATCCAGAAACCGGCGATCGCGGTTGGGTGCTGACCGTGGTTTACCATTCCTCTAGCCATAGCAGCGAAGTCTGGATTTATGATGCCCATCACCTCAGTGATTCCCCCCTTTGTCGCTTAGGATTACCCCATGTTATCCCCATGGGATTTCATGGCACATTTGCCCAAAAAACCGATTTCTAAACTTTAAACTTTGATCCGCCCCTATGCAAAGAGCTATTTATCCTATGAAGATCAAATCACTCTTAATCAAAAGTATTTATAGATTATGTTTATTCAGTTTAACCCTATTTCCCTGGTCAGCCCAACCCGCCAGAAGTGCAGAAAACATTTATTTTACCTATGGCCCTTTAGAATTTAGCCTGTCAGTTGATGCCCTAGATACATTTGCCAAAACCGGAGAAATCACCCCAGATTTTCAATTTTATGCCCAATTTCTAGAACCAGAAGATCGAAAAGAGCTACAAGGGTTACTGCAACAAAAGTTTTCGTTAAGTGCGGTGGCAGTTTCTCAGATGACCTATACTGCCATAGGAGAATCAGTTTTGAAACGCTTAGGATATTTGATACAAACCCAAAAGCGTCAAAATGGGTTTTATGCTCTCAGATCTGCTTTAATCTTAGCCGCAGATGACCCAGAAGGATTAACCTTAGTCAATATTCTGCGCTATTTCCCTAGTGAAGGAATGCGGATTAATACCGGAGTGATCTTGCAATTACAGAAGCTTTTAACCACCTTTTTTCAATATCGAGATGCTGCAATTCAAACCATTATTGAAGAAGCCAATCGGGAAGCAACCTTAAATCCGATTGCCGATACGCTACCCGATATTTTGCAGCCTGGCCCCTTGACCGTTCGAGAGCAAAATTTAAATATCAAAACTAGGGAATTGGTAGAATCAGATATCGATCTCTATTTACCCGAAAATCAAGACCAACCAGCTCCCTTAATTGTGATTTCCCATGGATTTGGATCGACTCGGAGCAATTTTGTTGACTTGGCTCAATATCTTGCTTCCTATGGGTTTGCGGTCGCCATTCCTGAACATATTGGCTCTAATTTAGGCTATCGTCAAGCCCTCTTAGAAGGATGGTTAAATCAAGAGATTTATCCCCAGGAATTCGTCAAGCGCCCCTATGATATTAAAGATTTGTTAGATGAATTAGAAAAACTGCAAGCTGAAGAAGGCAATTGGGCCCGGGGAATTAATGTCCAAAATGTGGGCATTTTAGGCCACTCTTTGGGAGCAACAACTGCCTTATCCTTAGCTGGAGCAGAGTTAAATCGAGAACGCTTGCGCCAAAAATGTACCCTGGATAATCCGATGCTAAATGTATCGGTACTCTTGCAATGTCGGGCCAATGATATAGAGCCGGATGAACAAAAGTTACACGATTCTCGCGTTCAAGCGGCGATCGCCGTTTATCCCCTCAGTAGTGTCATTTTTGGCCCAGAACAAATCAGCCAAATTGATGTCCCTACCCTATTGATGGCCAGTAGCCATGATATTGTTACTCCCATTGTGACCGAACAAATTTATCCCTTTCTATGGCTGAAACATCCCGAAAAATATTTAGCCTTGATGATTCCAGGAACTCATTTTTCGGTCAGCGCTCCCACGGAAAATAATAATCCCTTTACCCCAGAATCTGCTCAGGAAAAACCTAGAGATAATACCGTGGGGATTAATGCGATGAATAGTTTAAGTTTAGCCTTCTTTAAAGTCTATTTATCTGAAGATGATTCCTATTTACCCTATCTGAGCGCTAGTTATGCCCAAACTCTCAGCGCCGAGAGCCTAAAACTGAATCTGATTCGCTCTTTAGAGGTTGAACAATTAGAACAAACCTATGGACAAGAGTTACCTATTCCAGTTTTTGAAGTCATGAGGAATCAGTAATGGGTAGGTGTTGACAGGGAGTATTTAGAAGAGTATGATGATAGATCTGTGTAAAAAATAAAAATAGAGGAAATTTCGATGTCACGATACCGAGGCCCGCGCTTACGGGTAACCCGGCGCTTGGGGGACTTACCTGGTTTGACTCGTAAATCTCCTCGACGGGCATACCCCCCTGGTCAACATGGTCAGGCTCGGAAGAAGAAGTCAGAGTATGCTATCCGTCTAGAGGAGAAACAAAAGCTGCGCTTTAACTATGGTTTGAGTGAAAAGCAGCTTCTACGCTATGTGAAAAAAGCCCGTCGGATCACGGGTTCTACCGGACAAGTGCTGCTGCAACTGCTGGAAATGCGCTTAGATAATACGGTATTTCGCTTGGGTCTGGCTCCCACTATCCCCGCAGCTCGCCAATTAGTCAACCATGGCCATATAACGGTCAATGGTCGTCCGGTAACTATTGCCAGTTATCAGTGTAGACAGGGAGAAGAAATTGGGGTCAGAAACCGCGATCGCTCCCGTAAACTGGTAGAAGCTAATCTGCAATATCCCGGTTTAGCCAACATTCCCAGCCATTTGGAATTTGACAAAGCCAAAATGACGGCTAAAGTCAATGGCATCATTCAACGGGAATGGGTGGCACTGCAAGTGAATGAACTGCTGGTGGTGGAATACTACTCTCGTCTGGTATAAGTCAACCCACACTCAGCATAATCATCATAGGGCGGAGGTATCTTCGCCCTTTTCAATTAAAAATTATTCACGTTATTATAATTGGGTCAATTGTCAATAAAATGCCCATGGTTGCTCATCATAACCCGGTTTATCCCGTGCGCTGGGATCGAGAAAATCAGTGCGTGATGCTCATCGATCAAACTCGCTTACCGGCAGAATATACAACTATTGCTATTCGGAATTCTACGGAGATGGCACAGGCAATCAAAACCATGATTGTCCGGGGAGCGCCAGCGATCGGTGTAGCTGCGGCCTATGGCATGGCATTGGGAGCCAGAGAAATTAAAGTCGGGAATACTACCGAGTTTCTGGCACAACTGGAAGCGATCGCCGCAAGCCTACGACAAACTCGCCCCACAGCAGTGAATTTATTTTGGGCTATTGAACGGATGTTAAAAACAGCAGGAGATCCATCTGCTTCTGTGGCTGAAATTCAGACTCAATTATTACAAACTGCTCAGGAGATTCAAGCAGAAGATTTACAAACTTGTCAGGCGATCGGTAAACATGGGGCTAAGGTACTCCCAGAAACACCAGAGCGGTTAAACTTACTGACTCACTGCAACGCGGGTGCTTTAGCCACTGCCGGATATGGCACGGCTTTGGGTGTAGTCCGGAGTGCTTGGGAACAGGGAAGGTTAAACCGGGTTTATGCTGATGAAACCCGTCCCCGCTTACAGGGGGCCAAACTGACGGCTTGGGAATGCGTGCAAGAAGGTATCCCGGTGACAGTCATTACAGATAATATGGCAGCCCATTGTATGCAACAAGGCATGATTCATGCGGTAGTCGTAGGAGCAGATCGGATCAGTGCCAATGGGGATACGGCTAATAAAATTGGCACTTATAGTGTTGCCCTAGCTGCTAAAGCCCACAATATTCCCTTTTATGTGGCAGCTCCCCTATCTACAGTAGATTTTAAGTTAGCCCATGGGGACGAAATTCCCATTGAAGAGCGTGATAGTACAGAAGTGGCTCAAGTGGGGGACACGCGCATTACTCCCGAAGGGGTGGAGTATTATAACCCAGCTTTTGATGTGACCCCGGCGGAGTTAATTGCGGCTATTATTACGGAAAAAGGTGCAGTTACTCCCGAAGAGTTGATTACACTAGGGAGCGAGGTTAGGGGGCGAAATTAGGGAGTGAAATTAGGGAGCGAGACGCTCCCACTCCAATCATATCAAGGAATTCCAGGAGTGCAGGCATCTTGCCCGCTTGTATGTTCCCATGATGTAAGTAAGGCATTCTCCCTCTAAGCTACTCCGTTTCATCCTCCTCAAAAATAGCACCCCTTTGCAATAGAGCATCGTGCAGAGAAGAGGTTAATCCTGGATTATCCTTAAATCGGGTTTGCACTACTTTCGTGTCATCGAGAATAACATCCGTCATATCAGAAAGGACAATACCCGCACCGGTTAAATCAGCTCTGGTGAAGTTTGCGCCCTTTAACTGAGTATCACTGAGGTTAGCATTGCTGAGGTTAGCGTCGGTGAAGTCCGCACCTCTTAAATTAGCGCCACTGAGGTTAGCCAGAGCTAAACTGGCGCGGTGGAAGTTTGCTCCTTCTAAATTCGCATCGCTCAGATAAGCGCCACTTAAGTCTGCACCGCCAAAGTTAGCTTGTTGCAAGTTCGCGCCACTGAAGTCTACATCACAGAGTTCGGCTCCGCGCAGATAGACGCGCTCTAGGTTAGCTTCGCTCAAGTCTAAACCATTTAAGTTCGTTCCTAAGAGTTTGGCTCCGGCTAAGTCGTCAGAGAGGTTTAAGCCTGCAATTTGGGCAAGTTCTTGGAAGTTATCAGTGTTGGCGGTGGTAATTTGGGTAATCAGGTCTAAGGCAGGAGTTTGATCGAACTGGGGTTGATAAGGCGGTTGTATCTGGGCTTCTTCTTGGGAGTGCCAAAGGGTGCGACTGATGTAGGGTTGTAGTGATGATTGTAGCAGCATGAGGACTAATTTTTGCTCGGCGATCGCCACTTGATTCGGTGTGACTTGATGGGGCCATAATCCTTCTGCCCCTATAATTTGTACATCAGTTGCCTTGAGGGAAAACGTTGCTTCTAGCGCTTCCTGGCTAGAACTCGCTTGAATGCGCCCCCACTTGCATCCCTTGATAGAGCCGGTCAAAATCTGCCCTGATTTCAGGGGAATTAACCTCCAGATGGGGTTTTCCGGGGTTCCAGAGGCGATCGCCCGCGCTCCCATCCCACTCAAATCCGGCTCCTGATCCCCTTCTGAACACCAAAACCCTCCTTTTAACCTCAGCCCTAATTCGCCCCCCTTTAAGCCAAATTGCAGCCGGCCATTCCCTAGAAGTTCCCACCGATGACCGCAGGTTATACTCAAATACAAATCATACTGTTGACCATCCCCCACAGACTCAGAAAGGGACACAACAGACCACTCTAGAGATAGAACTTCTGGATATCGATTCTCAGTCAGGGGTTGGGACATAAAGCTTCCTCTCACTCATTCAACCTGCTATTCTCTCACGCTTTGCGGCCCAATAACGGGGTTAAGCTTTCACTCTGAAAACTCCTTTCTTGCCTCTCTCTGTGTCCTTTGTGTCTCTGTGGTTCCTTTCCCCCACAAAGACACCAACATCGCCAAGGAAATATAGAACAATTCCTTGTCCGGACAGCAGGCAATAAGACATAGTGATAGAACATCAATTCACATGAGTCATCAACCCAGACTGGCCGCAGTATGATCTTTTCCTTACTCACTCGGCTTTTGCTCTGGCTGCTGATTGCAGTCATTGCTTACGCGATTCTCCTGCAATGGATTCCGAAAAAATATTATACCTGGTTAGGGGGAATCCTGATTTTCACCCTGATCATTTTGACCTTTTTCAATCCGGGTACAGTGGTGGTGGCTGAGGTTTGGCGGTTGCTGGTTTTTCCCCTGACTCCCCTTGGACTCTCCATTACCCTAATTTTATCGGGGATGTTGCACTTCAAAGGCAAGGAAATGGTTAAACCGGGAAAAGTTCTGATCTGGGCAGGGTTTGCTATGTTAGTCTTTTTTAGTTTGCCAGTGGTTGCCTATACATTGGCTCATCAGGCGGAAGCGGAAGCAAATAGAATTACTCAACAACGGTATAGTAACTGCCAAGCAGCTTGTCCGGTTTCCCCCCTCGAACAAGCTCGAATCATTGTTCTCTTGGGTCAAGATACAACAGAAGCAGTGATAGCCGACGATTATCGCCATGTGCAATTGAGCGATCGCGGTAATCTCATTTTTCATACCCTGGAAATATTTTGGGCCTCCGTTTCCCAAAATCATGACCCCCAAATCCTGGTTACTGGACGCTCTAGCGTGCAGAGTTTCACCCACAGCGAACACCCCAATGAAGCCCAAGATATTGTCAACGTCCTCCAGCGTTTTGGAGTCCATAATTCTAACCTGCAACCCATTTCTCAAGGGGATAATATGTATCGTGCTGCCGTACAAGTGAAAAAAATTCTCGAAGTTCAAGGACTAGAAAAAACGCCGATTATTTTAGTCACCTCAGCCTTACAAATGCATCGCGCTCAATTAACGTTTTCTTTCTTGAATATAGAAGTGATTCCCAGCCCTACGGATTTTATTACCATTCAGGATTCAACGGTGACTAAAAGACTGACGTTAGAAGATATTATTCCCAGCGCCGAAGCTCTGGTTTTAAGTACCAAGGTGACCAATGAATATTTAGTCACAATTTACTACTTTTTGCGCGGATGGCTCTTGCCGTTTCAGTAGGGGATGGGGAGATGGGGAGATGGGGGGCTTACAAGTAGATGATTTTAAGAAGCTCACCCCATCATTATCAATTATCAATGGTCTGCCAATTGCCCAATATAAAAAACGTAGCCAAAATATGGACTGTACTGGCGATAGAGGTCGATTTCTTGTTGTTCGCCTTCTAAAATTTGTAAGGCTTCTGGGTCATTCTGATACTCTACTTTGAGCTGCTGAATTTTGTTCTCCAAGGGTGTATAGTAGTCTGTCCACCAAGCACTTTCGGGTAAGGTAAACGTATCAACCAGGGTATAACCCGCTCCTTCCATGGCGGATTGATTTTCCTCTAGGGTTCTCATGGAGGGATAGCCTTCTTGCCAAAATTCCTTGACGGGTTCGGGAGGATTGGGTTTTAACCAACTGATTTCGGTGACAGCTAGGTATCCTCCGGGTTTGAGGAGCGATCGCCACTTGCTCAAGCCGCGATCGAACCCCATAATATAAATGGCTCCTTCTGACCAAATCAGATCGAAAGATTGCTCTGCAAACGGTAAGTCGGCCATATCTGCACAGACGACTTCTAAACGCTCTCCCCATCCCCGACTCTCAAATCTTTGCTTCAGCTCATCGAGATAGGGTTGATAGAAATCCACCGCAGTAATCTTACCTTGGCTCAGGGTGGCCAGATCCAGGGTTTGTTGTCCTGGGCCGCACCCCACATCTAAAATTTGGGGACAGTCGGGTAAAGCACTCAGACGAGAAAAGGCCTGTTTTGTCGCTTCAAAATTGCCGGGGCCTTGTCTAGGAAGGTCACTGTGTAATTGCCAAAAGACGGGATGAAAATCAGACATGGGTTAGTCCTAATATCAATTAAAAATTAAAAATTAAAAATTAAAAATGGGTTAGGGGCCAGTTGGCTCTATGGGCGGCCAATACAGGATGAAAATCAGACATGGGTTAATCCTAAAGAATCCTCTAACTGTTCTACGACTAAATCGGTCATCATTTGTTCGTAATACTGACAGGCCATGGTTTGCGAGGAGCGAAAGGTTTTGTTTTCCCAATATTTATTACTGGCAGAACCGCCGCCACACAAGCCATAATATTGACAAGTATTTTGGCATAGTTCGACCCCAGCCGTGATATCGCCATAGATGCGTTGGAATTTTTCACTCTCGCACACGGATTCTAAGCTATCGGTTAGCACATTGCCGAGGATAAAATCACCGTATTCTGCGGTTTTGATGGCTAACAGTTCCGGGTCGAAGGTAGAAAAATTGCCCTGATGATCGACATTGAGAATGACGAAGGGAGTGGTTAAACCGCTTCTAGGAATGCGATCGCCACTATAAATCAAACTACAAATCCGCTCAAATTCCCGCAGTTTGAATTCTCCACCGCTTTGAGCCGTCAAATCCCAAAATCTTTGAATAAATGCCTTGTAGCGCTTTCTAGCGTCCGTATTGGCGAGGGATGAGGACTGGTGTACCCCCTCTAATTCTTCGATATTAAAGCCCACATCGGTGAGACCGTTATCCATGAAAAACTCAAACATTTCATCAGCATGGTCAAGGGAATCTTGAGTAATCACGGTAATAATATTAAACGGTACATCCTGTTCTTGCAGGTGACGAATACCGCGCATGGTGCTGTGATGGGTTCCCAGTCCCGTGCGGGTTTTCCGATGGGCATCATGGATAAAATCAGGGCCGTCAATGCTCACCCCCACTTGCACGTTATAGCGCTTGAATAAGTCACACCAAGCGGGAGTAATTAAGGTGGCATTGGTTTGCACGGATTGCCCAATTTTACACCCAGTTTTATTGAGCTGTCGATCCAGTTCTGCAATTTGAGTCAGAGCAGTTTCATAGAAGGAAATCGGCACAGCTAGGGGTTCCCCTGCGTGCCAACAGACGGTAAAGCGATCTCCCACAAACGGACTCTCGAAGATGCGCCTAAACACCGGTTCAATCAGATCCAGGGAAAACTGGTTTTTGAGATGGCGATCGGGTAAATAACAATAGTCACAATCGAGATTACAAAAGGACGTAGTTTGGAGAATGACTAAATCTAAGGGGCCAAAGTTAGATAAATTGAGCATATTCAGGGTTAATCGATCTAATTGACTGAAAATTCCGTATAACGTCGGATATGAGGCAAATAAAATCCCAGGACAATTTTATGTTTGGGAATTCCCGCTCTAAGTAATGATCTAGGGTATCCATTGTACAATGACCTCCTACAGTATTATTAAGATTAAGTCATTGCGAATGGAACGAAGTGCAATGAAGCAATCATCCCACAATCCCCGAATCTTGGCGTTTGGGCTTCGCGGACATGAAAAGCGAAGCTTGCGTGTTAGCGAAGCTTGCGTGAAACGCGAAACGCGAAACGCGAAGCGCGAATGCTTCCCTGCGGTCGCAATGACAACTCAAATCCATTAATCAACAATGTACCTCATAGCAGCGCGAAGCGCTGTAATATTACAGAAACGGAATCGTCTCTAAATCAACAGCAGAAACTCTCTCAATAATATACTCTCGTTGTGACTCATCAAACAAGGATTCAAATTTTGAGCTAACTGTACTAATATCTCTAATCTGGTTCTCTACTTGTCTACTCGTTGTATTAATCAAGAACTTTGAAGAGTGATGATAGTTGTCGATCATTGCTTCACTATATTCAATGTTGAGAAACTGGCAAATGCGCTGCAAGCATTCACTAAAGTTTTGCAAAAGTGTTTCATAGCGAACGGCACAGTGATGAGGCTGGTCTAGATACGTTTGACTGAGGGTAACCATTTCCAGCCAGCGATCGATACAATAATCAATATTCCACGCTCCCCACCAACGTTGCGGGTAGCGATGGGTGACTTCATACAACGAAGCAACTACATCAGTGCCATTACGAAAGAGATGAATGAATTTCACGCCTGGAACATACGGCTCGATTTCCGGAATGTAATAGAGATGTTCTGGGGTTTTTTCTAAGAAGCGATCTTTGCCTTGCTCATGAGTCAAGGATTGCAAGAGATTAATAAAATAATTGATATAAATAGGTTTATAGGGGATCTGAGGAATGGTAGAAATTAAGTCAGGACGATTGATTTCTTGGAAAAAAGAGATCAGTTTCGGTCGGATCTTACTCCGAGCCACTAACCCTAATTGAGCTTTTAAGGGGTTGTGAGGAGTTAAGTGCTTGAAAAACTGGGTTTCGGGAAAGGAATGGATCGTTGGATGAGCAGCGATCGCGCTTTGCAAAAAGGTTGTCCCCGATCGCGGACAGCCCACGAGAAAAATAGGAGGTTGAGCCTGAATAGACATGGAGGAGAAGAGAGGAAAATCAATCGTTATTTTAACCTGACCTGAGTCAGGTTAACAACGATACATAGGAGAATTGGTTTAATTGACCGCAAATTCGGTATAACGTCGGATATGGGGAAGATAAAATCCGAGGACAATTTTATTTTGGGGAATTCCTGCTCTGAGTAAATCATCAGCGATCCCATCTCCTAAACCCGCCCCCCGCCAGGGTATAAAGGGGGATGGGGTGGGTTCAGATGGGCGATCGCCATAATAAACCGTCATATCAAGTCCATTGGATCAGTTATAGTATGTCAGCGTTTCGGCTGTCGCCGACATGAAAGCGAAGCTTGCGTGAAACGCGAACAGAACTCAGTGGAGTGAAGCAATCTCATAATCTCGCTAGTCGTGGCACTATCTTGAAAGGATTGGTATTACTCATTTCCTTCTTCCCGATCATTGAAAAATTCCTCTAAAGATTCAATCTGTTTTTGAGATCCGTGTCTGACTCTATGGATTTGAACCGTTCCCCGATCTTCATTTTCGGTCACACTAAACAAAATACGATACTTTTTTTGATACCAAAGTTGACGTATTTCTATATCTAAATATTCGCTTTCTGGAGCCAGGGGACAACGATTAGGGAAGTTCTCAAGTGTCAGCATGATTTCATAACATCCCCGAACCCAGCGATAAGATTGATTGGGGATATTTTGCTGGAGCCAAAGAAAGATATTTTCTATATCTTGGTTTGCCGTAGGAGATATTTCAACTTGGTAAGTCATGTTTTTGCTGAAACTGTTCCCATGCTTGATCGATCGAAATTCCTTTTCCTTGCTCAAATTCTTCTAAGCTTTTCCGAATCCCGACAATCATTTCTAATAATTCTAGTCTGTCGAGCAGATTTTGATAGCTTTCAACATCTTGCAGTACAGCCGCAGCTTTACCATCCAGGGTAATCACAATCGGTGTTTTATCGGTTTTTAACTCATCAAGAAGGGCTGGAACGGCTTCTTGAACCTGATTTAGGGAACGGGTACGAGAAAGATTAAACATGGCGATCGCTCTAAGTTGGGTATGGTTAACACTGTAGCAAAAGACCAAACATTAGCTTGATGGGGTGGGTTCAGATGGGCGATCGCCACTCTCCTAGATCCTAGAGAACCCACCACAACCAACCGAGACTCTCTTCTGGGGCGAGTTCGTCCAGAGCTGGGTATCTTAATCCAGGAGTTGATCATTATAATAGATAAGCTTATAGCGAAACGATCGCCAATTACCCTAACCATGCAACCAACTGACTCATCTAAATTTACCAATAAAGCTTGGGAAGCCATTGTCAACTCTCAGGATATCGCTCGACGAGGGAAACATCAGCAGTTGGAAGTCGAGCATGTGGCGATCGCCCTTTTGGAGCAAGGAGGACTGGCTAAAACCATCTTAGAAAAGGCGGGAATTGACCCAGCGCGGTTATTACAGCAACTCAACCAGTTTGATGCGCGGCAGAAAACCACCTACAATGTTGACCAACTCTATCTCGGTCGCAGTCTAGATAAGCTGCTCGATGAAGCAGAAACGGCTCGCCAAAGTTGGAATGATGAATATATTTCCGTCGAGCATATTTTACTCGCTTTAGCCGAAGATCAACGAATTGGCCGGGAGTTGGTGCGTCGGTTTAACCGCACTCGCACGCAACTGGAGCAAACGATCAAGGATATTCGCGGCAGTCAAACGGTCTCGGATCAAGCCCCAGAAAACCGCTACGACGCTTTGGAGAAGTATGGGCGAGATTTGACAGAATTGGCGCGATCGGGCAATCTAGACCCGGTTATCGGGCGGGATGAGGAGATTCGGCGGGTGATACAAGTCCTCTCGCGCCGACGGAAGAATAATCCGGTGTTAATTGGGGAACCGGGGGTGGGAAAAACGGCGATCGCCGAAGCCCTAGCACAGCGTATCGTTAACAATGAAGTGCCAGAGTCCCTGAAAAACCGGCAACTGATCACCCTGGATATGGGCAGTTTAATCGCCGGAGCCAAATATCGGGGAGAATTTGAAGCCAGACTGCGGGCGGTTTTGCGGGAAGTCACCCACTCCGAAGGGCAAATTGTCCTCTTTATCGACGAGCTGCATACCGTAGTCGGAACCGGTTCCGGACAGTCGAGCGCCATGGATGCCTCCAATTTACTCAAACCCATGTTAGCGCGGGGCGAATTGCGCTGTATTGGCGCAAGCACCCTGGATGAATATCGCAATTATATTGAAAAGGATGCGGCCCTAGAGCGGCGCTTCCAACAGGTATATGTGGATCAACCCGGTGTTGAGGATACCATTTCCATTCTGCGGGGTTTAAAAGACCGCTACGAAGTCCACCATAGCGTCAAGTTTACGGACTCAGCCCTAGTTGCAGCCGCCAAGTTATCCAACCGGTATATTACCGATCGCTTCTTACCGGATAAGGCGATCGATCTGATTGATGAAGCGGCCGCTAAATTAAGAATGAATATTACCTCGAAACCGGTAGAATTGGAAACCATCGATCGCCGGATCATGCAGCTAGAGATGGAAAAAATCTCCTTGGACGGGGAACACTTGAAAGAACCCCAAGAAAAAGTCAGACGCATTGAGCAAGAGATTACCGAACTCAAGGAAAAACAGAAGAAATTCAACGATCAATGGCAAATGGAAAAGCAACTGATCGATGATATTAAGATCCTCAAAGAATTAGAAGAACAGTTGCGCGTGCAAATCGAACAAGCCGAACGAGCCTATGATTTAAACCGGGCAGCCCAACTTAAATATGGCAAATTAGAGAAAACGGAACGGGAGCGGGAAACCAAAGAAGCACAACTGCAAGCCTTGCAAGAAACCGGCTCGACTTTATTGCGCGAACAAGTCACAGACGCGGATATTGCCGAAATTGTGGCCAAGTGGACGGGTATTCCGGTGAATAGTTTACTCGAATCTGAACGGCAAAAACTGCTACACCTCGAAGACTATTTACATGAGCGCGTCGTCGGTCAGCATGAGGCTGTACAGGCGGTTGCTGAAGCCATACGCCGCGCCAGAGCAGGAATGAAAGATCCCGGTCGTCCCATCGGTTCCTTCCTGTTCATGGGGCCGACAGGGGTGGGAAAAACGGAATTAGCCAGATCCTTGGCTGCCAGTTTGTTCGACTCGGAAGAAGCCATGGTCAGAATTGATATGTCCGAGTATATGGAGAAACACGCCGTTTCCCGCTTAGTCGGTGCGCCTCCGGGATATGTGGGATACGAGGAAGGGGGACAACTGAGCGAGCAAGTCCGTCGTCGTCCCTATTCTGTTGTGCTGTTAGATGAGGTGGAAAAGGCGCACCCAGATGTATTTAATATTCTGCTGCAAGTCCTTGATGATGGTCGAATTACGGACTCCCAAGGACGGACGATTGATTTCCGCAATACGGTGATTGTGATGACCAGTAATATTGGATCGGAGCATATTCTAGATGTTTCCGGCGATGATAGCCAATATGAGGAGATGCGGAAGCGGGTGCAAAAAGCTTTGCGGAAGCAGTTTCGACCGGAGTTTATCAACCGCGTCGATGATATCATCCTCTTCCATGCCTTGGGTAAAGGGGAATTGGGCAATATTGTCCATATTCAACTCAAACGCACCCAGCAGTTGTTAGCAGAACAGAAGATTACCCTAGACATTACCCCGGCGGCGGTTGACCATTTGGTAGAGGCGGGCTACGATCCGGTGTATGGGGCCCGTCCATTGAAGCGGGCGATTCAAAAACAGGTTGAGAATGCGATCGCCACCCAAATTTTAGACAATACTTTCCTAGAAGGCGATACCATTATCATTGATTCCCAAGACGGTGCGTTAACCTTCAGTAAACCCCATGATGCGATCGTATCCCCAGAACCCGAACCAGTTGCGTCTGTCTCCGAGTAAGGAGAGGAAAAATGTCTGTCCAATTTACAGTTGCGATTCCTACCTATAATGGCGCAAACCGATTTCCAGAAGTTTTGGATAAGTTGCGCCAACAAACCGGGGTTGAGTCCCTGAGTTGGGAAATTATCCTAGTGGATAATAACAGTACAGACAACACCGCCCAAGTGTTCCAAGACTACCAAAAAACTTGGGATTTAAACATTCCTTTGCGATATGAATTTGAAAAACAACAAGGTGCAGCTTTCGCTCGTCAGCAAGGGGTAGAACAGTCAAATTCTGAGTTAATTGGGTTCTTAGATGATGATAATCTGCCGAGTCAAAATTGGGTATGTTCTGCCTTGAAGTTCGCACAAGAGTATCCCCAAGCGGGCGCATTTGGCAGTCAAATTCATGGGAAATTTGAATCTCCTCCTTCAGAAGAGGTTCAACCACTTCTAGGTTTTTTGGCTATTGTCGAACGAGGAGATCAGCCCCTAGAATACAGTCCCAAAAATAATCTATTACCTCCTAGTGCGGGGTTAGTCGTTCGCAAACAGGCTTGGTTGACTAGCGTCCCAGAAAACCTGATTTTAACAGGAAGAGTCGAAAGAAGTTGGTTGACTTCTGAAGATTTGGAGACTTTATCTTACCTTCGCAAAAATGGCTGGGAAATTTGGTACAATCCCCAAATGGAAATCGATCACAAAATTCCAGATTCTCGTTTACAGCGCTCCTACTTACTCTCTCTACTTCAGGGAATTGGCTTGAGTCGCTATGTAACTCGAACCATTAATTTTAAGCCTTGGCAACGACCATTAATTTATCCAATTTATATGGTCAATGATATAAGAAGAATGATTCTATTATTTTTGCGTTACCGGACTCAAGTTAAATCCAATTTGACTGCTGCTTGTCAATTGGAGATGCTGGTGAATAGCTTGAAAAGTCCATTATATTTGTGGAAAAATAAATATCTAGATAAAGTATAAATTTATGAAAGTGCTTGCTTGGCCGGCGTTTAAGACGCGATATCTTAATCCTTATAATTGGTTATTATATCAACCCATGGCTAAACAAGGAGTCCAGGTTGAAGAATTTTCATTCAAGCGGTTACTGAGCAAGCGCTATGATGTTTTTCATCTCCATTGGGCTGCGGAAACAATTGTTCGCCATCCTAATGGTATCATTGCCGGGATTCGCGCTCGGATGATGTTAGTGTTAATTGATTGGGCTAAATTTAGAGGCACTCGAATTGTTTGGACATTTCACGATAAAATTCCTCATATTGTGCTTCATCCCAAAGTAGCAGAATGGTTTCAAGGGGAACTGCTCAAGCGCATTGATGGCTATATCAGCATGTGTCAGATAGGCAAAGAGCTTGCCCAAGAATGCTATCCTAGCCTCAGAGAGCGTCCTTGTGGGATAATTCCCCATGGTCATTATCGGGGAGAATATGCCGATGAGTGCGATCGCGCCACTGCCCGAAATCAGCTCAATATGCCCCAAACCTCCAATGTTATCCTATTTCTCGGATACATTGCCCCTTATAAAAATATTCCCCTCCTAATTCAAACTTTTCGAGAATTAGACGATCCTGACGCTATTTTACTGATCGTTGGCCGTCTCGATCTTCCAGAAATGCAAGGGGAACTCGAAAAGTCTGCTTATCAAGATTCCCGAATTCGTCTGCTGTTCGGATATGTCCCTAATGAAGAGCTGCAATTTTATTATAGAGCCGCCGATTTAGTTGTCCTTCCATTTGCAGAAATCCTCAATTCTGGAAGCGCTTTATTAGCTTTATCCTTCGATTGTCCGATCCTGGTTCCGAATCAAGGAGCCATGGCTGAACTGCAAACCTGGGTAGGCTCTGATTGGGTAAAAGTGTATGAAAATCAGTTAAATGCGAATCTACTACAAGAAAGTTTAGAGTGGATACAAAAACCGCGATCGCAACAATCCCCTTTAGAAAAACTGGATTGGGAAAGGTTAAGTTACGAGACTATAAAATTTTATCAAAGTTTATGTTCTAAGTCAATTTAAGTTTTAGGAATTGTTGAAATGAAACTCGCATTTGTAACCCATTCGGATCTATACAACTCCAAAAGTTGGCCCCGTGGCTCGGTTGGTAACTGGGGAAGCAACTACTGGATGGCGAAAATGTTGGAACAGCAGGCGGAGTCGTTTTTATATATTGGTGCGCTACAACAGAAGCATTCAATTTTTGCGAAGTTAGAACGGCGATTTTATGAAACCATATTTTCTCAACAAGAGTATCTCTATTGGGCGGAACCTTCGGTGAATCAAAACTATTGCCAGCAAATTATTCGTCAATTAGAATTATGGAAACCTGATATTATTTTTTCTCCCAATCTTCTGATTTTAGCTTACTTAAAGTATAACCGGCCCAAAGTGTTGTGGACAGACACAACTTGTGGGGGAATTCCGGAAGTCTATCGAAATACATGCTGGCGATCTAAGCAATATTTAAAAGCCATTGATTTCCGAGCATTACAGAATGTTGAATTAGCTATTTTTTCCTCTGAGTGGGCAGCAGAAACAGCAAAAAAACTATACAATGTTAACGCCAAAAAGCTAAAGGTGGTGACTACGGGGGCAAATATGGAGTGCGATCGCACCCCAGAAGAGATTCAGCATATCATTGGTGGGAAGTCGAAAGCCACGTGCCATCTGCTGTTTATCGGTGTAGACTGGTATCGTAAAGGGGGTAATATTGCCTTAGATGTGGGGCGATCGCTACATCAATTCGGATTTCCCGTCCAGCTAACTATTGTTGGAACCCGTCTACCCCAGGATGAACCTATACCCGATTTTGTCACCGTGATCGATTTTATTGATAAATCCACTGAAAAAGGACGAGAACAACTCAATTCAATTTTTGCCCAGGCTCACTTCCTAATTTTACCCTCCAGAGCAGATGTCACGCCAGCAGTCATCCGGGAAGCAAGTTCTTTCGGACTCCCTAGCTTATCAACCCAAGTCGGAGGTATTCCCACATTAATCCGAGAAGGTAAAAATGGTAAAACCTTTGCTCTAAATGCCAAAATTGAAGAGTATCACCAGTATATTCAATCCACATTCTATGATTGGGAAACCTATCAGGCTTTAGCTACTTGTTCATTCCAAGAATATCAAGAGCGTTTGAATTGGGATAAGGCTGGAGAATTAGCCTATAAGCTGATGCAAGACCTCATAGAAAAACCTTGAAATGAGAATAAAATGATCCAACTCGATTATATAACCACTTATGATGTATTTAACCCCTCTAGCTGGCCCAAACAACATACGGGAATGTATACGGCCGGTTCTTATCTGTCTCAAGAATTACAAGCTCAAGACGTTACCTTAAACTATCTCGGCCCTTTAGAAAAATACAAGACTCCAGTCACGCGCTTAAAATGGCTGTTTTATCGCAAGTTATTTAAACAAGATTATTATAGTTGGGCAGAACCGATGGTTTTGAAATATTATGCTAAACAGATAGAAAAAAAGTTATCAATTTCTACCTCAAATCTGGCACTCTGTCCAGAAAATGCGATTCCTTTTGCCTACTTAAAAAGCCCTAAACCTCTAGTTCTATGGACAGATGCACCTTTAGGGAGTTTAATCAATTTTTATTCTTATTTAAATAATTTGTCTGGTGAAACAACAAGAAATATTTATCGCTTAGAAAAGTCAGCTTTTGATCGGTGCGATCGCCTGATTTTCACATCCGATTGGGCTGCCGAGGAATCAATGAAAATTTATAATTTGCCCTCTGAGAAAGTGAGCGTTATCCCTTGGGGAGCGAATCTGAAAAGTACAAGAACTTTATCCGATATTGAATTATCGATTCAAAACCGAAACCCCGATCAATGTCAACTGTTATTTATCGGTGTAGATTGGGAACGCAAAGGAGGGGATTTTGCGGTAGAAGTTGCCAAAAACTTAAACAATGCAGGAGTAAAAACAGACTTAAATGTAGTGGGATGTCAACCCCCTAAATGGGTATCAAGTCTCGATTTTGTTAATATTATTGGATATATCGATAAATCCACAACATCTGGACAACAACAACTCGATCATTTATTTTCTGCGTCTCATTTCTTAATATTACACACTTTAGCCGACTGTTCTCCTCATGTTTTAATCGAGGCTAATTCCTATGGTGTGCCTTGTGTCAGCACTAATATTGGTGGAATTCCGACGATTATTCAAGATGGAAAAAATGGAAAGACATTTTCCTTGGAAACTGAAAGTTCAGTTTATAGCGAGTATATCCTAGAGATGCTACACAATCGAGAAGCGTATCAGTCTTTGGCTCTGTCTTCATTTCAGGAATACGAGTCTCGGCTGAATTGGAAAATAGCTATCAGAACGTTCAAAACATTGATTCAAGAACTTTTGGGTTAGCTAATGTTTTAGATGATGAAGATCAAAATGACAAGGGACGATCGATCAATGAGTCGAAAACAAGCGCAAATTGGAATTACTGGAGGAATTGCGACGGGAAAAAGTACGGTGACTGAATATCTGGAAAGGCGGTATGGGTTGCCGGTGTTTGATGCGGATGTTTATGCGCGGGAAGCGGTACAACCGGAATCGCCGATTTTTGAGCGCGTTGTGCAACGATATGGGGAGTCGATTCAGTTACCGGAAGGGGGATTAAATCGGCAGCAGTTGGGGGAAATTGTGTTTAATCACCCGGTTGAGCGACAATGGTTAGAGCAGCAAATTCATCCCTATGTACGCGATCGCCTCTACACTATCCTTAACCAATCTTCTCCCCAGGATACCCTGGTATTCTCTATTCCTCTCCTGTTTGAAGCCCAGATGACGCATCTGGTGGAGGAGATTTGGGTGATTTACTGTTCTGAAGAGCAACAAATCGAACGACTTATGAACCGCAATCACTTGACTTTAGACCAAGCGCAGATGAGGATAAACAGCCAAATGCCGTTAGATGAGAAAGTTCAGCGTGGCGATCGCCTGTTAGACAACTCTTCTACTGAGTCCGAATTATTTCAACAGATCGATCGGCTGCTCCAGCGCTATCGACTGTAATTAAGATGGGGGATTAGCGGCGATCGCCAGTTTTCGGTTACACTGAAGCGATCGAACTCCCGAATATAAGTCAACTCAATCACGGATGCACAAGGATTTAGACCCTAATGTACAACCCTGGAAACAGGAACTCAAAACCACTCTGGAGCGGATAGAAACCCTAGCCGCTACACACCAACAAGATACCCTTACCTTATTAGCTATCCTTCGCAGTCTCGAAGACATGCATCGTCATATTCGAGACACCTGGTTTCAAGACTCCCTTCCCGATAACCGTCAAGCCTTATATTCACTCCTGCGAGATATCGAAACCGAAGGAGGATGGCCCTATATTAGTCGAATTCAATTACAAACCATTCTCAGAGTTTGGTTTCAAACCGAGGTCGTCCGTAATTTGCCTAAATCATTAGAGTCTCAACCCCTTGATGACTGATGAAAATAACCACCTTAAATAATCTCCCCCAAGAAGGAGTTTCTCACAATGCCAACATCCGCAAACAAGTGATGTTACGCATGGGAGATTTACCCCATTTAACTAACTTTTCCCAAGCCAAATTTCCCCCTGGAGAAATCGCCAATTCCCATAGCCATCCAGATATGTGTGAAGTCTTCTTTATCGAATCGGGAACCGGAATGATTACCGTAGATAACCAGGAGTATCCCCTGTCTCCCGGCACTTGTATTGCCGTTGAAGTTGGCGAAGTTCATGAACTGCGGAATACGGGGGCAACCGAATTAGTTGTGACTTATTTTGGCTTAAGAGTTCCTTTATAATGGTAGGGTTGATACAATTACCCGCCCAAAAAAAGCAACATTAAACGATGGACTTATCCAATAACAACACCGCTAAAAATCTCGAAGCTGCTTTCGGTGGCGAATCCATGGCTAACCGTAAGTATTTATTTTTCGCCGAAGTGACCAAAAAGTTAGGAATGTCAGAACTGGCGAAACTGTTTAGAGAAACGGCAAATCAGGAAACTGAACATGCCTTTGCCCATTTTCGCTTAATCCATCCTGAACTGGTGGTTGACGATCCTGCATCTTTGACAGATGAGCAGAAAAAGGCGATCGCCTCCCGGTGCTTAGAATTAGCCATCGAAGGGGAAACCTACGAATATACCACCATGTATCCGGAGTTTGCCGAAGCAGCACGGGAAGACCGCGACAGTGATGCCGTGGCTGAATTTGAAGCGCAAACCCAAGAATCCCAAGAACACGCCCAAATCTTCCGTAAAGCCGCCCACAATTTTGGCCTGCTCACCAGCATTGAACAGCATCATGCCCGTCAATATACGGATGCAATGCATAGCTTAGACGGTCAAACCATCACCAAAAAAGCGCCCAGCGATGATGAAGCCACCCAAAAATGGATTTGTCGTCAATGTTCCATGATCTACGATCCCGTCAAAGGCGATCCCGACTCAGGAATTGCCCCCGGAACCCCCTTTTCTGCCATTCCCGATGATTGGAATTGCCCCATCTGTGGAGCAGAGAAAAAGCTCTTTATTCCCTATGAAGAGCCTGCCGCAGCATAGAACCCTCATCTAAGCATTAGGGTGGGTAAAGTCGTTAGAGGATCGCTACCCAAAAATGGCTGTGGAAATTTCCCGGAAATTGACTCATAAGAGCCGACGATCTGTTAAGGTCTATTAAGATTTTCCATAACGTACAGATTCTTTAACGACTCCCACTCAGGATTGATTTTCTATGGCTTCTGTGTTCAGTATTTTCTTCATTCCCTTTCAGTCCCTATTGAAACCCCTTAAACCCCATTGGTGGCTCACCACCCTGCTCTGGATGGTGATGGCTTCTTTAGCAAGTGCGGCGGAAGTAGAATTGCGGGTCGCCATTCAGGAAGATGCCGATCAAGTCAAAATTGGTAGTTCTACGGCCGCTATTGTCAAAGATGCCAATGGTCAGGTGATTGGGGAGTTAAACCCCATGGATGGGTTTACGGCTCAGTCTGATTATTATGGGGTGTCTTTAGCCCAGTGGCGAGCGGGACAACTGTGGATTGAGCCAGAAAATGGTGGGTTAGTGTGGATTGGCGATCGCTGGTATCGAGGTAGACTACTCATTACACCCACAGATGAAGGAATTACCGCCATTAATTATGTCGATATTGAACACTATCTCTACAGTGTAGTCGGCGGCGAAATGATCCCCTCTTGGCCCCTGGAAGCTCTGAAAGCTCAGGCGGTATCGGCTCGCAGCTATGCCCTTTATCACCGGGAAAAGACAGCCGATAAAATTTATGATGTGGGGAATAATACCTTCTGGCAGGTCTATGGTGGGGTACAAGATGAATATGTCAGCACTCAGCAAGCCGTAGATGCCACCCAAGGGCAAATTTTGGCCTACAATGGCGCAATTATTGAAGCGGTCTTTCATTCCTCCTCTGGCGGTCATACGGAGAATGTGGAAGATATTTGGTCAGAAGCTCGTCCCTATCTGCGAGCTGTACCCGATTACGATCAGCAAGCTCCTGTTTATCAATGGACAGAGGTATTCACTCTCGACGATATCAGCGAGTTAACCGCAGGAGTGGGTAATGTGGTGTCTATTGTCCCTCAAGAAAAAACCCCCCAAGGTCGCGTTCGGACGCTAAAAATTACTGGCGATCAGGGAGAAAAGGTGGTTACTGGGGCCCAGTTTAGAAAAGCACTAGGGTTGAGAAGTACCTTATTTACAATTCAACCGGCTAGTACGGGAGATAAGGCAACAGGGGCGAGAAGTTTCCAAGTTCAAGGCCGGGGATTTGGCCATGGTTTGGGACTGAGCCAATATGGAGCCTATGCGATGGCTTCTCAAGGGTCAACCTATCAGGATATTCTCCGCCATTATTATACGGATGCTTATTTGGCTAGGGTGCGGGTAGCTGAGTAGGGAATATCTTTATCCTCCTATTCCTCGACCGTTTTGGTTAAATTCCAAGACGGTCTTTTCTGATAGGGGATGGGTGGTCATTTGTTGCAAAAGGTTTAGGGGTACAGTGATGACATTTGCGCCAGCTTGTAGAGCAGATGCTGCTTCTTCGGGAGATTTGAGACTGGCGGCTAGAATTTGAGTGGAAGTGCCTTGTAAGATTTGAGCCATGGATTGGACGAGGGCGAGTCCATCCCCTAGGAGTCGGGTGGCGCGGTTGACGTAGGCGATCGCATATTTGGCTCCCGCTTCTTGGGCGATCGCCGCCTGGGCTGCACTATAAATGGCAGTCACGGAACAGTCCATATGGCGCGATAAGTAGGCTGTGGCTTGAAATCCGATCGCCGTTGCCGGGATTTTTAACACGGTTTTTTCGCCGATAATCTCATAGGCTTGTTTGCCTTCGGCGATCATGCCCTCATAGGTAGGGGCGGTGAGTTGATAGAATAACTCTTCAGGTGCGATCGCCGCTAATTGAGTTAAAGTTTCTTGGGGCGAAAGGTCACTTTTAGCTAATAAAGTGGGGTTAGTGGTAATCCCTTTGACCCATCCCCATTCAATCGCGGTTTGGGCTTCAGAAATGAGCGCAGAATCGAGATAAATTGCCATAGGTTTGATCGTCAGTCACAATAAGAATTAGAGCTAATTTAGGAGGCTCTCTGGCCCTTCAATCAAGTCCGATTGTTCATGTCCGCGAAGCGGAAATACCATGATTAAAAACTTAGGGAGCGAGACGATCCCACTCCAGCAATATTAAGGGATTAGAGGAGTGCGGGCATCTGGCCCCCTTCTTCACCCTTTATCCGGACTTGATATCACCCCTACAAGATACTCGCTAAACAGACACACAACCATGCAAACTTACCCTTTAGGCAATACGGATATTCAGATTACCCCCATCATTATGGGCACTTGGCAAGCGGATAAAAGCATGTGGTTTGGTACGGATGAGGAGGAACTCATGCAAGGACTCAGAGCGGGGTTTGAGGCGGGAATAACGACCGTAGATACGGCATCTGAGTATGGTGAGGGAGATTCGGAGCGTTTAGTGGGTAGAGCGTTGCGGGATGTGCGCGATCGCATGGTTTTTGCTACCAAGTTATGGGTGAGTGATTTTCGCTATGATGCGGCGATCGCCGCCTGCGAGCAGTCCTTGAAGAACTTACAAACCGATTATATTGACTTGTATCAATTGCATTGGCCCTCTGGCAGTTGGGGGAGCGAAATTGTACCGATCGCCGAAACCATGCAGGCAATGGTGGACTTAAAGCAACAGGGCAAAATTCGGGCGATCGGTGTATCTAATTTTTCCATAGACCAGATGGAAGAAGCCCGGCAATATGGCCCCATTGACAGTTTACAACCGCCCTATTCCCTCTTTTGGCGCTCCATTGAAGGGGAAATTAAAACCTATTGCATCGAGCAGAATTGGTCAATTCTCGCCTATTCTCCCCTCTGTCAAGGACTCCTTACGGGCAAATTTGGCCCCGATCATCAATTTCTCCCTGGCGATCATCGGGCGAAAAATAAGCTTTTTGTCAATCGAGATCATTACCAACGGGTACAAAATGCCCTAGAACAATTACGCCCCATTGCCGCCGAAAAAGAGTGTACTTTAGCACAACTTGCCCTAGCCTGGGTAATGGCGGGGCCCCGCACCCATGCGATCGCCGGTTTTCGCAATATTCAGCAAGTCCAAGATAACGCCAAAGCCGCAGAAATCAAGCTCTCGGAGGAAGACTTAGAGAAAATTTCGGCGATCGGCTCCACGGTTACCGATCATATCCAATATCACCCCGTTCTCTGGGATTTTTAGATACATTAAATCGGGAACTAAAGGCAGTACTGCGAGCATCTTGCTTGCTAGAGGTGATAAGCGAGCAAGATGCTCGCACTCCCTAAAATCTAAAGCCCTAAATTAGCGAAGACATTTTACATTTATAGTCAATTCAAATAGCAATGAGACATGGTTGTAGGGGCGAACGGCCGTTCGCCCCTACATATACGGGCGTTGTAGATAGATTATGGTGTCTCACTGTTAATTGAATCAACTTTACATCTCATCTAAAAATGCCCTATCGAGCAAAGCATCAATATTTTCCACCAGAAAAATCGGCACACCTAACTTTTCTTCCACCTCTTCTACCGTCAGATCGTCTAAGAAACAAGTTTCACCATGCTTTAACATCACCGTCGGCAATAATATCTCATCCCCTAACACTTTTCCTGATAATTTATGCAGTAAATCTTCCCCAGTCAACAAGCCCGTAACCGTCATTTCTTGTCCCCAATAGTCGCTATTCAAGGCTTGTAACTCAATCCTCAAGCCTGATATCTGATTGAGTTTCTCTACCAGAGGTGTAAAGGCTTTCTCCACCGTATTTCCCACCACCCAAGATAACGTCCTATGGGGAGAAACTTCAGAAATGGTTCTTTCTTGGATCTTCTCTTCAAACTCCCGAATAAATAACCGAATCGATCCCACCCCATTACCAATCTGCGGATAATCTTGATAGTGGGATTCTGGAGGTAAATCAACTCCAGCAATTAAGAACCATTCATCAGCTAACCAAACGACCGTAGCCTCTTTTTCCTGTTGAAATTTATCCTGTAATCGTTGCACTTGTGCAATCACTTCTTTAGCCTTTTCCACGGTTACCGGAATCAGTTCATCTTCTGTGGGGCGAAACCGAGTTAAGCCTACAGGAACTACTGCAATTGAAGCGACTGTAGGAACATCTCCTTGATGAAATTGGGCTAAATCTAAAATCGTTTGTTCTAAATGCTCTTCATCATTAATTCCCGGACAAACGACGACTTGAGCATGAATTTGTAAGCGCCGTTTTTGGAACCATTCGAGCTGTTTTAAGATTTCACCAGCACGGTGATTTTTTAAGAGTCTACTTCTAATTTCTGGTTCAGTGGCATGAACGGAAACATAGAGGGGAGAGAGGCGCATGGCTTCGATGCGGCTCCATTCCCGCTCTGATAAATTGGTTAAGGTTAAATAACTGCCGTAGAGAAAACTGAGGCGATAGTCATCATCTTTGAGATAGAGGCTTTTCCGTTTTCCGGGGGGCTGTTGATCGATGAAGCAGAAGGGACAGCGATTATTGCATTGAATTAAGCTATCAAAAAAGGCAGTTTCAAATTCTAGTCCTAGGTCTTGATCGTAGTCTTTTTCAATTTCAATTTGATGGGTTTTACCTTTAATATCAATGACTTCAAGATCGAGAATTTCATCGGCACACAAAAACTGATAATCAATCAAGTCTCGCGGATTTGTGCCGTTAATAGAGACGATCGCATCACCGGGTTCAAAGCCAATCTCGGCGGCGATGGAGTCGGGGAGAACTTGGGAGATTTTAGCGGGACGGATGGTACTCATGGTTTAGCGATTTGGGATCAGTTGGGTGCTGATGGCGATTAGGATAACGATGCCAAAAATAAGACGATACCAGATAAAAAGCCAGGTGCTACGAGTTTGGAGGAAGCGGATCAGCCAGGCAATGGCGACATAGGAGAAGAAGGCGGAGGAGATTAAGCCGACAATTAGGGGAAATAAGCCCACTCCACTGAGTCCTTCGTCGAGTAATCCGGCGAGTTCGACTAATCCGGCGAGGGTGATGGCGGGAATGCCGAGGAGGAAGGAAAAGCGGGCGGCAGTGGCGCGTTCTAATCCCATGAATAATCCGGCGGTGATGGTGGAGCCGGAGCGGGAAACGCCGGGGATAATGGCGAGGGCTTGGGCACATCCCATGAGGATGCCGTCTTTCATTCCCAGGCGATCGAAATCTCGTTTGCGATCGCCCCATTTTTCGGCTAATCCGAGTAGGATGGCCATGACGATGGAGGCGATCGCAATCGAGGAGAGTTTGCGAATGGGCGATTCGTCGAAGTTGGGTACAAGTATTTTAATCCCTAAACCAATAATGGCAATGGGTAGGGTTCCGATCGCTATCCCGGATACCATGCGAACACTATTAGCCTGATAGTCTTTTTTCTGGAGCGCTCCCAAGGTTCCTAGGGTAAGTTGACTCAAATCTCCCCAGAAGTACCACAGAACTGCGCCAATACTACCGAGTTGAATAATGGCAGAAAAGGCGACTCCTGGATCGCCCCAGCCGAGCGCGACGGGAACGACTTTCAGGTGCGCGGTGCTGCTGATGGGGATAAATTCGGTCATTCCCTGTACCAGTCCTAAAATGAAGGCTTGAAATACATTAATCTGTCCTGAGATACTGCTGGAGGCTTCTTGGGCTTGCACGAGGGTGGGTAAAAGTAGGCTGGATAGGAACATCAGCAGCAGAAGGGGGCGATCGCCACTTTTTTTGATCATTGGAAACTATCGATGAAGAACTGTCCCATTATTGCTAAAAACAGCCTGTCATCGCTTACGGCTTTCATTTCTCTGGCGATCGGTTATCATAGTCATATCCCCCCAGGGGGGATATCAGATCCAATGGACAGAATTAAAAAATCTGATATCTTAAACAATGTAAAGTTAAGTAACGAAACTTAATTGTGGTTCATCAAACCTTCCCCCCCTACTCTTCCGCAACATCCAAGTCAGCCCCAAATCCTGTAAAAGAATGGTGGAAAGGGTTGGCTCTCCCTCAACATTGGCAAATCTGGCTGGCATCTGGGGGGTTGGTAATTGTGCCCGTATTCTTCCAAGCCCCCTTAGTAAGACTGTTCCCAGAGTTAAGTTTTGTAATGACCCTATTCTGGATAGGGGTAAGTTGGGCGCTAAGGACTCGCCCCTGGGGGCAAGTTTGGGGAGATCTGTGCTTAGGATTCAGTTGGAGTTGGTTAGCCGGTTCGATTTATTGGGGGTGGTTGAGGTGGGAACCGCTCTATCATTTGCCCATCGAGGCGATCGCCCTACCCTTCGTGTTACTCGACCTAGTGCTGCGCTGTAGACGCTCTGGGAATGCTTGGGGATTAATTGGTCATTTCTTCTATCTCGGTTCCCTCTTGGGCACAGCAATCACCGATATTTACTTCTACCTAGTCGATCTGATCCCTCATTGGCGACAACTGATGCAAGTCGAACCCGAATTTGTCCGCCCCGTCTTTGAAGAGGCGATCGCCCAAATCTATACCCCCTGGGGAGGATTTTGGGCCGGAGTTCTAGTCATGCTCCTGCTCCTGCTCGGCTTAATTCCCCTGCGCTCTCAACCCATCCAATGGTGGGCCTTTAGCGGTGCAGTCCTCAGTACCCTAGTGGTCGATGGACTCTTCTGGGTTGCTGCTGTTTGCGCCTAATATCAATTCAAAAGGGTCGCTTAGTCATAATCGTGACCAAAATCACAACGGATTAGCCCCATCATCACCGAAATATAGGGAAAAATTAAGCAGAATAATCTTAGAGTCCCTTACAGGTGCAATTCCAAAATCGAGCCATGGAATTTTCTTTAAATCTCCTCCCCTGTGCCCTCAGCGATGTAATTGTGCAAGCCTATACTAAAGGCCAGCTAACCCAAGCAGACCGATATGGGCTAATGGCGGCTATTCTAGAGCAAAACCTGAGCGAAGAAGAGCAACATGCCATTAATCGCCTTCTCTATCTTTATCATCGGGGACGTTTGCAACTGACCGACGAACTCTCAGCTATAGAGGGAGAATAGAACAATCGGAATATCACCCATTACCCATTACCAGAGGAAAGCGCGATATCATTGATCTTGAGCATAAACAGGACTATATTTGCATGGCGACCCCTGTTCTATCTACCCTCGATCCATGATTTACCCCGATTTTTCCGAATTTAAACAGCTTGCCCAACAAGGTAACTTTATCCCCGTGTGTCAGGAGTGGGTAGCTGACTTAGAAACCCCGGTTTCCGCTTGGTATAAGGTTTGTGCCGATCGCCCCTACAGCTTTTTGTTAGAGTCGATCGAAGGGGGTGAAAAAATCGGTCGCTACAGTTTATTAGGATGCGATCCCCTATGGATCTTAGAAGCAAGAGGCGATCGCGACAGCGATGCGGAGCATTATCGCACCACCCAAACCTTCCGAGATGGGACTCAACAAGACTTTCAAGGCGATCCCTTCAAGCACTTAGCCAACTGCTTAGAACCCTATCATCCCGTCAAATTGCCCCAATTGCCTCCCGGAATTGGGGGATTATTTGGGTTTTGGGGTTATGAACTGATTCGTTGGATCGAACCAACCGTTCCGGTTCATGAAGGGGAAAAGACAGATCTGCCCGATGGTATTTGGATGCAGGTCGATCACCTGTTAATTTTCGATCAGGTCAAGCGCAAGATTTGGGCGATCGCCTATGTAGATGTGAGCGATCCGAAGACTAAACTGAAAAAAGCTTATAAGAAAGGCTGCGATCGCATCCAATCTCTCGTCAAAAAACTTAACAAACCCCTCTCGCGCAAACACATCTCCCTCGAATGGACCCCCCCCAACCGCATTAACCCAGACTCCACCCTCTCCTACACCAGCAACATTACCCCAGAAGCCTTCTGTGCCAACGTCAAAGCCGCCCAGGACTATATTCTCGCGGGCGACATCTTTCAAGTCGTCCTCTCTCAGCGTCTGAGTACCCCCTATAAAGGCAAACCCTTTGACCTCTATCGCTCCCTCAGACTCATTAACCCCTCACCCTACATGGCCTACTTTAACTTTGGCTCCTGGCAACTGATCGGCTCTTCTCCAGAAGTGATGGTTAAAGCCGAAAAAGACCCCAGTGGCAAAACCCTCGCCACCGTCCGACCCATTGCCGGAACCCGTCCCCGTGGCGCAACTCCAGAAGAAGACCAAGCCTTAGCCACCGAACTCTTACAAGATCCCAAAGAAATTGCCGAGCATGTGATGTTAGTCGATTTAGGGCGCAATGATTTGGGACGAGTCTGTACCAGTGGAACGGTTAAAGTCGATGAGCTGATGGTGATCGAGCGCTATTCCCATGTCATGCACATCGTTAGCAATGTCGTCGGGGAACTGGGGAGCGACTTTACAGCCTGGGATTTACTCAAAGCCTGTTTTCCCGCCGGAACCGTCAGTGGGGCCCCAAAAATTCGCGCCATGGAGATTATTCACGAACTGGAAGGCGATCGGCGCGGCCCCTACTCAGGTGTCTATGGATACTACGACTTTGAAGGACAACTCAACAGCGCCATTACCATTAGAACCATGGTCGTACAAGATAAAACCGTATCTGTTCAAGCTGGAGCCGGTCTAGTTGCTGATTCCATTCCCGAAAGTGAATACCAGGAAACCCTGAACAAAGCAAAAGGATTATTACAAGCTATTCAGTGCTTACATCCCTAAAACTTGCCCATAATCTGAACCCCAACAACAGTTATCTTAGATACGGATGCCAACGGTGAAGTATAAGCAATTAGAAAATCAAATCACCGATCTGATTCAAATTGTTGATTAAATTAGGGTTGCAATTTGTCCAAAATCACGTAATATCAAGAAGGAAGACAAGCAATATTACAAACAGTTGAGCTGATAAAGCATCTACTGTTTGTATTAATCAAGCTTATACTCATTTAAACAATCTCTGAGGAGTAACACCATGGCTACATACAAAGTTACCTTAATAACCCCAGATGGAGAAAAAGTAATAGAGTGCCCTGACAGCGAAATCATTCTAGATATCGCCGAAGAACAAGGCTTAGACCTGCCTTACTCCTGCCGTGCCGGTGCTTGCTCTACCTGTGCAGGTAAAGTTGTCTCTGGTAGTGTTGACCAAGAAGATCAGTCCTTCCTTGATGACGATCAAATTGGAGAAGGTTGGGTTCTCACCTGTATTGCTAAACCTAAATCCGATTGCACGATTGAAACCCATAAAGAAGACGATCTATAGTCGATTCGCTTAACAGTGAGACATAATTGTAGGGGGGAACACCCGTTTTCCCCTACAGATGTCGTTGTTTTACATAATTAGATAAACTGTATTCCCTTTTGAATTAAAGGAAATTGAGTTGTCTTCATAAAGTGCAAATTTGGGGTTAATAAATCCTTAGCTTTAGCTTAATCTATAATACCCTTAACTCAAATCCCCAAAAGTTCATTTGGCCCTTAATCGTGGAAGCAGGAAAATGGCGAAGAAAACCTACAGCGTCCGATTGATCAACGAAGAAGAAGAACTCGATGAAACGATTGAAGTTCCTGAAGATGAATACATTCTAGTCGCAGCAGAGGATCAAGGGGTCGATCTTCCTTATTCCTGTCAAGCGGGAGCTTGTTCAACCTGTGCCGGTAAATTGGTATTACCAGAGAAAAAGTATCCCGAAGATTTTATCGATCAAACTGACCAGTCCTTTTTAACGGATGAGCAAATAGAAGCGGGTTATGTCCTCACCTGCGTGGCTTATGCTAAGGCTGACTGTACTATTATTACGGGTCAAGAAGAAGAACTCTATTAACTCTTATTATCCTTTGGGTTAACTCCTCACCTCCACAAACGTGGTGTCTCTTCACCTGAGATCAATCTCAAGTTAGCTAAGGTAAGCTTTAATGGGATGAAGGTCTTACATCTATATCATTCAGTCGTGAGGAGGCTTAACCATGCCAACAATTAACGGAACCCCCGGCCCAGATCCACTCAACGGAACAGACCAAGGCGATATCATCTTAGGTTTTCAAGGCAATGATACCCTAAACGGATTGGGGTTTAATGATCTGATTTTGGGTCATCAGGATAACGATCTGATCGATGGTGGGCCGGGTAAGGATAGCCTATTTGGTGGCCAAGGAAGCGATACTATTTTTGGTCGTACAGAGTCCGATGAAATCTCAGGGGACTTTGGAAATGATTTCCTAGCGGGAGGAGATGGCATTGATTTAATCCTGGGAGGGCCGGGTAACGATCAGATTTCTGGAGGGTCGTTTAATGACTTGCTCTTCGGAGGAACGGGTGTAGATGCCATTGATGGGAATGGAGGCAACGATCTTATTTATGGCGGCCAAGATAATGATTATCTGGTCGGTAGTGAAGGGAATGATAGTCTATTCGGAGATTTAGGTAACGATACGATTGAAGGTGGAGATGGCTTTGAAAGCATCCGAGGGGGTCAAGGGATTGATTTTCTCTTTGGAGGGAATGATGGGGATATTATTTTTGGCGATGATGATGATGATGTGATTGCCGGAGAAGCTGGCTTTGATAGTCTTCTCGGTGGTAATGGGGCAGATTTTATTTCTGGGGGTACGGAAAATGATACTCTGCTGGGTAATCCGGGGGATGATTCCCTGTTTGGGGGACAAAATGAGGATCAGATGGAAGGGGGAGATGGGAATGATTTCCTTTCTGGCGATCGCGGTAATGATACCCTACAAGGTAATGCTGGTAATGATATCTTAGCTGGAGATTTAGACATTAATGCACCAGGTAATGATTTTCTCTTTGGCGGTACAGGCGCTGATTTCATGCTCGGTGGTGCGGGACGAGATATTTTTGCAATTGATGCCAACTCCGGTGATTTTCAGCTCGCTGGTGCAGACATTGTGGCCGACTTCTTTGTTGACCTGGAAGGAAATAAGGAAGATAAAATCGGCTTAGGAGGTGGACTCACTTTTGCCGATCTATTCATTACCCAAGGAACGGGAGCCAATGCCAGTAATGTCATTATCCGTCAGATTATTGCGGGTGGACAAACCGGCCCCGTACTCGGCGATTATTTAATGGTCTTGCAGAATGTCAACGCAGCCCTCATTAACGAAACAGATTTTGTTACCGTCGAACTGCCAACTGAGACTCCAAGCCCCACACCCACCCCAACGCCAACGCCGACTCCAACGCCAACCCCGACTCCAACTCCCAGCACCCAAGCCCCCACTGCACCTCAGTTAGTCGGGGGAGAAGTCATTGCCGTCAGTAACGATCCGGGGATTGATGCGACCCAACCCGGAACGATAATTGGACAAATTCAATCCTCCGATAATTCTGGGATTCAATCCTATGAAATCTCCCGCGTTACCGGAGGGGCCTCGACCACTAACTTTACTGTCGATGCCAGTGGAAATATCACTCTCCAAAGCGCTCCCGGTGGCAATGGCCCCTTTGGCTTGGTGGTACGCTCCACGAATACCGGGGGTAGAACTTCTGATGAATCAACAATTAATGTCTATACCACCGTGGGCGCAGCCATCACCGATCCCATCCTCAGCAATGGTCAAGATGATAGCGCCCCCACAACCACTGTATCGGGTCAAGATACGATTATCGTTATTCCTCGTCAATACAATGAAACCAGCTTGAGTATTGCTCGAAATACAACCTTGCGCTTTTCGCCTACTCTTCCTCTTGGTAATACGGAATCGGGTATTGCCCGACTCACTTCAGATGCTGTTACGACTGCCATTACCGGTAGTTTAGTCTCGGGTACAAACGCATCAGAGATTTTCCGAGGTAGTAGCTCTAGCGACTTGTTCTTTGGAGGACTAGGGGCAGACACCCTCAATGGGGTATCGGGTCAAGATTATTATGTGTACACCAATAATTCCCCCACTGAAGGTATAGATACTATCCAAGGCTTTGGTGATAACAGTAGAATTCTAGTGAATTCTCAGGGATTCGGTGGAGGTCTAACGGCCGGACCATTATCTGAAGAACAGTTATTCGAGTTTAATGGAACATTTAATCCAGCTACTCCTCCGACTGCTTATCAGAATGCTCAAAATGGAGGCCAGATCCGCTTTATTTACGATTCCCAAGGTAACTTGTTCTTTGATGCCAATGGCTCGGCCGCTGGCGGTATCACTCCCTTAGCTGTTCTGACTGCTCCGGGTCGTCCTTCGGTGGGTAGCTTTAGCAATCTCAATATTTTTGTGTATTAACGAAATTGGGTCATAGGTAATGGAGAATCTTTCTTATCCATGTCCCCTCATTGCCCAAAAATAGTATCCTGTGATACAGTTTCGGCTCAATTTCTGAAAAAAATCCTGAAATCCATAGAAATTAAAGGTTTGGCCGATCCATATTGGGATGACAGAGATTAGAATAATCCAGTGAAACTCTGAATTAATGGGAGTTTCAGCAGTTTAACCTTAAAAGGAGATTCAACATGAATAAAGGTGAGTTGGTGGATGCGGTGGCTGAAAAGGCTGCGGTGACCAAGAAACAGGCAGATGCGGTTTTAAGTGCGGCACTCGAAGCGATTATGGAAGCGGTTTCTGAGGGCGATAAAGTGACCTTGGTTGGCTTTGGCTCGTTTGAGTCGCGGGAGCGGAAAGCGCGGGAAGGACGGAATCCGAAAACGGGAGATAAGATGGAAATCCCGGCGACTAAGGTTCCTGCGTTTTCGGCGGGTAAGCTGTTTAAGGAAAAAGTGGCTCCCCCGAAAGACTAAGAGAGCTACCGGTTGATATCAGTCAAGCCAGTGTCTTGGAAGCGTCCGGTTCATGGCGGAAATTTGGTTTGGGCAGCCTCAATTGCAGGCTGTTCACCCGATCGCCTGCTGGATTTTTCCGCTAGTATCAATCCGTTAGGCCCTCCACAATCGGCGATCGCCGCCATTAATACCCATTTGAATCGGATTACTCTGTACCCAGATCCCCGGTACTCCGAGTTACGGAAACATCTGGGGTGGTTTCATCAACTTCCCCCAGAGTTTGTCTGGCCGGGGAATGGGGCCGCAGAATTACTGACTTGGATCGCTCGTCAGTTTCGAGAGTGTAGCTGTGTATATCTGATGACTCCAGCATTTCGAGACTATCAACGAGCGCTACAAGCCTTTGGGGTTCCGATTCAAGCCTATCCTCTAGATCTGTCTAAGTTAGCTTCTCCTTTTCCCGATTCCTGTAATCCTGGATCGGGCTTATTGCTGAATAATCCCCATAATCCGACGGGCAAATTATGGCGACAGGAGGAGATTGTCCGAATTTTGGATCGATTTGAGTTTGTGGTTATTGATGAAGCCTTCATGGACTTTCTAGACCCCTCAGAAGACCAAAGTTTAATCCCCCTGATCCCAGATTATCCCCATCTGGTGGTGGTGCGATCGCTCACTAAGTTTTATAGTTTGCCCGGTTTGCGTCTGGGTTATGCGATCGCCGCTCCCACCTTAATTGAGCAGTGGCAAACTTGGCGCGATCCTTGGCCGGTGAATATCCTGGCGGAAGTGGCTGGGATAGCAGCCATCCAGGATTATGATTTTCAACGGCAAACTTGGCAGTGGTTACCCCCCACCCGCGACCATCTTTGGCAAGGGTTGCGATCGCTGCCGGGGTTTGATCCTTACCCAGGAGCAGCTAATTTCTTATTGGTGAAAACAGATGGGTCGGTGACCGAGCTACAGGAGTGGTTATTAAAAGAATACCAGATCCTGATCCGAGACTGCCTGAGTTTTCCTGAATTGGGCGATCGCTATTTCCGTATAGCGGTTCGTTCCCAAAGTGAGAATCAAACATTACTAGATGCCCTCGGCGATCGTTAATACAGCAGTTTTCACACTTTATAAGGTACATGAATGGCAGCTTTTAAAGATCGCTAGAATAGTTCATTCATGTCCGCTTGCTCAAAGCTAGATTGAGTCTGTTGTTTGCGCTCCCATTCCCCCATCCCCCCATTCCCCCATCCCCCCATCACAGCGCAAAGCGCTGTAAGCCATAGTGCCTGCCAAAAAAATAGGGACAAACCACTGTTGCCCCTACTGATGATTTAATTGCAATCAAATTAGCTCAAATCTTCTTCCACGCGACCGTAGAAAACGCCTTTAATTTTCACATCTACAGGCTCTTTGGCTCCTAAATCATTATCCGAAGGTTGGACACTGACAAAAATTCCCCCAAATTCTCCCGTGCTGGGGTCAACTTTAGTAACTTGTAAAGAAATTTCTCCTTCACCAACTTGAACCCGTTTCACATTAGCCAGGGTCAAATCTTCATCATCTGCACTAGAAGGTAAAGCAACAGCATTATCATAACCGGTGGCTACCCCTCTCCCTTTAGGATCGAGGAAGGTTGCTCCCCGATAGGAGGGAACGCGGAATTTACCTTCAAAATCGGTTGAAGTATTGATGCTATCTGCACCGGGTTCAGTTTGGGCAAGTAGACTTTTGATAGTGAAGAAGAAGGGAACTTCTTCGCCTCCGGGTAAGAGAACCGTAATATTTTGGAAATCAATTCCACCTTTTTCTGCAAAAGTCAGAGCTTTATCTGAGGTAAAGGTGAGGTCTCCATAGACTTGAGTGAGGCTGGAGGTTTTACGGGTAAGGACTTTACCGGGTACAAACTCAGCTTCTTTGCGCTTGCTGGTGGCTTCTTCTTTCACGAAATAGTCGTTCGGTTGCAAGCATAGATCGGTCAAGATGTAGCTCTTGCTCGAATCTAGGGGAATAGAACCTCTAGCGGTTTCTTCCAATTGGGGACAGTTATTAGCTAAACCTGTGTTTCTAATATCATCATAGGTGTAGTCGCTGCCTACGGCTGGGCCTTCACTACAGGCGGTAATCAGACTCAAACACAAGGCTAGAATGACAGAAATAAAAGCGCGGTATTTCATAGTTGAGTGGTTAGCGTTGACCAAATGTGTTTTCCTCCAACGGAGTTCTGCTGCTCCCCAACTGAGGATAGATGGCTCAGGATCGGGGATCGCCAAAACTCTTTTAACCATAATTTCATAAAATGGTACGGCTAAGATCCCGTTCAGGGGGTTCAGTGAGCAGATGACTGGTTTAATCGTTGATAGACAGTGGCTAACCCGTGGCGATCGCCGACATTTCCGGGAAAGAGAACTACGGGTAGGTTGGGGAATCGAGGATGATCGATGGGGGTACGCACCAGGGAGCATCCGGGGAGAATTTGGCCAAGTAGACGAGCCGATCGCAATTTTAACCCCTGACTGAGAACATCGTTGGAGGTTATTCCGCCTTTGCTAATTAAATAGCCCATATCTTCGGGGAGGTTCTGAACCACCGTCATTAGCACTTGCGACACCTGTTTCCCAAAGTCGAGTCGCGCTTGAATGGTGGGAAAGGTGAGTTCTTGGCGCGAGGTGTAAATCACGGGGGTTTGCCCTTGGCTGTGGATGTCCTGAACCTGGCTTAAAATGCTCTGGATGAGGTTTTCTTGGCTGTTAGGGTCATTTTTGAGTAAATGACTGACATCGACTTCTATACCCTTAATTTCTGGCTCTTTTAGGAGTTCGGTGAGTTGTTCGGTGGTTTTTTTCACATGGGAGCCGACTAAAATTACGCCGGGTTTGCCTTCGCGCACATATTGATTCATATGTTCGGCCATTACCGGTTGCTGGGGCAGTTGGGCTAGGGAGGTGAGAATGCTGGCAGCACTGCGGAGGAGGAAGCGTTTACCATGGGAACTGGCTCGCAATAGGTCACCGGCAAACCAGTCTAGGTCAACTTGGTGTTCTGCGTCTACGACCCCACATTGATTATCGGTGAGGGTCATGAGACGGTCAAAGCTGCCTTCGCGAATATCTTCGAGGAGAAACCGTTGGACGCGATCGCGGATAATTTGACCTTGGGTTTTTTGGGCGACATAATCGGGAAGATAGGAGTGGGAGTAGCCAAAAACAGAATCTTTGGCAAATTCCGTTTCATGGACGGGGGTAGGCGTGCCGTCCACCATCAGATAATGGATACTATCGCGGGTGATCCGTCCCCCTTCAAAGAAGGCGGGGATGAGAAAATGGCCATCAAAGGGGCCGAGTTCGGCGGCGATCGCATCCGTTTCAATGGGATAATGGCCCCGGAGCGTAGAGTCTGAGCGACTGACGACTAAGAAATTTTCGATCTTTTCTGCGGCGATCGCCTGCTTCAAATTTTGGCACACCTCCACCGTCACCTGCCGCGCTTCCTCCGGAGTCAGCGCCCTCGTATTCGTCAAAATAAACACAATCGGCGAATCATCCGTTAAGCCAAACCGCAGGGTTTCCACATCCCACTGCATCAGCAACAAACAACTATGCACCGTTTGCGATCCGGTAGGATCGTCGTCAAGAACAATTATTTTCGGTTGGGTACTCATGGGTTTGGGTCGAGCAATAACTCGTCAAATTATACCAAACTCTGTCCCCTGCCCATGTTACACTTCTATTGGTCTGGAAGTTATAATATCTCTAGGCAGTCAATTTAGAGGGAAACTTATGCAATACGAAGCCTTATATCAAAATGGTAAGATTGTGTGGTTGACCCAAAAACCCCCCATTCATTCAGCTCGCATTGCCATTTCTATTCTAGAAGAGTTTCCCACCTCTACTGGACAACGCCGCCAACCTTCACCCTTAATTGCAGGCAAAGCTAAAATTACAGGAGATTTGGTCAGTCCTATTGTGGATGAAAACGATTGGGAATGCCTGAAATAATTCTCTTAGATACCCACATCTGGATCTGGTTTGTTAATCTCCAATGGGAACGGTTTCCTACTGCTTGGGTAGACATCATCTCAACAGCAAGTTTAGTCGGTATAGCTTCAGTCTCTTGCTACGAAGTAGCTTTAGCAGGACAACGCGGACGCTTATCATTGCCCTATACTCTCGATCTTTGGTTGCAAGAAGCGTTAGATCCCTCCGGAATTTCTCTTTTTCCTCTGACTCCAAAGATTGCTTCTCGTGCAGTGCAGCTATCACCCATTCATCGAGATCCGTTTGACAGAATTATTATAGCTACAGCAATAGAATACCAAGCACAATTAGCTACAATTGATGGCTCGATTCGACGATATCCAGAGCTAAGGGATTTGCTGATGTAAGCAACTGAGGAAAGTACGGCGATCTATACCTTTGGGAGAGAGTGTGTTTTACCGATTACCAGCGCGGTGCGCTTAACAATAAATGCGAATATCTTGTCCACATTCATCAGCCAAATAACACAGAGCGCGGAATCGCAAAGCAACCACTTCTTCATACAGGGGATTTAACTTGCACAAGGGGGGAATATGGCCAATTTTGCGACCAAACAAATAAAGATCGCGGGCAAAAGGACATTGAACGGGAATCATACGACAGAGGAAATGAGCCATGCTTTCGTCACGAATTTCAAAGCGATTGAGCCATTGCCGTAAAGGTTGTAAGTACCGTTTGATGGGGTTATCGTTTCCTTGCATTTCAGGGTTAGCAGGGCGTTGGGTAAAGAGGAAGTTGAACATTAGTTATTGCTCCTATTGCTTTCATACTTTTAGTGTATGCATAAGCTGATTGGATTGCAAGTCTTTTGAAATATAATATTTTTTTATCTCTCATAAGGTGAGCTTACCCATTACCCGCGATCGCCCATAGCCCTACAATCTATCCTGTAAGATGGCGTAGATCTCATCCCGATGGAGATCCACATCGGGACAATAATCCAGGGTTTTTTCTACAACCGGAGGCAGATCTTTAGGCTTAATTCCATATTCACCGAGACGAGGTATCGGTAAAATTTGTACCCATGCCTCTACAATATTGACCAAGGCATCACAATAATAGTTGGGGCTTTGCTGAGTGCGGCCATCAAAAAGCTCCCCAACCTTAGCAATTTTCAGCAGAATCGGATTTTGGGCATAACGGGTACGCAAAGCTCTGATACTCACCCGGAGAGCAGAACCGGCTAAGGTGCTACAAGCAACCCGATAGGGAATGGGGCAAAAACTACTCAGGGTGAGAGCGAGTCCTTGCAACAGTCCGATAGAGCTATTGGCTTGACCAATACCAGAGGCACAGGAGGCATAGGCCATTTTTCCCCGTACGGCTTGGCTAGTGGCTCCCACTGCACAGGCCAGGAGTAAATTATCTTTGAGAGCTTCTAAGCCGCTCCAAATAATAGCTTCGGTTAAGACCGAGGTATGTAGGGCAAACTGAGCTTCCATTAAATGGGATAAGGTGACTAACCCACAGGCGGCAGTGAGTTCGGAGGGGCAAGAAATCAGCAGTTCTGGGTCTAGAATTACGGCATCTGGGGTAAATTGGGGATGGGAGAAAAAGGCTTTGGTTCCTAAAACTCCTACCCGGTCGATCGCCATTTTCGGGGTGACTTCATTTCCTGCACCGGCGGTAGTGGGAATGGCAATCAAGGGGATTTTGGAGTGAGTCAGTTGAGGGTTGGTCACTAGACTTTGGATGCGATCGATCGCCCCAGACTCTGGTGGCATATTACAGGCGATCGCCTTTCCCGCATCAATGACGCTGCCTCCCCCAATACTAACCACCACATCAATAGAATGGTCGCGGCTCTCGGCACAAATGCCATCAATCAGAGCATCCGTCGGTTCGCGATCGCAAATCGTATGATATACCCGGCCAAACTCGCTTAAATCCGTCTTAATCTGTTCTAGCTTACCAGAGGCTTCTAAAGACTGTGCCCCCGTAATCAGCAGTACCCTCCGACCCTGAAATTGGGCAATTAAACGAGATAATTGTCGAACTTGGCCAGCACCAAAATAAATCGGGGGAACCTTGGAAAAACTAAAGGCTTTCATTAACAGGGGTTCTCAGTTCTAGGGGGCAATCAGGTCAATCCGAGGGTGACCCACCTTGTGAAATACAATTTTAGCAAGGGTTCTTACTCTGACTCCATGGGAGAAGAACTCTTCTTTTTTCAGTATTTTTCTATGGAAAACTCTAGATCTATAAACTTTTATAAATAGGTTACCCGGTAATTAACCAATAGACTCTCCCCAATAGAGTGTCCGGCAACATTGTAAGATTTATTTAACGATCTCCAACCACACCAGAGGATTTTTTTACTGATGACCGCCACTACCACAATCCCATCTTTTTGTCAAGGAATCCAATGTTTTGCGGACACCCTGCCAGAATTTGACACCTACGGAAGTCAACCCGCCATTGAAGCCGGACAAACCGCCATTAGCGCCCCCAGTGACGAGCGGGCCGCCTACCAAACCCTCCTCGCCGCCGATGCCCTGCGATATCTCACCCTGCAAATCACCGCCTCCAAACAATCCGGACACCCCGGTGGATTTGCCAGCATTGCCGATGCGATCGCCGCTCTCGTCATGCTCGGTCACAAAAATATCCTCACCGAAGTCGGTCACCACGCCCCCGGCTTCTACAGCAATATGTTCCTCGACCGCTCCCTCGAAGACATGGGCATCGAAACCGTACAAAACATGCGCGAACGCTTCCGGGAAATGCACGGACTCCTCGGCCACCTCTCCGGGCAAATCCCCGGACTCCTCAACCCCGCCGGCCCCCTCGGTCAAGGACAACACTTCGCCATGGCCGGAGCCAAACTCCACCCCGGCATCCTCTTCCCCGTCACCATCGGCGACGGTGGACTCGGCGAACCCTACATCATGAGCAGCTTCGGCCACTTCCACACCGCCTTCCCCGACATCACCAACTTCCTCCCCATCCTCGTCTGGAACGGCTACTCCCAGGAACACCACAGCATGGTCTCCACCAAAACCAACGAAGAAATGATCCAATACTGGGAAGGTAACGGCTTTGAAGAAGTCATCCTCGTCAACGCCAAAGACTTCGACGACACCAACCAACCCGGAGACTATGTAGACAGCACCCAATTCTCCTTCAAAAACCGGCTTCAATTCGTCCAAGAAATCCTCGAAGCCACCCACCAAGCCGCCCAATCTGCCCTAGGCGGCAAACTCACCGTCCTCATCGTCAAACAACTCAAAGGCGCAGGAGTCCACAAACGAGGCGCAAAATCCCACAACCTCTATCCCGGAGACAGCACCGAAAAAGACTACATCGTGAGTGCCCTCCAAGAACGGGCCCTCACCCCCGAAGCCTGGCAACTCGTCCGCACCAACTTTGAGCGCTCTGCTGGAGGCCCCGCTTCTCACCATGTCGTCACCGAAAAAGAACTCCCCCTACCCGAACTCGGCCAACTTCCCCTCACCGAATACCCCGTCAAAGGCGACAAAAAAGTAGCCACCACTGCCATGGGTGAGTTAATCGTTCATGTGGGCAAAACTGACCCCAACTTCCTGCTCACCAACGCCGATGGTAATGCGGCATCTGGAATTAATAACGTTAACATCGGTCTAAAAATTCTCCACCCGACTCCTGATGAAGACTACTTCCAAGGGCCCCAAGGGCAAGTCTATGAACCCCTAAGTGAAGATGCCTGTGCCGGGTTAGCCGCAGCACTTGCCCTCTTTGGAGCGCGTACCCTCTGGTGTTCCTACGAATCCTTTGCCATCAACGGCCTGCCCATTTGGCAAACCGTCACCCAAGCGATGGCAGAATTGCGCCGTCCCACCCCTTCCACCATCACCCTATTTACGGCTGGAGCATTGGAGCAAGGACGCAACGGTTGGACGCACCAACGGCCAGAAATCGAAAACTATTTTGCTGCCATGATGCGAAATGGTAATGTTTTCCCCCTCTTCCCCTGCGATGCCAATAGTATTCAAGCTTGTTATGAGTGGGCATTAGGCACAAGAAATAAGGGTGTTACGATTACGGCTAGTAAATCGCCTTTACCGGTTCGCACCACCCTCGACCAAACCCGCCAAGCTCTGCAAGATGGGGGCATTATTCTCCATGAAACGGAAGGCAAACAGAAAGTTGTCTTTGCCGTAATTGGCGATATGCCCTTAATTCCCACGTTTGAAGCTGCTCTAGAATTGGAAGATGAGGGCATTGGCGTGCGTATTGTTTCTGTGATTAATCCCCGACGGTTATATCGTCCGACTGATGTGGCTTGGGAAACTTGCACGGAAAAAGATAGCCATTTCTTAGATGATGCGGGATTTGAGTCCTTATTGGGTGGGGATGCCTTGATTGGTATCAGTGGAGGAGCCAGTGCCCTGCTCGAACCGGTTATGTTACGCAGTACCTGTAAGCGGGATGTTTTTGCCTGGAAACGGGGAGAAACGGCTGCTAGTGCGGGCGAGATTATGGCCTATAACGGTTTGAGTGCGGAAAACTTGGCCAAGCGAGCCGAAGAATTGTTAGGCCGTTAGAAGGGCAAGAAATGGGGTTTCTGGGTTGATTGGGACTCTCGAAAGGTTGTGCAGTAAAAGTCCCCCTTAAAAAGCCTCAAGTTGTCCTAACTTGAATGCGTAGCGCCATATAGTGCAATATTAGGAGTGCGAGCATCTTGCTCGCTAGAGAAACCAGGGAGCGAGACTTGCTCGCTAGAGAAACCAGGGAGCGAGACTTGCTCGCTAAAGAAACCAGGGAGCGAGACTTGCTCGCTAGAGAAACCAGGGAGCGAGACGCTCCCACTCCTCTCTTGAAACTAGGGAGCCTGGGCAACGATTCAGAAACCCGGTTTCTGGGTTTACAGCAGTTTTCGCTGTTATGTGGGACATCTTGATCCCCCTAAATCCCCCTTAAAAAGGGGGACTTTCCTATTCCCCCCTTTTTAAGGGGGGCAAGGGGGGATCTTTTCCTACTGTCCACCGATACAGCGCTTTGCGCTG
>NZ_JAQOSP010000104.1 GCF_030068475.1 Roseofilum acuticapitatum BLCC-M154 | reverse complement strand
TGTGAGGGTAGATTTCCCGGAGAGATTCTAGGATGGTTTCAGAGGTGATACCTTGAGTTTCAGTGATACTCATTATGGATGCAAATGATGAGTTGAATGGTTCATTGATTATAACTTAAGCGATCGCGAAGCGAAACGGAGAAATTTGGTGCGTTACGTCGGGCTTTTTAATTGACTGATTAAGTTTAAAATTTATCCCCGACTAACGCACCCTACCGTCACTAACTGATTTTGCGATCGCATGATGGATGTGCGATCGCACTACAGAAAACAACCAAAGCGCGATCGCCCCCACAACCGCTTCTCCAATGCGATCGCCTGAAATGCCTCGCCCGATCGCCCCAACCCAAGACGCGATCGCGAAGCGAAACGGAGTTTTATCGCCCCCACAACCGCTTCTCCCCTGCGATCTCCTGAAATGCCCCGCCCGATCGCCCCTACCCAAGACGCGATCGCCAAGCGAAACGGAGTTTTATCGCCCCCACAATCACTTCTCCAGTGCGATCGCCTGAAATGCCTCGCCCGATCGCCCTTACCCAAGACGCGATCGCGTAGGGTTTGTTAGCGGGGAATTAAATTAGACCGAAGTCAAGGTATTGTGATTCCCCGTGCAGGGCACCCTAGTGCTAGATCTTGATCGAGCTACGCATATAAGTATTGCTTGGCCTCTTCTGAAAGATATTTTTCATACTCACTACCCCTCCCAACTTGACTGTTCCAAATTTGGGCTGCATTATATGCATTTTCTTCTTCAGCATAAACAGGAATACCCAAGAAAAAACGTTTGATGCCTTCTAGAATACCTTCGCCAACTTCACTAGCTTTTTTTGCTAATTCATTAAATAGTTGACCAATGCCATACATAAAATCTTCGATGAAAGGCTTAAGTAAATCATATAGCCATCCACTAATAGATTCTCCTGCCCATGCACCACCAAAAGCCGCCGCAGCTCCCAGTAAGAGATTCCCTAGACCAGGTGCTGCTGATGCAGGAGGTTGAACTACTGCACCCAGCAGGGCTGATCCAGCAGTAGCACCAATAACTTTAAAGACTTCTTTCATTTTGTCTTCTCCAAAGCCAATTTGAAGACCATCAAATAGGTATCCGACAATTTTGAGCGGGCCAGGTGCTTTTTTTGTGGCATCTACTAAACGATTGAATGCTTTTTTACTACTTGGAGGTAGGATTTTGTTAGCCATTTTCTTTATTAATGGAGTCCATTCTTTGAATGCATCCATTATTCCATTGAAGGCTTTTTTAATATCGAAGTTTTTCAACCCTTTGATTAAATCAGATTGGTTGAATTTAATGATTTTTTGAATTGCAGATAGCAACTGATCTTGCTGTTGAGGTGACAAATCAATATAGATTTGTGCTGCAATTTGCATTATCCAATCAGACATTTTAGCTAACCCTTTTTTCAATGCCGTCTTTAACAAAGGAGCAACATGATTATTAATCACTCCTCTGATTTTACTTATCAACAGGGAAACCAGATCATCAATTTGTTTATAAATTGGCAAATGTTTCCAATCATCAGCACCCAACTTGAAGTATTTTTTCAACGGTTCCTCTATAAGCTTTTCAGCAGCAGCAATGAAAGGTCCACTACCAATTCCTGCAAAATCTTGAGACTTATCATTAAGGCCATCCAAAAAGTTTTTAAGTTGTTGAAACAACGTATTTTTTCGTTCTTCTCGTGTTTTTTCTTCTGGGGTATTCACCGGATTTTGTCCAGACTCACCTGGATCGCTACCACCAGAGTTACCAGACTCTACCTTAACTCCAGGAACACGAATGAATCGTTCAGGTCTATTTGCTGAAATAGTACGCACATTATGGAGAGTTCCAATACCTCCACCATCCCAATTGGTCGTATGATGAGACTCTGAAATGGTAATTGTTCCATCATTATTAACAGATTCAACAACAGTAACATGATTGTTCCATTGAGCAATATCACCAGGTTGAGGGGAACTATGGATATAGTGTCCATATCCTGCTGCCCGCAGTTGATCGTCCCATAGATGTGCATCATCATACATCACATTTAAAACTGCGGAATTACCACCTAACTCCTTGACTCGACCGTGAGCATACCAAGTACAGTTACCTTCAGTCTTACCAAGACCGCCCACAAGACTAGAACCATAAACACCCCCTACAGCAAAAATGTTACCAGTCGTATAGAACTGAGGACGAGCATTAAAGTAGCTGGCATTTTGTCGAGTCAGCAGTGGATTAGTCACAGCACCAACACTTCCACCGCCACTTGTAGGCGGATACAATAGCGAACCATCGGGGCGATATCCAATGGCACTTTGTCCAGCCTTCCACAGAATATAGCCACCAGCAAAATCCTGCCGTGTATATCCCTTCCACTTGTACTCAGCACTCTTCGGTACACCCAATGGCCCATTCAACCCGCTTGCCGTATTGACATAGTAGCTGCGAATTGCACCATAGAGCGGGAATGTTCCATGGGAACTACTAACAATTGAAGACGTACCCAAACCAGGCTTATCAAACATTTGGAACTTCGCCCCACTTGGATGAGTCTGTACCTCAGAAGTCGGCGTACCCATGTTGTATTGCTTCCAAACTTCGTAGAAATTTTTAGGCAGTAGATATCCATTGACATAACTTCCTAAAAACTCTTCCGCATTCAAAACCAAATGATAGTTGCCGGAATCACCAGATTGAGGCTTGACTCGAACATAATAGTCGCTGTTGGGTTCAAAATCATCAAATTCGACATAGATCGATTCCCGATTCTTAGACTTAGCTTTTGCTTTCTCCTGGCCATTCTTGTCATACAAAATAAACTCAACATCTCCCTCCAGAGGTAAATGCTTGTTTTCACTCGGATGACGAACCGCAAATCGCAAGCGGTAAATATCTGAATCAGTAGAAAACTTATAGTAATCCCCGAGGTCAGCAATTCCAACATGGTCATTCACGGTGACTCGCTTGCCACCAATATTACCTAGATTCCGAGCCTTAGATCGAGTTGACCCTGCTTGATCTAAGTTATGAACAAAGGTGTAATTATCAGATGAAGGCATTGATGGCTTAGGAGTCATCACAACACGATAATGGCCGGGAGTCAGAGAAGCATAGCGAAATACACTATCACCCGTACTATTTGGATTCACCTCAACCGATTTCCCATTCTGTTCTCGGTAAATTTTCAAGGTGTAGTGACGAGAGTCAATTGTCTTACCACTGGCATCATCTACTCTAGTGTGCAAGGTGCGATCGGTCGCATTATCATGAACCTTAAAATTATACTCAAGTTCATCATTTAAACCGTCAAACTCATGTCGTCCATCTGGTGCCCAGAGTTGCTCAAAATTCAAAACCAAATCGTAGTTAGTCCGAGAACCGTCTTTAGCCGTAACCTCCACATAATATTTGCTATTCGGTTCCAGTTTCTTAGCTGCGAATGTTGATTTACGATTCTTAGAATCAACGGATGATACTTGCTTGCCATCAGAATTTAACAGCACTGCATTACCATTAGCATCCAACAGCCGCATCTTGATATCACCATCCAACAGCCGCTTCCTGGTTGCTTCGTTCAAGTCACTGTATAAACTACGAACAGCAAACTGCAAGGTCGGTTGAAAATCGCTAGTGGTAAAGGCATATAAATCTTTGTCACCCTGGGGTAGACCCACGTGGTCGCTGAGAATGATGCGCTGACCATCAATTTGTCCATACTTTTGATTCAAATTTCGAGCTTTTGCCAAACTATCCCCAGCTTGGTCTAAATTCACAACCATCTCATAGGGAACGTTCGCTTTGGACTGCTCGACATCCACCTTGATGAGATATTTTCCATCTGGCAAATCTTTGTAATTTGTATAATTGCCACCCGGATCGATCTCGGTCAAAGGAACCTGTTGCAGCCGCCCCCCACCGAGGTCGCGATAGACAGTGGTGCGTAAGTCTGGGTGAGCCAGAGATGTATTCCGCGCCGCCAAACTAATATCGTTTTTATTCCCGTCTAACTCCACCCAGTATTCGCTACTGCCCCGCATATTAGGATAGGTGTGACGACCATCGGGAACATTAGTTACGTTACTCGATGGAACAACACTCCAAATCGGCTTAACCGTCGAGGGTAATTTAATATTGGGTAAGGCCTTCCCAGTCCCAGTAAAGTAGGGAATTGCCTTCTGACCATTCCAAACAATATACCCACCATCAAAGTATTGCACCGCAGGCATATTCACGCCATTAAATGACTGCTCAAAAATCTGGATCTCTCCCCGTGAATTACCTAAACGCCTACGATTCGCCTCATAGACCGCACGAACCTCTTCAATTGCCCGTTCTTTAGCAGCTATCTCCTGTGCTGAAGGCGATGGAGCCGGTGTTGGAGCTGGTGTTGGAGCCGGATTCGGTGTCGGTTGGGGAGTCGGACTTGGAGTCGGAGTCGGAGTCGGAGTCGGTGTTGGTGTTGGAGTCGGTGTTGGTGTTGGGGCCGGATTCGGTGTCGGTTGGGGAGTCGGACTCGGAGTTGGACTTGGAGTCTGCCAGGGATTCTGCCACGGACTTGGACTCGGAGTCTGCCAGGGATTCTGCCACGGACTTGGACTTGGAGTCGGTCGGGGACTTGGACTCGGAGTCGGTCGGGGACTTGGACTCGGAGTTGGGGGCTGAATGACTTGCTTGGCCGGTAGAAACTCAACCACAGGAGTTTCTTTACCCTGACTACCGTCAATAAAATTCATCACCAATCGATATTGATCGATTTTGGGATAGCGACCGCGATTAACGGTTAGAACATAGGAACCCCGATCGAGTTTTCCGTTTGCACCCGCATAAACGATATTTCCGTCATACTTACCCCTCAAGACCTCTTGACCATTTTTGCGAAGAATAGCACTTCCCGGAAAATCCAGTGAAAACTGTAGCGGGGTCGGTTGATCAATTTTGAAAGCAAAGGTATCAGAAGGGTTGCTTGAATCCAACCAGCCGTAATAGTGCCGCCGCCATTCGGGAGGCACATTCACATTCTGAACTGCCCGTTCACCTGGCGTAAAGATATCCTTACCACTCCAAGTTTCAGGACTCAACAGCTCTGGTGTACTATACTCCTGTGGCTTCATTTCTTTCGCCAAATGCACCGCCGCCGTCAGATTCAATAAGCCAGCGCCCGTTTCAGCATCCTCACCCGTGTCGCCCAAATCCGTGGCCGTATCGCGGATAATTTCAACCACCTGACGGTAACTCAACTCAGGATTAGCCGCCCAAACCTGGGACACCGCCCCCGTAACCTTCGCCGTCGCCACAGAAGTCCCCGTCATAGCACTGGTTCCTTCCCCAGCTAAGGACAATTGGGGATTCTCCATCGTTCCCCCATAGGCCATCACATCCAAACTGTGACCATAGCTGGAATAATTGGTGCGGTCAACTCCTTTCCAAACCGACATATCAGGGTCAAACTGTTCCGCCGCCCCCACTGTCATAATGTTGTCGAACTCCTGAGAGGCTTGTCCCAAAACCGACATCACGCCACCGTCATTCCCGGCAGCAGCTACAATCAGGACATTATTTTGGCGGGCATATTCAATAGCATCTCGCTCCTCTGGGGTAAATTCATAGCGCGTCGTCACATTCCCCTCGGCATCCACCTGAGTTAAATCCAAACTCAGATTCACCACCGCATTCGGTTGTCCCGACTCTTGAGCAGCATCCACAAACTCCCTCAAAGACTCTGCCCATTGTCCCGAACCAATGGCGCGACTCACCCACAGAGGAGCCTTATCATTCACCCCATCAATGCCAATACCATTGTCTTGAGTTGCGCCAATAATCCCCAGGATATGGGTTCCATGCTCATTCCCTTCTCCTGCTGACAACAAGGGATTATCATCACCATCAACATAATCCGTTCCCAGGGTAATCCGAGAATAATCAATATCTGGATTATCCCCACTAAATCCCGTGTCAATCACACCCACCAACGGTTGCTCAGTTTCCGCAAACTCGAATACCGTGGGTTCTTCTCCCCCCGACACCCACTGCTGCGCGACTGCTTCCAACCGGTTCACTAACCGTGTGGTTGCCACTTCCTGCACCTGGGAAAGCTCTTCAGAGTTCCGGGTTAAACTATCGGCAAAGGTAGTCACGGTTTCTTTCAGTTGAGTAATCGAACTCTCTTCGGTGTCAATCTCCTCTAGGTTACTCGTCAGCGTTTCCAACCGCGCTACCAGTTCCTGCTTCACCGTCGGTTCCGGTTCCACCGGTTCCGTATCCGTATTCTCTCCCTCAATCTCTTCGACAATTTCTTGCGCTTCTACCGCATTTTCCTCTAAATCATCAGAACTTTCCCCGTTTTCAGTCTCCGTAGTCTCCGCAACAACTGCTTCTTCTTCCTCTGCAACGGGATTATTTTCCCCTACCGTAACCGGTGGTTCTTCCTCACCTGAGTTATCCTCAGTTGCGCTAGTCTCTTGCTCCACAACTGTCGGTTCTACCCTATTGTCGGGTTCAGAAGCTTCATCCTTATCAACGGTTACAACATCCTCACCTGAGTTACCCTCACTCTCTTGCTCCACAACTGTTGGTTCTACCCTATTTTCTGGTTCAGCAGCTTCATCTTCATTGACGGTTACAACATTTTCACCTGAGTTATCCTCAGTTGCGCTAGTCTCTTGCTCCACAACTGTCGGTTCTACGTTATTTTCCGGTTCAGAAGCTTTATCCTCATCAACCGTGACAACTTTCTCATCTGAGTTATCCTCAGTTTCCTCACTCTCTTGCTCCACAACTGTCGGTTCTACCCTATTTTCGGGTTCAGAAGCTTCATCCTCATCAACGGTTACAACGTCCTCATCTGAGTTACCCTCAGTCTCTTGCTGCTCAACCTCCGGTTCCACCACATCAGCAGTGTCACTTTCTTCCGCTTCTGTCGTCTCCTCCAAGAACTCCAGGAGCGTTTCCACATCCTCAACTAAGTCTCCTGCGACTTCATCCACCGCATCGGGAGTCACATAAGGCTTAACATACTCGATAATCCCTTTGCCTAACTCAGTCTCGCGCCAATCTTCTCCTTCTGCAAGCACTTCATCCATCAGCGCTGCTTTGCCTTTGGCTCCCCGAATCTGGAAGATAATATCGTTATAGTCTGAATCGGTTTTACCATCGATGCGGATGTCTTCCATCACAAAGGTGGAACCATCCCCGGTAACATCGGCAATTTGTCCGACATGGAAGCCTTCATAGGGATTGGAGGTTACCATGGAGAATAGAGGACGACCAGAACCGCCAATTGCTGGATTGTCAAAGACTCTAGCAACGGTTTTATTGGGAACTAACATTACGCCGAAGGTATCTCCAGAGCGCATATTAAAGGTTTTCACGCCCAAATACTCCCCAGCATTTTGGTCGCGCTCGCCTAAGTTACCACTAAATCTGGCTCCTTCATCTGCGTCGGAAATGACCACGTGACCTTGTTCTGAGCTACTTAAGGCGCGACTAGAGGCTTCCTGAATAAAGTCTTCAGAACCCGGTTCAAATTCATCCATTCCGTCTAGGGAAAAGATTGCCAGTTCTCCTTTGTATCCCCCACCGTCAAAGATGTAGTCAATCTGAACTTCTCCGGTTTCTCCGACGGTGAAGATACCGGAGTCAAAGGTAAAGTTGGGTTGGGAAATGTCTAAAACTGGGGTAATGTCTTCGCTGTCTTCTTCTGTCTCGTCTACGGTGTCTTCTGGGTTCTCTTCAGTACCATCAGTGTCTGGGGTTTCAGCTTCTTCGGGTTCGCTGGAGTTGGCTGAGAGAGCGGAAATCAGTTGTGGCTCTCCATCAGTTTCAAGGGTTCCATCACTGTCTAAGCTGAGACTTTCTACATCTTCAGCATCTTTGGGTTCGGGGAGGGAGTCAAAAAAGGGCAGTTCTTCTTCTATTTCTAGCTCGGTTTCTGAGTCGGTTGCTTCAGGACTGTTGCTTTCTTCTGTATCATCGGTTTCGTCTGCATTGCTAACGTCTTCCGAGTCAGTGTCTGGAGTTGCTTCTATTTCGGAGGTTTCAGTCCCATCTAGGTCTATGTCTTCTCCCCCTAAATCTACTTCTATGTCCGTGTCATTAGCTTCACCACCTCCCTCTACGTCTACCAACAATCCGGAAGGGGTGAGGATGGGTTCGAGGATGAAGGTTTGACCTGGCTGAGACTGGGGTTTAGCGGTTTTAGGGGAGTTGGAACGGCGGAAGTTTTTGAAGAAGCTCATGATGGTAGGAATTCACCCGAATCGTGAATCGTATAGAAGTCTGTGAGAGTGGATTGAATTTACCCCTCTATAGGGTTCTCGTTTTTTTCCACCTGTTTTTATGCAAGATGCAACAATTCTTTACATAATCCTTGAGATTGATGGTGTGGAGACCTATAAAGTTGATCTCCCTTGGGATGGGACTACGAATCAATTGACAATGCTATAGAATATAATTAAACTTGTTCACCCAACTATTGACTGAAATTAGGAGACAAAAACAAGAATGACCCAAGTGGTAGTCGGAGAAAACGAAGGAATTGATTCAGCTCTACGTCGCTTTAAGCGCCAAGTGTCCAAAGCCGGAATCCTGGCGGATGTGAAAAGCCGCCGCCATTTTGAAACCCCTCAAGAGAAGCGCAAGCGTAAAGCAGTTGCAGCTCGCCGCAAGCGGCGCATGTCTCGCTAGGGAATAATTGTTGAGATATATAGTTGATTCATTTTAGAATGAGATATGGCTGTAGGGGCGAACGGCCGTTCGCCCCTACAAGTTGGTATGATCTATCCCCAGGATTGTGTTTCTTCTTCCCGGTTGACTGGGCCTAACATGAGTTTTCTAGACCCTTGGGGAATGTGAATCCAACCTAAGTCTTGGAGTCGGTTGACTAAGTTGGAGATGGTGACCCCTAGTTCGTCTCGCAGTTGGTAAAGGGTAGACCATCGGGTAAGATTTTTACGATGACAATATTCGCGCAGTAGAGTTTCTGGCATGAGCAGGCAACTGGCAAAGTATTGGGCCTGCCATTCAATGGATTCGAGTTCGCTTAAGGAACTATTGGGACGACACAGAAAGGAATCGTCACTGCTGCTGAGATGAGTTGCTGGTTCTTCCTGGACTTCTGCATGGTTGATATGGAGCATCCAATGGCCGATTTCATGGGCTAGGGTGGAAGCTTGAAATCCTTCGGGTAAGGTGAGTATTTCTTCGTTGAGTTCAATTTGACGATTTCGGGGGAGAATGCGGGCCGCTATGGGCCCGTACTCGTCCGACGGAATCTGATCCCAAACCACTCCCAAGTCCAGCAAATCGGCGATGCGGTCTACTTCTAGGGGCCAAGAGAGTTTCACGTTGAAGGTGTATTCCATGCGTGACAGGAGGTCGCTGGCCCGACGCTCGATTTCTGGTTTGGGATAAAAGCGGTAGGGTTTGATTAGACTCAACTGGGGGCATCCTCGCTGGCTGCTTGAAAGATCTTTTGGGCGAAGTCTGGGTTTTCTCGTAACCGTCTGAGGAGCATGGGCATGGCTTGGGCGTTTTGCTTGAGCAGTTCCTCATATTGGTGAGGAATGCGTCCGGCTAGACAGACTAACATATCGGGGTCGAGGTCGAGATGTTTGGCAAGGGAGCGGATGACTTCTTCTTTGGGAGGATAGTCAGCGCGGTCGTTTTCTAGCTTGGACAGGTAGGTGAAGTCAAGCTTGACCAAGGCGGCGAGGCTCCTTTGGGAATAGCCTTTGTCTTTGCGTGCCCTACGCAGAATTTTACCAAATGTTTCTGGGATCATTTGTTTTCTCCATTACAAGTCTATCCTATCTCTAGTTTGAATAAAAAATCAAAAAATGGGTTGTCGGTGGGGAGGGGTTTGGGTTAGGATGAGGGTGTTGAAAAAATAATCAACGCAGCGATTGGAGGTGAAATGATGGCTCAAACTTGGACGGATACGACCTATAAGCTTGATGGTACGGAGATGACGATTTTGACGAATCACCCTCGTCACGATCAGGTTTCGCTGTATGTTCCGGGGTATTCTTTGGGGGGAAATGGGTTCTCAATTTTCTTTACCCCAGATCATATTGAGTTGCTGGAGACGCTGTTAGATCAATTAAAGCAGATGAATGGGAGCAGCGATCGCCTCCCCCAAGCTGAACCGGTTGCCCTCTGTCGCTCTTCGCGGGCAGAATTGGCAGGATGATTTGTAGGTGGGGGAATGGGGGAATGGGGGAGTGGGGAGATGGAGAGGATTGCCTCTTGCCTCTTGCCTATTCCCCATTGCCTCTTGCCTCTTGCCTTTTGCCTTAAAGAACGGCAATACAGTCAATTTCGACCAAAACATCCTTCGGTAAGCGTGCTACCTCTACACAAGCGCGAGCGGGGGCTGTTTCGGGGTTAAAATAGCCAGAATAGACCTGATTGACCGTAGCAAAATCATTCATATCCTTGAGGAAAATCGTCATTTTCACGGCATTCTCAAACGTCGCGCCAGCAGTTTCGAGGACGGCTTTCAGGTTATTCATCACCTGTTCCGTTTGTTTCGCTACATCATCGGTATAGACCAATTGATTGGTGTTAGGATCGATCGCAATTTGCCCAGAAACAAACAGCATCTCACCTGTCGCGGCGATCGCCTGATTATAAGGCCCAACCGGAGCCGGAGCGCGATCGGTTTGAATCACTTTACGAGTCATAATTCAGATTCCTCACATCCACTTAAAATAACCTCGGACGCAATCCATAATTGCGATACATCCAATAATCTTTCAAAATGCTGTCATGGTCAAAACATAAATCCGGCGGCACTTGCCACAACTCAAACAGAGCCAAATTCTTAGCATCATCGGCTGCCTCTGGTTCACCCATGGCTGCGGCAATCATCACCACCGATAGGGTATGCTGACGAGGATCGCGCTGAGGATCGGAATACACATGGAACTGTTCCACCAGCTCCACCGATAAGCCCGTTTCCTCCTTAGCTTCCCGGATAGCCGCCGTTTCCACCGACTCCCCATAATCCACAAACCCTCCAGGAATGGCCCATCCAAAAGGAGGATTTTTCCGTTCAATCAACACAATCGGGCGCTCCGGCCGGTCAATCATTTCAATAATGATATCAACCGTCGGCGTAGGATTACGATACTGCATAGTGAACTGAGAAATTTAAAGATTTGCATACAGAGTATTTTCATAGGATAAACCCCCCATCCCCCTATCTCCCTATCCCCCCATCCCCTTCCCCTGCCTTGCGATAGGGAGAAGGCATAAAATTTAAACCCAAGGAGATCCCAAGAACATGATAAGGTCATCATGTTAGCTGCAAAATATGCCAATTGTAGAATATGCCCTCTTCCAGACTTAGTGGCATCTTACTCCATCCCACCTCATTTCCGAGTCGATTTGGTATTGGAGACTTAGGCCACGAAGCATATCGCTTTGTTGACTTTCTTGCCCACACGCACCAAAAACTGTGGCAAATCTTGCCACTAGGGCCAACCGGCTTTGGGAATTCTCCCTATATGTGCTATTCAGCCATGGCGGGCAATCCCATGCTCATTAGTCCTGAGTATCTCAAAGAGGATGGTTTACTGCAAGACGAAGATTTTGCCCATCTGCCCGAATTTCCCTTAGATTGGATAGAATTTGAGCAGGTGATTGCTGTAAAAACGGCCCTATTGGAAAAAGCCTGCCAAAACTTTCAAGTCAAACTCCAAGACTCCAGTAAAGCCAAAAAAGAGTTTGAGGCTTTTTGTCAAGAAAAAGCCAGTTGGCTTGACGATTATGTTTTGTATATGGCCCTTAAGGACGATCAAGAGGGCAAACCCTGGTATGAATGGGATGAAGACTTGGTTGACCGGGAAAAGAGTGCCCTCCAAGGGGCTAAAGAGCGGTTAAAAGAGAGAATTTTGTATCACCAATTTACTCAATTTAAGTTTTTCCAACAGTGGAATGCGCTCAAAAGCTATGCCAATGAGAACCATGTGGAAATTATTGGGGATATTCCCATTTATGTGGCCCATGATAGTGCCGATGTGTGGGCGAATCGGGATAACTTTTTGATCGATGCGGAAACCGGACAACCGGAGTTGATGGCGGGTGTGCCACCGGATTATTTTAGTGAAACGGGTCAGTTATGGGGAAATCCGGTTTATGACTGGGAGTATCTAGAGAAGACGGGGTTTAAGTGGTGGATCGATCGCTTCCAAACCATGCTCGACTATGTAGACTGGATTCGCATCGACCATTTCCGGGGGTTTGAATCCTTCTGGGCCGTTCCTGAAGGGGAAGAAACCGCCATTAATGGCACTTGGATGCCGACTCCTGGAGAAGCCTTTTTTGAGAAACTAGAGGCAACCTTGGGTCAGCTACCCGTCTTAGCGGAAGATTTGGGCATTATTACCCCAGAGGTAGAAGCGCTGCGGGATAAGTTTGGCTTTCCCGGAATGAAGGTGTTACATTTTGCTTTTGGTTCCGACGCTCACAATCCCTTTTTGCCGTACAATGTACCGCGTAACTGCTTGATTTATACGGGAACCCACGATAATAATACGACTTTGGGCTGGTTTGAGAACGATCTACCGGATTGGGAATGCGATCGCGTCGTCAATTATTTAGGCCATCTGAGTCCCGATGGCATTCATTGGGATTTGATTCGCTTGGCCTTGTCTTCGGTCGCTAATTGGGCGATTATTCCCATGCAAGACTTGCTCGGTTTAGATCAAAGGGCGCGGATGAATACCCCTGGACAAGCAGAGGGAAATTGGAGTTGGCGTTATCGTCCGGACTCCATTAGCGAGTGGTTATGCGATCGCCTCCAACTCCTGACCCAACTCTACGGCCGATCCTAGAAGTGGACTTAACTGCGGGAGAGCTGGTTAGCCGTAAAGATCACTTCTTCTACCGCACCCGGTTCTCCCAGAGTTTGAGATTTACCCTCATTGAGCGCAACAGAAATTGCTCCTGCATTACCCGCTACGATCACCAATTTTTGATTCGCCACCCAGGTTTGTTGAGTTCCCTCATTCAGGGTTCCTTCAAAAGCCGTTTCTCCGTCTGCTTCAATCAGAACCCAAGACGGTTCACTCACCACCACACTCACCCGCACCGGCTCTGTGGAGCCATTATCCGGTTTAGATTTGACCACCAGGGAAGTGGGTTCCGGTTCGGGAGCAGGAGGAGAAGGGGGGCTAGAGGCGATCGCCTCCACTTCTGCTGCGGGTTGTTCCACCAAATAATCCATCGACGGCCCCGCAGAATGCTCAATCCAATAGGATAAGCCATTAACCGAGCCAAAAATAATCGCCACATACAACATATACAAATGCACTGGACGCAGTTGCCACATCGGTAAACGCATCCAAGAGGGCTTGAGTAAGTTAAACCGAGACTCTGAGGGGAAAGGACTGGCAAAGCTTCGGCCATCGAGTCCTAAGAAATCGGCATAGCGTCTCAGGAAATAATGGACATAAACCGGTTCGGGGAGTTGTTCGAGTTTTCCTTCCTCGATCGCCCCTAATAGGCGTTGGCGGATACGGGTTTTCGTAGCAATGTAATCTAAACTCAAACCTTTCTCCTGACGGCGATCTCGCAATTGAGACCCCAAGTCAATCAGAATACTTTTCAAGGACTCAAACTCATTTACCGAGGATTGCATGGTTTTTGGTTTCTTCATCATCGATTACGCTCCTTCACCACCGATCTGTTTTGTACCACAGTTTCCTCTCAACGCTGCAATTTCAAAGGCTCTCAGGTCTCGATATTCACCTCTAGGTAAAGATTTTAGTCGAATCGATCCAATGGCGCTGCGATGGAGACTCACCACCGGATGCCCTAGGGTTTGGGCCACCTTACGGATTTGTCGATTCCGACCTTCCCATAAGATAATTTCCAGCAAAGTCTTGTGAGTGCCTTGGGAACGAATTCGTCTCACTTTAGCCGGTAGAGTTTGGATATTCTCATAGACTATACCGTTTCTCCAGTCCTCAAGAACGGATTCTGAGGGAATCCCTTCTACCCAAACCCGATAGGTTTTGGGAATACTATGGCTAGGGTGGGTCATCTGAAAGGTAAAGTCTCCATCATTGGTGAGCAAGAGCGCTCCTGTAGAATCTCCATCCAAGCGACCCACCGGATGAATACCGGTATTTTGAGAGAGCGTGGGAGGAAGTAGGTCTAAGACGGTAGTGCGATTTTGGGGATCGGCACAAGTGCAAATCACTCCTAGGGGTTTGTTCAGTAACAGATAAAAGCGCTGGGGACGATGGTGAGGGGAGAGGAGAGAACCATCAATTTCGATCGCATCGCGATCGGGGTTCGCTTTCTGGCCCAGTTGATGTACCACCTCGCCATTGATGCGGATACGACCCTCTTGGATCATCACCTCTGCCTGTCGTCGGGAAGCCACTCCCCAACGAGATAAAATTTTTTGTAATCGTTCATCCCTAGGTTGATGACCCGAAGGAGCCTCTATCATCGTCGTGATACTCACCAGTTTTAGAGTTAAGTTTAAGAGGATATTGCAAACACCCGTTTAGGTCGATCCTGCCCATTCAACAGAACTAGCGGATCTTTACAAATCTTACAAGAAGTTGCCCAGAACGGGGCAGCGTTCAATTAAAAATTAAAAATCAAACACTCAAAATGATTACTTTTCCCTTAACTAAGAGGTCTCAACAGACAAGGCGAAGACTCGATAGGGGGTTAACTTCTACTCAAATCCCTTGATGGCTGTTGAGGCAGATACACTTCAATCCAAGCTCCCTTGGTTTCTGGATGGTTCTTGGCACTGACCGATCCTTCATGAGCTTCGACAATTTGCCGAACAATGGCTAATCCCAGTCCACTACTATGGGTTAAGGGGGTACGGGGATGGTCGGAAGCATCCGAGAACACGGCAGGAGTAATTGGGGGATTAGAGGAGACTCTGGCACGGGAGGGTTCTCCCCGATAGAAGCGCTCGAAGACATAGGGTAAGTCTGTTTCTGGGAAGCCTACACCGCCATCAATGACTTCAATATGCACCCAGTTGTAGCATGAAGCGGTTAAGCTTGGGCATTCTTCTCTACTGAGTTTAACCCATATTTGCCCTTGGAGGGGACTATATTTGATGCTGTTGTCAAGAAGGTTAATGAAGACTCGACATAACCGATGTTCATCGCCATGGATTAATAAGTGTTCTGGGCCAGAATATTGCAGTTGGAGTTGTTTCTGACGCGCTAGGGGTTCCAAAGCCATCCAGGAGGAGTGGATCAAGTCAGGGAGGTTAATGGGTTTCCAGTTGAGGCTATAGGTCGATCCCCGTTCAAGTTGACTCAGATCGAGGAGGACTTGGACAATATCGCTGAGGCGAATGACTTCGGACAGGAGGCGATCGATCCAGTTACGCAGGGGGGGATCGAGGCGAGTTTGTAGGGTTTCGGCCACGAGGCGAATGGAGGTTAGGGGGGTTTTGAGTTCGTGGGCAACATCGGAAAAGGCGCGATCGCGTTGGTTGGTTAAGGTCACCAGTTCTTGGCGATTTTCGAGAAAGACTCCGATACGACCGCGAGAAAGGGGAATGGTATAGGCTTTAAGAGGGATTTTAGGGGGTAGCGATCGCCGGCTATTCTGGGGTTCTAGGGTGGGGGCAATGGGTTGAAAGTACCATTGTTTTTCCGCCGGTTTTTGGGTCGTGCGGGTTTGCTCGATCAGTTCATCCAATTCATAGGAGCGTACAATTTCCAACAGCAGGCGAGGACTATTAAGTTGGGGAGGACTAATGCCAAACATTTGATAGGCTTGGGTGTTACACCAGATCAGTTGGTTTTGATCGTCCACTTGTAAATGTCCCAGGGGGGCACTCGCGAGGATGGATTTCCAGTAGTCTATGTCTTGCTGGAGATGGTACTCCGTTTGGCGTTGACGGGCGATCGCCCGCAATAGGCGCTCTGGAAATCGGCCCATGAGTGGCGATGATGGACTCAATTCCGGCAGGATTCGCTTGAGCTGAAATTCTAAGCGCAATTGACACCCTAGCCATAGGAGCAGGCCTAGGGTTAATCCCAGTACAAATCCGAATAGTGGCACGATCGCAATCTGTTTAATCGATGATGGATTCTCTTGATTATCGCCTCACGATCTCCGTTTTTGATCCTACATCAGAAAGAGAATGGATTTTCCGTCAGCTAAACCGATATCCAAATCCACGCACAGTCAGCAAGTATTCTGGATGACTCGGATCGAGTTCAATTTTTTCCCGCAACCAACGAATATGTACGTCTACGGTTTTGGTATCTCCCATAAAGTCCGCATCCCATATCCGTTCAATCAGTTGGTCTCGCGACCACACTCTCCGGGGATGGTTCATAAAAAGTTCTAGGAGGCGAAACTCTTTGGGAGAGAGGTTAATTTCTTCGTCGCGAACGATCACCCGACATTCTTGGGGAAATAGGGTAATATCTTTGATTTTCAGCACTGAAGGATGAGATTGGGGGATCGGGTAGCGATTGCGTCGGAGGAGAGCGCGAACCCTAGCCACTAATTCTCGCACCCCGAAGGGTTTAGTCAGGTAGTCATCTGCACCCACTTCTAGGCCAACGACGCGATCGGTTTCTGAACCTTTAGCACTCAGAATCAGGATCGGTACAGTTTGTCCTTTTTGGCGCAGCCAACGGCAGAGATCCAGACCATTCACGGAAGGGAGCATCAGATCGAGGACGATCGCATCAATGGACTCCCTAGAGTCATCTGTCTGCTCCAGTTGTTGGTGAAATAAATCTACGATCGCCCGACCATCTTCGGCCGCAATCACCTCAAACCCTTCATCGCGCAAGGATAAGGCGACCGTCTCCCGAATCAGTTCTTCATCTTCAACCACTAAAACCCGCCCTAAACTCCGTTTTGAATTCAGGGGTGAATTCATGGGGGGGGATTCGACTGATAACGTGAATACCATAACCGGCCTGCTAACTCTAATGGTTTATCTTTTTAAGCCTATCAGCTTTTTTGGAATTCAATCCGATTTTTCCAATTCAATTTATGTAGATTTCGTCTATATTTCGTCTATATCAATAAGCCTTTGATTTCAGGGGTTTTACCCGTTGGTGTTTTGAGGAATTACAGTCCTAAATTCCTTGGGCTGGTTGATGAACTTTCCCCTCTCAGCCGCCGGGTGGAGACTCTCCCAGGGCGCTCAACCCCCTTATAATCTCTCTTTTTCTTGGTAGTTAAATCTCCTCCCCCCCATTCTATTTTTACCTCCTTCATTTTAACCGCTCATTTCGTACTAATTTGCATTGATAAATGGTGCTAATTTACCAGAACTTTAAAGCTTTAACTCTCTTCAAGCGGCGATCGCCCCGATTCCCCTCATCCCTCAGTTAAATTTTGCACTTTTTCCATATTTTCCATGCGATTCAAGCATTTTTCGGAAGTATAAAGAAAACATGAAATTGTGATTAATCAAACTTATCTTTCTGGCCAGGTGAGATATAACAAGATTCAGAGAATAACGAAACCTATAAAACTTCTAAATCAATACGGTCTCAAGATTACCTTATACATCCTAGATCATCTTTAGACTCTCTTGATTTTTTGTAACACTGATAACACTCTCCTTTCTTGCCTAGATAGTCTCGAACTCTCATGTAGGCAAGGAGAAAAACATCATGGTATCTTCGATGACAGCTTCAACAGTTGTCAATTCCCCCCAGAAAATTCGGGTTGCAGTGGCCAGCAAAGACAAAGGTCTAACCAATGAGCATTTTGGCCATGCCCAGGAATTTCTCATCTATGAAATAGACACGCAGAAAGCTCAACTGCTGGAAAATCGCCCAGTTAAACCCTATTGTCACGGCCCAGAAGAAAGCCCAGGAGACCTGAGCGAGAGCATTGCCGCCCTATCCGATTGCACAGCAGTGATCGTCGCTAAAATTGGGGCACTGCCAGAAAGTCGCCTCAAAGAAGCCGGAATAGAAGTCGTACAAGTTTACGAAACCATAGAAACTGCCGTCTTAGATTTTTATACTCAATGGGTTGAGAAGTCCATTGCCTAAATCTAGCGCCGAAATAATCAAGACCAGCGTGTGAGATCCCCATCTAGGATAACGCGCTCTATTGATCATTTTTAGCGATTCCTGCTTGCCCAAATTATCTCCAATTGCGATCGAAACCATGGACAAAAAACCCCCAACCATTTATCTCGATAACAATGCAACCACCCGGATTGCCGATGAAGTTTTAGAAGCCATGCTTCCCTACTTGCGCGACTATTATGCCAACCCTTCCAGTATGCATACCTTTGGCGGACAACTGGCCAAACCGGTAAGACAAGCCAGGGAAAATGTAGCTCAATTATTGGTAGCTCAACCGGATGAAATTATCTTCACCAGTTGCGGTACAGAAGGGGATAATGCCGCCATTCGGGCTGCCTTAGCCAGTTGTCCCGACAAGCGCCATATTGTCACCACCCAAGTGGAACATCCTGCCATTATTAACTTCTGTAAGGGTTTGGAAAAACAAGGTTATAGCACCACCTATCTGGGAGTCAATGAGAAAGGACAACTCAATTTAGAGGAATTGAGAGCCGCTCTCACCGAGAATACGGCTCTCGTCTCCGTCATGTGCGCCAACAATGAAACGGGCAACCTGTTCCCCATTGAGAGAATTGGGAAAATCGTCAAAGAGCGGGGCATTTTGTTCCATGTAGATGCCGTACAAGCGGTGGGTAAAGTGCCCTTGAATATGGAAGAGAGTACCGTAGATTTTCTGGTATTATCTGGGCATAAATTGCACGCTCCTAAAGGTATTGGAGCCTTGTATGTCCGCAAAGGGGTGCGCTTTCGGCCCATGCTAGTTGGGGGACATCAGGAACGGGGTAGACGAGCGGGAACAGAAAACGTCCCCGGTATCATTGCTTTGGGGAAAGCGGCTGAGTTAGCGATGGAGTCTATGGAAGCGGAAAATGGGCAAGTGCGACAATTACGCGATCGCCTCGAACAAACAATCTTAAAAACCATTCCCCATACCCAACTCAACGGCCATCCCGCCCTCAGACTCCCCAACACCACCAACATTGGCTTCAAATACATCGAAGGTGAAGCCATCCTCCTCTCCCTCGATCGCCATGGCATTTGTGCCTCCTCCGGATCGGCTTGCACCTCCGGTTCCCTAGAAGCCTCCCATGTCCTGCGAGCCATGGGCCTACCCTACACCATCTTGCATGGTTCCATTCGTTTTAGCCTCTCTCGGTATACCACCGACGCAGAAATCGACCAAGTATTGCAAGTCATACCCCAAGTCGTCGAGCGACTGCGCCAAATTTCCCCCTTCAAAGACGAAACCGACGAACAGCAAGGTTGGTTGAGTGCAGTCGGGGGTAAACAACTGACTGCCACTCGCTAATCTCTTTTTTACCACCAACCCTTCAAACTTAATGGAGCTGACAGAACCATGTGGGACTACACAGATAAAGTAATTGACCTATTTCACAACCCTCATAATATGGGAGAAATCACTCCCTCCGACTGTGAGGAAAATGAAACCGTTGCTGTTGGTGATGTCGGCAGTATTGCCTGCGGGGATGCCCTGCGGTTGCATCTGAAAGTTAACACCCAAACTGAACGCATTCTCGATGCTCGGTTTCAGACCTTTGGATGCGCCAGTGCGATCGCCTCCTCCTCAGCCCTAACCGACCTCATTCAAGGCATGACCCTCGACGAAGCCCTAACCCTCAGCAATCGCGAAATTGCCGACTTTTTAGGCGGGCTGCCCGAAGAAAAAATGCACTGCTCCGTCATGGGACAAGAAGCCCTAGAAGCCGCCATTTACAACTACAAAGGCATTCCCCTCCAAGCCGAAGAAGAAGACGAAAGTCCCCTCATTTGTCGCTGCTTTGCCATCACCAAAGGCAAAATTAAACGCATTATCCGCGAAAATCATCTCACCAGGGCCGAACAAGTCACCAACTACATCAAAGCGGGCGGTGGTTGTGGCTCTTGTCTAGCCGAAATTGACGATCTTTTAGCCGAAGCCATCCAAGAACAACAACAACAACAGCGTCTTCATCATGTAGCCCTAGAAACCTGCGTCGAACTTGCCGCAAAATTCGCCAGCTCTCCCCCAGAAGCCACACCCACGTTACCCAAACTCAGCACATTACAAAAAATTACTCTCATTCAAGATATCCTAAACCATGAAATTCGTCCCATGATCGCCCTTGATGGCGGCGATCTCGAACTTTACGACATAGATGGTCATGTCGTTAAAGTTATCTTAAAAGGAGCCTGCGGCAGTTGTTATAGCGTACTGACCACCTTAAAACAAGGCATTGAGCAAACCTTGCGCGATCGCGTCTCACCAGATTTAGTCGTTATTGCCATTTAATAACTCTTTGTTCATCTCAGAAATTATCCCATAAAACCTTATCAAAAGCACGGCATGACCGTGCTTTCTTCATTTATTCTCCCCAATTGCTCCTCCTCTATCACCCATATTTTTAATTTTTGTTTTCATTATTTAATCTTTAAACACAATTTAATTTCGGGTTTTGCATGACAAAAATGCAATAATGAGTTCGCCACTAATTTCATCAATAGCAACAAAAAAATTGTTTAAAAATCATCCGTAAATTGATCAAAATTAAACCGATATTTTTGCAAAAAAGCTTTATTTAGTAGTTAGATATACAGTTATTCAATATTTTAAATCGTATAACTATATCAGAGGCAAAGAAAGGTAAAGTCTCCCCATAACTCATTCAAAAGAGCAAATAAGGGGTCAAACTTTGCAGAGTAAATTGTCAGTGTTTTAGACGTTATTCTCTATTCTCGTAGTGGCTTGTTACTGTCATAAGAGCGAGGGTGGATTCAACACCCCCGCTCTTATGACTCCTCAGCAAGTCATTACCCACTACCCCACAAAGGAGGTTTCATTATGAGGAAAATCGCTGTTTACGGAAAAGGCGGCATTGGTAAATCAACCACCACCCAAAACACCGTTGCCGGATTGGTTGAACTCGGCCGCAAAGTCATGATTGTGGGCTGTGACCCCAAAGCTGACTCCACCCGGTTACTCCTCGGTGGCTTACACCAAAAAAGCGTCTTAGATACCTTGCGCGAAGAAGGCGACGACGTAGAATTAGACGACATCCGCAAAGAAGGATTTGGCAAAACCTTATGCGTAGAATCCGGCGGGCCAGAACCCGGAGTCGGTTGTGCAGGACGAGGGATTATCACCTCCATCAGTATGCTCGAACAACTCGGAGCCTATGAAGAGCAAGTCGGTCTAGACTATGCCTTCTATGACGTTTTAGGAGACGTAGTTTGTGGTGGGTTTGCCATGCCCATTCGTGAAGGAAAAGCCCAAGAAATCTACATCGTCACCTCTGGTGAAATGATGGCCATGTACGCTGCCAACAACATTTGTCGAGGCATTCTCAAATATGCTGAGTCCGGTGGTGTGCGTTTAGGCGGACTAATTTGCAACTCCCGTAAAGTTGACCGGGAACAAGACTTAATCTCCGCCTTAGCCGATGCATTAGGCACACAAATGATTTACTTCATGCCACGGGACAACATGGTACAACGGGCAGAATTAAACCGGAAGACCGTCATTGAATACGCTCCAGAGTCCGAACAAGCCCAACATTACCGCAACTTGGCCAAAGCCATTGACGAGAATACCAATCAAGTCATTCCTAGTCCAGTCTCTAACGATGACCTAGAAAAATTACTCGTGAAATATGGATTATTGGGTTAAAGATACACCCGTATTCTCAACTCATATCCATTTCTTTCGTTGTATTTTCCCATTTTGAGGAGGAAAAATTCACATGCCAGTCGCTATTCGAGCCATTGTGCGACCAGAAAAAGCTAACGATGTGATGCAAGCCTTGTTAAATTCAGGTTTTCCGGCAGTCACAAAAATTGATGTTTATGGTCGAGGCAAACAACGGGGTTTAAAAATTGGTAACGTTCACTATGATGAACTGCCCAAAGAACTGTTAATGTTTGTTGTCCCTGATGAAGACAAAGACACCGTAATCCGGATTATTCTCGACAGCGCCCGCACCGGCACTGAAGGAGCCTATGGAGATGGAAAAATCTTCGTCACTCCAGTTGAAGAAGTCTACACTGTTAGCACCGGTATTCAAGAAAACAGTGCCCTCTCTCCAACAGCAACCCCAGAAACCTCTGCCCGAACTTTAGTGAAGACTTAAGGGAAGTTGCCATTAAAGTGACATTTCAATTGCGAATGGTTAGGGGTAAATCCTGGCTCATAGCTGATTTATAAGCTTTATTGTTTGAACCTCATAATACCCCCTAATCACTCTATCCTAGATAAAACAGAGGAAAAGGAGATGAAAGAAGTTATTGCGATTATTCGCATGAACAAAATGCATGAGACCAAAGAGGCACTCATTAAGGCAGGTTTTCCGGGATTTAACGCCGTGAAAGTTGTCGGACGAGGACGACAAGCCATGGAAGCAGAAGTCGTAGATGCTTTAAATCAACACCCCGAAGATGCATCAGAAGTCTTGCCTTTACTCGCTCATGTTCCTCGCTTAATTCCCAAGCGTTGGATTAGTTTAGTGGTTCCCGATGAATTGGTTAAAGAAGTTGTCAATACCATCATCAAGGTGAATCAAACTCGGAATCCTGGAGATGGCAAAGTCTTTGTCGTACCTGTGCTAGACAGTATTCGGATTCGGACTCGTGAAAGAGGGAACTTTGCGATTGATGAAATGGGTTCAGGCATGTTTTTTGCCTAAAGTGATCCCAAATCTGGGGCGGTGAAACTCAACCGGATTTGTTGTGAAAAAAGTCGGGGCGAGAGAGAAGGATAAAGACTAGATCAGTGTTAAATATTGTTCGATTCTCTCGTCTTTATGAACCCCAAACCTAATGGAGATAAAACCATGACTGAAAAATTATCACCGACCACTGATTTCGAGACGAAATCCCAACAAGCACAACAAGGCGTAATGCTTTCTCCGTCTCCGATTAGTCTGGAAGAAACGAATAAGAGCGTTACAGAAATTCTTGAAGCTTATCCGAAAAAAGTGGCTCGCAAACGGGAAAAACATATTGTAGTTCGCGACCCATCGATTTCGGAGCAACAAATTGATGCAAATGCTCGGACAACTCCCGGAATTATTACCCAAAGAGGGTGCGCTTTTGCCGGATGTAAAGGTGTGGTCGTTGGGCCATTTGGAGATTGCGTACATATTGTTCATGGGCCAATTGGCTGTTCTTATTATGCATGGATGACTCGACGCAATCAGTTTAAACCGAGAGCAGATGGCAAGGACTTTTTGCACTATTGTTTCTCTACGGATTTGAACGAGCATGATATTGTGTTCGGGGGGGTCAATAAGCTGAAGCAGGCAGTGCAAGAGGCTTATGAAATTTTCCAACCCAAATCGATTACGATTCACTCCACTTGTCCGGTGGGATTAATTGGAGATGATATCCAGGGGGCTGCCAAGGAAATGACGGAGAAACTGGGACTTCCGGTGCTTGCCTTTAACTGTGAAGGATATAAAGGAGTGAGTCAATCCGCAGGACACCATATTGCTAATAATGGTTTCTTTAAACATTGGATTGGCAAGGACACCGAAACGGAAGAAATCGAAGGATTTACCGTTAACCTGATGGGTGAATATAATATCGGTGGTGACTCTTGGGAAATTGAACGGGTTCTGGAAAAATGTGGTATTAAGGTAGTTTCTACCTTTAGTGGTGATGGGTCTTATGATGATGCAATCAAGGCTCATTTAGCTAAATTGAATCTGGTGATGTGTCATCGCTCCATCAACTATATGGCAAACATGATGGAAGAGAAATATGGCACGCCTTGGATGAAGGTGAACTTTATTGGCATTCATGCTTTTGCCAAGAGTTTGCGTAAGATTGCTAAGTTCTTTGATAATCCGGCTTTGACCCAACGGGTAGAAGAGGTGATTTTGGAGGAATTGGGTCTTGCGGAAGCTCAGTTGACCCAGTACCGCAAACGACTCGAAGGAAAAACGGTGTTCTTGTTCGTTGGCGGTTCCCGGGCCCATCACTACCAAGAACTGTTTGCAGATCTCGGCATGAAAACCATTGTAGCAGGCTATGAGTTTGCTCACCGGGATGACTATGAAGGACGGCAAGCTCTGCCGAATATTAAAGTAGATGCAGATAGTCGCAATATCGAAGAATTGGAAGTTGAACCCGATTCAGAGCGCTATAACCCTCCATCGGATGCAGAAATGGAGCGATTGCGTGGCGAAAATCTAGTCAGTGACTATAAAGGCATGATGCCGGATATGGGTGAAGGCACATTGCTGGTCGATAACATTTCTCACCATGAACTGGATGTGTTAATCCAACGCTTTAAGCCTGACCTGATTGGTTCTGGGATTAAGGATAAGTATGTGATTGAGAAATTCGGTGTACCTTGCAAGCAATTGCACAATTATGACTATGGCGGGCCCTTTGCGGGTTTCCGAGGTGCGGTGAACTTTGCTAAAGATGTGGATCTGCGCGTTAATGGCCCGGCTTGGCAATACATTAAAGCCCCTTGGGATTAGGGTTAAGGGGTTGTATGCCCCTAGCCTCCGTCCTCTAGTTGCATAGGGTTTGTGCTTGGGCCCTACCCTTTGCAACTCTCACCCTTCATTCATCTTCATAAGGAGAGAACATCATGTTAGAAGCAACCCCCAAAGAAGTTGTAGAACGCAAAGCCCTACGGGTCAACCCAGCAAAAACTTGTCAACCCATCGGGGCAATGTATGCGGCACTAGGAATTCATGGATGCTTACCCCATTCCCATGGCTCACAAGGTTGTTGTTCTTACCATCGATCGCACCTCACTCGTCATTATCGCGACCCGATTATGGCGGCCACCAGTTCTTTTACGGAAGGTTCAGCCGTCTTTGGTGGTGGCGCGAACTTGCGTCAAGCGTTCACTACGATGTATAAACTCTATGACCCGGAAGTGATTGCGATCAATACCACTTGTCTGTCAGAAACCATTGGCGATGATATTCCTACGTTGATTCGGGAAGCGCGAGAAAGTGGGATTATCCCGGAAGGTAAGGTAGTGATTCATGCCAATACCCCCAGTTATGTGGGAACCCATATTACGGGTTGGTCGAATATGACGGCTGGGATTGTTAAGTATCTTTCGCGGAAAACGGAAACTCCTCTACAGCAAATTAATGTGATTCCGGGTTATGTAGAACCGTCGGATATCCGCCAGATTAAGCATCTGTTGGATCAAGTGGGGGTAAAATCTGTGGTTTTCCCGGATACCAGTGATGTAGTGGATACGCCGCAAACGGGAACGTTTGAGATGTATCCTAAAGGGGGAACTCCGGTGGAAGCGTTGCATACGACTGGAGATAGTATTGCAACTCTGGCTCTGGGGCCGGATGCCTCGACACAAGCGGCGAAGGAACTGGAAATTAAGTGTAAGGTTCCCTATCATCTGCTGGATTTACCGATTGGAATTGCGGCAACGGATCGCTTTATCCAAGCGATTTTAGAAACCACTGGTGCAGAGGTTCCAGAGTGTTTAAAAGATGACCGGGGTCGGTTAGTAGACCTGATGACGGATATGCAGCAGTATCTGTATGGTAAGCGGGTGGCTTTGGCTGGAGACCCGGATCAAATGGTTCCTTTAACGGAGTTTTTGGTCAGTTGTGGTGCTAAACCGGTATATGTGATTACGGGAACGGCTTCTAAGTATTTCCGGAAACGCTGTGAAGAAATCCTGCAAGAGTGGGTTCCGGATGCGATCGTCAAAGATGATACCGATCTATTCTATCTGCATCAACTGATTAAGGGCAATCCTGTGGATCTGTTGATCTCGAATGTGTATGGTAAACATATTGCCCGTGCAGAAGATATTCCCTTAGTCCGGTTTGGTTGGCCGATTCTCGACCGGGTGGGTCATAGCTACTTCCCCTCTGTAGGTTACAAGGGCAGTATGCATCTGTTGTGCAACATCATCAATACGATTTTGGAACGCAAAGACCGGGATGATCCCGATGAAATCTTTGAGTTGGTTCTGTAAGATTTATGGCTCCCTGACTCAGGGAGCTTAGTTAAACCTCTGAATCTGAATCAGGAGTCAATCATGAGTAAATTCACGAAACCCGAACACCACATTTTTGTTTGTAATTCCTTTAGAACCAAGGGAGAAGCCCAGGGAGTTTGTAATAAAAAGAAAGCTGTGAGTTTAATTCAGTATCTCGAAGGTGAATTAATCGATCGCGGACTTGATAATATTTTGGTCTCTTCTACCGGTTGTCTCAAGCTCTGCGATCATGGCCCGGTGATGATGGTCTATCCCGACAACTACTGGTATGGGGAAGTGGATGAAGATGCGATCGATGAAATTCTCGATGCTCTCGAAGAGAATAAACCGGCTGAAGATTATTTATTTGCCACGTAAAGAGATCCCCCCTTACCCCCCTTAGAAAGGGGGGAGAATAAACAAAAGTTCCCCTTATATCAAATCTATTTATTTACGCTACAGATCTCTGTAGGGGCGGGTTATACCCAAATCTTGTAGACTGACCACTATTTTTGTATTCATGTCCGCTTGCGGAAACCCGCCCTCCCCCACCCTGTTTCTACAGTACGCAGAACGTAGCAAGCATTTAAGGATTTGATATTAGAAAGGGGAGAAAAATAAACAAAAGTCCCCCTTTTTAAGGGGGATTTAGGGGGATCTTAATGACCTTATAGCAGAGCAAACTACTTGTAATCTCAGGGGTGCAAGCCATGCGCCCTTCTTATTACTTCTAATTAGGACTGAGGACGTAAGCGATGACTGGAATTTTAAGAGAGCGAGAGCAACAAATTCACCGCAAAGGTGATAGCCCTTTTGAGTTTGCTTGCAATAAAGAAAGTTTGGCTGGTGCTGTTAGTCAAAGAGCTTGTGTATTCTGTGGTTCCCGCGTCGTTCTTTACCCCATTGCTGATGCCATTCATTTAGTGCATGGCCCCATTGGTTGTGCGGCTTATACTTGGGATATTCGGGGCGCTTTGTCCTCTGGGCCAGAATTACATCGGCTCAGTTTTTCCACAGATTTGCAAGAACGGGATGTGATCTTTGGTGGGGAGAAAAAACTTCACCAAGCCTTATGTGAATTAATCGATCGCCACGATCCCAAGGGTGCATTTGTCTATTCGACTTGCATTGTGGGCATTATTGGCGATGACTTAGAAGGCATTTGTAAACGAGTCAGCCAAGAAAAAGGTATTCCTGTTATTCCCGTACAGTCGGAAGGCTTTAAGGGGAATAAACGAGCGGGATATAATGCCGCTTGTCGAGCCATGTTTCGGTTGGTGGGAATGGGGGATACGACGGGGATTTCTCCCCACAGTATCAATATTTTGGGTGACTTTAATTTAGCGGGAGAAATTTGGATTATCCGTGAATATTTTGAGCGGATGGGTATTCAAGTCGTGGCGAATATTACCGGAGACGGACGGATCGGAGATATTCAGCGATCGCATGGGGCAGCTTTGAATGTGGTGCAATGTTCTGGTGCAACCATGGACTTCGCCAAACTGATGCAAGAGGACTATGGTGTACCCTTCCTGCGCGTCTCTTATTTTGGCGTGGAAGATATGGCAGAAGCTTTATACTCAGTCGCTCGTTTTTTTGAGGACGATCCGAGTATTTTGCAACGAGCGCAAGAGTTAGTCCGCTCTGAATTATCCACGCTCTATTCCCAGTTAAATGAATACCGCAAAGACTTAGAAGGCAAAACCGCAGCGATTTATGTGGGAGGAGCTTTTAAGGCTTTCTCCTTAGTGAAAGCTTTCCGGTTATTGGGTATGGATGTGGTAATGGTGGGGTCACAAACGGGAACCCAAGCTGATTATCAAGAACTCCATGAAATCACTGACGAAGGAACCATTATTGTTGATGATTCTAATCCCTTAGAATTATCTGATTTTTTGAAAGAAAAGGATGTAGATATTTTTGTTGGTGGGGTTAAAGAACGGCCTATTGCTTATAAATTGGGCATTGGATTCTGCGACCACAACCATGAACGGAAAGAAGCCCTAGAAGGGTTTGTGGGAATGCTCAATTTTGCCAAGGAAGTTCATTCTACGGTGATGTCTCCGATTTGGCAATTTGTGCCTCGACGCGCTCAGTCGAAGTAATCAACTAATTTTGATTTTGACAACTGCAATCTGGGAACGGGTAAAATCATGAGTAAAACCTTAAAAATTAAGCGCCAAACCGAGGCATATGTCTCGACAACGAATGCCTGTAAACTCTGTAAACCTCTGGGGGCTTGTATTGCTTTTCGAGGCATAGAAGGGTGCGTTCCTTTCTTGCATGGTTCTCAAGGATGTGCAACGTATATGCGCCGCTATATTATTAGCCATTTCCGGGAACCGATTGATATTGCTTCGTCTGCTCTGAGTGAAAAACATGCGGTTTATGGGGGCGGGCCAAACTTAAAAAAAGGCTTACTCAATGTGATGGATAAATACCATCCGGATGTGGTGGGAATTGCTACGACTTGTTTAACAGAAACTATTGGCGATGATGTGAAGCGTTTCTTATTGGAATTCCAACAAGAATTTGGCCAAGGGGAGGAGCCGTTACCGACGTTGGTACGGGTGGCAACTCCGAGTTATAGTGGGACTCATGCGGAAGGTTTTCATGCAACGGTTAAAGCGGTTATTGAGCAATTATCAGGGGTGGAAAGTTCACCTTTGATCCATAGTCCTTCGATTAATGTTTTGCCGGGTTTAGTGTCTCCGGCTGATCTGCGGTATTTGCGAGAAATTGTGCAAGATTTTGGCATTAAAGGCACAATTTTACCGGATTTTTCGGATACATTGGATGGGCCGGCACAACTGGATTATCTGACGATTCCAGAAGGAGGAACTCCGGTTGCTGATATTCGGGCGATGGATCAGGCGATCGCCACTTTGGAGTTCGGACGAGTCTTAGAAGGCACAGGAGACACCGGTGGAGAAGTTCTCCAGAAGCGCTTTGATGTGCCTTTGCATCGCTTGGGACTTCCCATCGGTTTGCGAGAGAGCGATCGCCTCTTTAACTTGCTCCAAGACCTTACCGGACAAGCGATTCCCCAAATCCATGCATCGGAACGGGGGCGGTTAGTCGATGCTTATGTGGATGCTCACAAATATCTCTTTGGTCAACGGGCGGTAGTCTACGGAGAGGAAGATTTGGTCGTAGGAATTACGGCTTTTCTCGCAGAAGTGGGTATTAAACCGATCTTCTGTGCCTCCGGTGGTAATAGCGGCCAACTCTCTCCGGCGATCGAAGCTGTTACCGCAGATATCCTCAAAGAACCCATCTCCGTTCGCGACAATGTGGACTTCTACGAAATTGGCGAACAAATTGACCAAATTAAACCCGATTTAATCATCGGAACCAGCAAAGGATATCCCATTGCTCGTAAACATCAAATCCCCATGATTCGCGTCGGTTTCCCCATTCACGATCGCTTTGGAGGACAGCGTATTTTACACCTTGGCTATCGCGGAACCCAGCGCCTTCTCGATCAAATTGTTAACGCCATTATCGACAAAAAACAAGCCGATTCCCCTGTTGGGTATGGCTATTTGTAGAGAGAGTTAGCGAATGGGTAAATAAGAAAGTACCCACGGCTTAAATCAACCATCACGGAGAACGGAAAAATGACCACTACTATTGATTACGAAAAACATCCTTGCTTCAATGTCAATGTCAAAGGACAATATGGACGAGTCCATTTACCCGTAGCGCCCAAATGCAATATTCAGTGTAACTATTGCAATCGTAAATATGATTGCGTCAATGAAAGCCGACCAGGAGTAACCAGTAATGTATTATCTCCAGAACAAGCCCTCTATTATATGGGTCAAGTATTGGAGAAAGAACCGCGAATTACAGTGGCAGGAATTGCCGGGCCAGGTGACCCCTTTGCCAATCCAGAGGAAACCTTACGCACGATGGAATTGTTGCGGGAAGAATACCCAGATTTAATCCTCTGTTTGGCCAGCAATGGACTGAATTTAAAGCCAGAATATATTGCTAAAATTGCCGAAATTGGGGTCAGTCATGTGACCGTGACTATGAATGCAGTCGATCCGGAAATTACCCGCAAGGTTTATCGCTGGGTTCGGGATGAAAAGACGGTTTATCAAGGCTTAAAAGGAGCGACTTTACTCCTAGAGCGGCAATTGGCAGCGATTAAGGGTTTAAAAGCGGCCGGCGTGACAGTGAAAATTAACTGTATTGTTATGCCGGGAATTAATGACCATCATGTGGTGGAAGTGGCGAAAAAGGCGGCAGAATTAGGAGCTGATTTGTTCAATGCCATGGCCATGTTTCCCACTCCAGATACGCCCTTTGAGGAACTGAAAGAACCCAATGGACGAATGATGAATCAAATTCGCAAAGAGTGCGAGGAATATTTGCCACAAATGCGCCATTGTACTCGCTGTCGGGCTGATGCGGTGGGACTTTTGGGCGAAGATCGATCGCAGGAGTTTGCGGGTTGTTTGGCTTCTTCTTCTGAGCGCAAAATTCCGCAAAAATCGAATAATCGCCCCTATGTTGCTGTGGCGACGGTTGAAGGGGTTTTAGTCAATCAACATCTGGGACAAGCCCTGCAATTGCAGATTTGGGAACAGACTAAAACTGGATTTAATTTGGTGGAAGAACGGTTAACGCCAGGGTCTGGGACTGGGTTTGAGCGCTGGCAAAAGTTGGCGAATAATTTACAAGATTGTCGGGCTATTTTAGCTAGTGGTATGGGAGATAATCCGAAACAGATTTTAAGTCAATGTGGGATTATGCCCATAGAACTGAGTGGGTTTATTAATCTGGGATTGAAGGCGGTTTATGAGGGGGAAGATCTCTCGAAGTTCAAGCGGCGCAAACAGACGGAATGCACGAAATTTGCCGCAGCCGCTTCTGAATGTCAAGGGGATGGTTTGGGTTGTGGATGAGGCATAGAATATGGGAAGATGGAGGGAGCCAACGCCTGGAGTTTCTAGGAACCCAATGAGAGGAGAAAGTAACCCATGAGCATTAATATTAATGACACCACTTTGAGGGATGGAGAACAAGCGGCGGGTGTGGCGTTTACTCTGGCGGAAAAAGTGGCGATCGCCCAACTGCTGGATCGGATGGGAGTTCCGGAGCTGGAAGTGGGAATTCCAGTGATGGGAGGCGAAGAGGCAGATGCGATCCGGGCGATCGTTGATTTAGGACTCAAGGCTCAGTTAATGGGCTGGAATCGGGCTAAAATTGAAGATATTCAAGCCTCCCTTGCCTGTGGATTGCATAGAGTTCATATCTCGATTCCCGTTTCCGAACTTCAGATCCAGGTTAAGTTTGGTGGCAAGCTGTCTCAATTTTGGCGACAGTTAGAGGAAAGCATTAGTTTTGCGATCGATCGCGGATTTTATGTTGCGGTTGGAGGAGAAGATTCTTCCCGCGCCAATCCCGAATTTTTGAGCGAAGTTGTGCAAAAAGTGCAAGACTGGGGAGCGAGTCGGTTTCGATTTTGCGATACCGTCGGCATCCTCGATCCCTTCGCCACCTATGACAAAATTAGTCAATTGGTGCAACAGGTTACCCTTCCCATCGAAATGCATACCCATGATGACTTAGGGATGGCAGTGGCGAATACTTTAGCGGGAGTTAAAGCGGGAGCCACTTCGGTTAATACCACCGTGAATGGATTGGGAGAGCGAGCGGGAAATGCTGCTTTAGAAGAAGTGGTGATTGCGCTCAAGCATCTGTATGGGATAAAACTAGGAATTGATACCCATCAGTTACGAGATATTTCTCAGTTGGTGCAGCAAGCTTCGGGAAATATTCTCCCCCCCTGGAAGTCGGTGGTTGGCGATAATGCCTTTACCCATGAAGCGGGGATTCATGTGAATGGCTTGCTCAAAAATGCTCACACCTATCAACCCTACGATCCGGCGGAACTCGGATTACAGCACCGTCTAGTCTTAGGCAAGCATTCCGGGCGATCGCTATTGTACAGCTTACTCCAAGAGCAGAAAATTACCCTGCAACAACAAGAAATTCAACGATTGCTTGAGCAGGTACGTTCTCTAGCCATTCAACTCAAGCGCGGAGTAACTCAAGAGGAAGTATTAGATCTTTTAAGTAACAGGAAGTTGTCAGAAACCGAGGAAATCCACTCCTCTTAGCCTCAATCTATCCCTTCCTTCAGGCTTTTTTTGTCAGGATACCCTTACTTTGAACCGATCCTCTCTTCCCTAGAATTATAAAGAAGTTGTTAAAATGGTAGTGACCAATACCATAACCAGAAAGCTTCTGAGGAAACCATTCATGAAAATCGAGTTAGAAAGTAACTATTTTGATGAAAAATGTCAATGTCACCTCTGTGGTACGCTCTTCTTCCCTGAAGAAATTATTGCGCGAGCCTATCGCAATTCTGATGAATATATCACCGATGTCTGTCCCCAATGTCTAGCCTCCGGAGATACCGGTATCAGTGACAGAATCCGAAGACAAGCTGACTATCTGCGTCGTTTAGCCAGTGAACTCGAAAAGTTAGCAGATGGAGAAATTGAAACCCCCAGTTTCGAGCATTTTCAAGCCGTTAGAAAGTTGACAAAATCCATATTGTAAGCGATTGACTTCAACCCTTCAAAGTTTTGAAAAATTCTCGTTTATTCTGGTTATTTGAATCTTCTTACACCTTTGAGGTAATGGTCATGAAAAAACGAGGATTTTTCTATTTTATCATTTCCCTAATCCTTACCATTTGTATAAGCTGTAGTGCCAGCACTCCCGAAGCATCAACCCAAACCCAATTAACCGTCTCCGTCGCTGCCAGTCTTCAGGATGTAATGGCTCCTATTGCCGAAGCTTATCAACAACAAGAACCCAATACCCTCATCGTCTATAACTTCGCCTCCTCCGGAACCCTGCAACAACAAATCGAACAAGGCGCTCCCGTTGATATCTTCATTTCCGCTTCACCCAAACAAATCGATATCCTAGAGAGCAAAAATTTATTAAAAGTCGAAACCCGGAAAAATCTCCTCAAAAATGAAGTTGTGTTAGTCACTGCCAAAGACAGTCAATCCCTTCAAGACTTTGCCGACTTAACCGGTGAAAATATCACAAAAATTGCCCTCGGTAATCCAGAAACAGTTCCCGCAGGACAATATGGAAAAGAAGTGTTAAGCCACCTCAAGTTATATGAAGATCTTACGCCTAAATTTGTCCTGGCTAAAGATGTCCGGCAAGTCTTATTTTATGTGGAATCAGGTAATGTGGATGCCGGAATCGTTTATCAAACGGATGCCATGCTTTCCGATAAAATAACTATTGTTGCCACTGCTCCCGAAGGCTCCCACTCTCCTATTCTGTATCCTGTCGCCGTTTTGCAGCAGAGCAAATTTCCTGAACAAGCTCAACGTTTTGTTGATTTTCTCATAACGGATACCGCACAATCCATCTTCAAAGACTACGGATTTACACCAGCCCAATAAAGGGTAAAAATCCTGAAATTTGTTCTCTCTGATACGCTTTTATCCGGTGAATTTTGATAGGATAGAATAAATTCATCAACTGAATAAATCTATGAAAATCAGCGCTCGTAATACCTTTCATGTCCCAAGGTGTGTTGACAACCTGTAGGGGCGAACGGCCGTTCGCCCCTACATGCCGAATTGTACTTCAATGGAAACCCTACAAGATTAGCCACGGGAGAGGGACTTTCCCCCATTCCCCCACAGACTTCTCATGATCGATGACTTTTCCCCTTTATGGATCTCCATCAAAACGGCAAGTATTGCTACAGCGATTACTTTTTTCCTAGGAATAACGACCGCTTACTGGATATTCCGCTATCGGGGAAAAGCTAAATCAATCTTGGATGGATTTTTTTTATCACCGTTAGTTTTGCCGCCGACGGTTTTAGGCTTTTTTCTCTTAACGATATTCGGGAAAAATACCCCGATTGGATCTTTTTTATCCCGGTTTAATATTCACATTGTCTTTACCTGGTATGCGGCAGTCATTACAGCAACTGTGGTGGCGTTTCCCCTGATGTACAAAACGGCTTTAGCTGCTTTTGAACAAATCGATCGCACCATTCCCCAAGCAGCTCAAACCCTAGGAGCAAGCGAAAAAAGTATTTTTTGGCGCATTAGTTTACCTCTGGCGTTTCCGGGTTTGATGGCGGGAGCGACTCTAGCCTTTACCCGTGCCTTGGGGGAATTTGGGGCAACGTTGATGTTAGCGGGAAATATTCCTAACCAAACCCAAACGATTCCGATGGCGATTTATTTGGCGGTGGAATCAGGTTCCATGGAAAGGGCTTGGTTTTGGTGCATGGTGATGATGGGGCTGTCTTTGTTGATGGTGACGGGGGTCAATTTATGGCGCAAATTTAGGGAAAAAAAGGGCAAGATAGTTTCCCCTGTTTCATTACTGTCTTGGCGGGTTTATCCTAAAATGGCTCTAGACTCTGCACCCTATTTGAGTGTCGAGATTCGCAAAGGACTAGGCGAGTTTGGTTTGGATGTATCGTTTACGAGTGATAAGGGCCAAGTATTAGGAATATTGGGTAGTTCTGGCGCAGGAAAAAGCCTGATTTTACGCTGTATCGCGGGTATCGATACTCCAGATGCGGGTCGCATTGTTCTCAAGGGTCGTGTGTTATATGATTCGGAACAGGGGATTAATGTACCGGCTTCGGAGCGTCGCGTGGGGTTTGTGTTCCAAAATTATGCCCTATTTCCCCATCTCACCGTGGCTGAAAATATTGCCTTTGGGATTCCCAAGTCTGTGAAACCCACTCTTGCGGATATTGAAGCGCAACTGGCAGCAGTATACTTATCGGGAATGGGCGATCGCTACCCGGATCAACTCTCTGGAGGACAACAGCAACGAGTCGCCCTAGCCAGAGCTTTAGCCAGTCAACCGGATATTTTGCTTTTAGATGAACCTTGCTCTGCGTTGGATAGCTATCTGCATTTACAGATGGTGAAATTATTGGTCGATCGCCTCGAAAGTTATCTGGGAGTGAGCCTATTTGTTACCCATAATTTAGAAGAAGCCTATCGCATCTGCCAAAATCTGTTGGTTTTAGATGGGGGGGAGGCGATCGCCTTTGGAAGCAAAGAAGACATCTTTACCGAACCTCGCTATGAATCCGTCGCTCGGATCACCGCTTGTAAAAACTTCTCCCGTGCCACCCTCTCGGAAGAAGGGCAAATTTTAGCCATTGATTGGAATTGTGCTTTAACCCCCCATAAACCCATACCCGATACCCTCACCCAAGTTGCTATCCGAGCGCATCATCTCACCTTTGCTGCCGATAGTGAGCAAGAAAATACCTTTCCCTGCTGGTTAGCCGATACTAGCGAAAGTCCCCACCGCATGACCTTATATCTGACCTTAAATCGCCCCCCCAATCATCACCGGGACTATCATCTCCAGGCAGAACTATTTAAGGAGAAATGGGAAAGTCTGCAAGGGCAAAGCTTTCCCTGGTACATTCGTTTGCGATCGGAAAAGTTAATATTATTGCAAGAGCCAACGGTTTCTGAGGTGCAGGGGCGATCGCTCAATTCTCCCCACTCCATCAAAAATTAGTCCTAATCGAGGTAGAGTAATTAGTATCAGGCAATACCGACATTTACCAGGTCACTCGTCCCTCCAATTGTTTTAGTAAACTCGGCCCTACCCCTCGAACTCGATCTAAATCTTCGAGAGAGGTAAAAGGTTGCTGTTGACGGAAAGCAATAATACGTTCGGCTAAGGTTTCTCCAATGCCCGGTAATGCTTGTAATTCCTCTGAAGTTGCAGTATTTAAATTGACTATTTTACCGCGAATGGGGTGGTCAGTTTGGGCTTGGATTTGGGGACAGTCTTGGGTTTGACGGGCAAGTTGGTCAGAAATACGCTCTGGAAGGGTGAGGTTAGCACTGCGATACAAGCGTTGAAATTCGCGGTCAAAATGGGCAGCAACGGTAGGGTTGGTGAGGATAAGGACAGTTTCATCATTTTTGTGATTAGCCGCTTCTGACCAATTTTGAGAGCCGGTAATGACGGTTTTTTGGTCGATGACGGCAAATTTGTGGTGCAGTTTGTCACCGATCGCCAATTTAGGTGTACCAACCGTATCAATCTTGGCTCTCCAGGGAAGATTATCCGGTTCAGTCTTGCATTGACGGGCGATCGCCAGTCCCCTCAGATCTAAGGCTTCGCTATAGTATTGATAGGCAAACACCGGATCGATCAACGCCCGCACCTCAACCCCATTTTGATGCTGAATGTGTAGAATATTCGCTAAAGGTTGCTCAGAGAAAACAAACAGAGCTAAATCCACTGTTTCTTGGGCTGTTTTCAACGTTGTTCCAATCAAACCACTCCCACTCTTAATCCACAACTCAGAGGGAGAGGTGGGTGAAAATTGAACGGAAACCGGAGTATTACCCACAACAACACTTTGAGCAGGACGTAAAGGTTTTTGTAGTCCAAATAAACGAGTGTTAGATCTCGAATCTCCCTCTCCCCACATCAGATTAAATTCTTGAGTAAATTTTTCTGATAGTTCGCGACTTTGTATCGTTAGTAGATGATTTGCATTACCACGACTATCTAGATTTTTGAAATCTCCATGAATGCCACTGGGGGTAAAATTAGCCGAAGAAACAATCAAACGCTGGTTATCAATCACGACAAATTTGTGATGCATTAACCCACTGCCTTGCGATCCATCTGCCGTATCATCAATAACGGGAATTTTAGCATTACGCAGGATCGCTAGGGCATCTCTTTGATTAATTTCCTCTTCAGACAGTTGACCATCTTGGTTAATATCAGCGAGTGCGACAAATTCCCGATATCGGTTTTGATCGTCACCTTCTAACTGGGCAATTTCACGGGGAGTAAAATCGCTCCAAGGGCGAGAATAGGTATGTTCTAAGATGACTCTAACTTTTACTCCAGATCTGGCTTTCTCTGCCAGAGCTTGGGCAATTTGGGGAAGACGAAACTCTTGAATAGCGATATCAATACTCGATTGAGCTTGATTAATTTCCTCAATGATAACTGCTTCTAAATTATCCCCTAAGCGAGTAATTTGGCGATAGGGTTCTGTATAACTGGAAGCTTCAGAAGAGTTAAAATAAACTTGAATTAAGGAATCTTGAGGCAGAGGCTCAATTGTCGTCAGTTCTGGGGTTTTGGGTTTACATCCTGTGAATAGAATACTCGATAAGAGTAAATATTTACTGATATTTGGCCACCAGTTCCTCAAGGGGAGTTTGTTCATAGACTTCAAAGGGTTGATGAATCCAGGGATCATCTGTCAGATAATCCACATAATAATCCGGTGCAAGAATAGAGCAGGATTTATACCATAATACAGCCGTGCGGATATCATCGAGGCGATCGCCTTCCGGTTCTCCTCCCTGATCTTGGTAATTTTGCAACCAAGTGATACTTTCTTGTAGAGAAATCCCAGAATCAACCAAATCATCCACCAATAAAATCCGAGGACCCAAACCCTCAGTCGTCATAGACAAATGACGGGAAAACCGAATTTGACCCCGTGTCTGATTATCCGGGCCCGTGTATGATGAAGCAGAAAGAACCGCTAAGGGTTTCCGATATAATCGACAGAGAATATCTCCAACGCGCAAACCACCCTTGGCAATACAGACAATTTGATTAAATTCCCAACCTGATTGATAAATTTGGGCTGCCAATCGTTCAATCTTTTGGTGGTATTCTGACCAAGAAACAAGTAAATCAGACATTACAGCTATAAGGGAAGGGGATCAAGGGAGCATCATAAAATACTTGTGCCCAGGGGAAACCGAGTCGTATGGAAACTCAATTATCCCATAGTTTTAGCAGATCTTAACCTATGACCTCTCAAGCCGAGCGATCGCCATCACCCCTGACCTGGTTACAGAAATTTTCCTATGGCCTGGGAGATTTAGGGCCAGCTATTACCGCCAATCTTTTGGTGTTCATCTTTTTACCCTTCTTGACTGATGTGGCCGGTATCAGTCCCGGTTTAGCCGGTCAGGTCTTAATGATTGGTAAAATTTGGGACGCGATTAACGATCCAGTGATTGGCTTTTTAAGCGATCGCACCCAATCTCGATGGGGAAGACGACATCCTTGGATGATCTGGGGAGCCATTCCCTTTGGTCTCTTTTTCTTCCTCTGTTGGGTTGTCCCCCCCTTCGGAGAATGGGGAACCTTTTGGTACTACGTGGTCATCAGCATCTTCTTTAATCTGGGCTACACCATGGTCAATTTACCCTATGTAGCGCTCACGGCTGAACTCACCCCAGATTACAATGAACGCACTACCCTCAATGGGTTTCGCTTCACCTTCTCCATTGGCGGCAGTATCTTTTCCTTAATTCTAGGCTTAGTCCTCTCCTTACTAATTCCAGACCCCGAACTGCAACATTTGGTACTTGCTGGTCTGGCGACCGTATTATCGGTCATTCCCATCTATTTATCCATTTGGGGCACTCGACAACCGGTCAAACGCATAGAACAACAGAGAAAATCAACCCATGTAGAAGCATCCATTCCCCTCGTCGATCAAATCAAGATTGCCTTTACCAATGGGCCCTTCCTATTCGTGATGGGAATTTATTTATCCTCCTGGTTAGCTATCCAAATCACAGCCACAGTGCTTAAATATTATGTAGTCAGTTGGATGGGATTATCTGATTTCTTCTTTTTCATGGCTGCTCTAGCCGTACAAGGCACTGTATTCGTGACCCTCTTCCTTTGGAGTCAAGTCAGTTATCGCTTAGGCAAAAAAGCGGTTTACTATCTCGGTGCTGGATTTTGGCTGATCACAGAATTGGGGCTATTGCTGCTGCAACCCGGTCAAGTGGGGTCAATGTTCTTCTTATGTATTATTGCCGGGTTTGGGGTGTCTGTGGGCTATTTAATCCCTTGGTCGATGCTTCCGGATGTGATCGATTTGGATGAACTGAAAACCGGTCAACGTCGAGAGGGTGTTTTTTATTCCTTTATGTTGGTCTTGCAAAAAATGGGTCTGGCCCTCGGTTTAGCCTTAGTGGGCCAGATTTTAGAGGGGTCGGGATATCAATCGACCATCGCCGGATCGACCGCTCCTATCCAACCTGATTCTGCTCTTTTGGCCATTCGTTTATCGATTACCCTGCTTCCCCTTGTCTGCGTGATTCTGGGTGGAGCTTTAGCTTATTTCTATCCCATTACCCAAACCGTCCATCAAGAAATTCTACTCAAACTTGAGCAGAATCGGGAATCGGCAAAACACCAACCCCCTTTGTAATACTCAACCCCTAGGGAGCAACTTCTATCGCGGTGGGACTATTGGCTGACACCGTACAGCAAGACAAAAGCGGCGCATTCACTAATTCATCTAGGCCCACTTGAGGATGGCTCAGGACACTGTTCCAGTCAGCCGTTGCTCGATCGCGATCGGGGCCAGCATCCGTTTGGCGCAACTGAGCTAGAGTGGCCAGCAAATCATACCATAAACCCGTTTGAGCATAGATTTTAGCGCGATCGCGGTCAGATTTAGCCTCATCCAACTGCGCTTTGACTGTACCTTGATTCTCATCTGGATTAACCACCTGAATCCAGCCCTGAGTGTAGTCGCTCAAGGTATTATTACAAACCAACTGAAACGCCCACAAATAAATTTTTCCCGCTTCCAATTTCGGTAACTGCGGATGGCTGCTCAGGGGCACACCTAAAATTCCTGCATCCTGATTCAGAGCCACGGAACTTTCAAATTCTGATTTCAAAAATTGATCTTGATTTTGTGCATCTAGATCCCCTAAAGTCAACCCAGCTTGAGCGAGTTTTTCCCGATCCAATTCTTGCACAATGAGTATTCCTCGATCGGTATTGTGCTTCGGTAAATGTACAAATACAGTGGGTGAATCGCTCAGGGTTCGACCGACATTAAATTCCGGAATAATAGCCATCAGTTGACTGTTTTGATCCGTAATGCAAGGGCCACGGGTTCCACCGGCTTCACGGCGGCTGGGTAATCCCATCTCATCTGGGAGTTGTAAATCCTCTAGGGCAAGACTCGGTAAAGGAAAGAGGGTAATTCCTAGAGCGAGAAGGGTGGCGAAAGCCCCGTGAGGTCGAGACCTGGAAATGGACGGAAGCCAAGAAAATAACATAAACTATTGATCCTCATCAGAAAAAAAACAACAGAAAAAACCACAATCATGTCTACCTTTATTTTAAGCCTTGAACCCTGGACTGTGGGGAAAGTATTACCCGTTATTGCGCGAAGGGCTGTATATAGCTTGGCGCACCAAAATCACGGTACAGTCGCATCCGGAGGCGATCGCCTCTGGAATATTGCCTTTAATCACCTGTTGGAGTAGACCTTCCCGTGATGCCCCCATGATCACCACATCAATATGGGAGCGTTGGGCTTGCTTAACGATCGCTTCACTGACTTGTTCAGAAACTAATTTAACGAGAGTCAACTTCGGTAATCTCTGGTTGAGTTGGTTATGATCTCCCAGGGATTTTAAGCGATTGAGTAAAAACTGTTGTACCTCTTCCAAGACGACAGGGCCCGCATTTTTTTGCCCTGGAGGATAGACCTGACACAATTGAATCTCTGGCGGGAAAAACCGCCTAGGGATAGACTGCCCACGGGATCTCAACTGAATTTCGCGCAGACGCATTAAACCGGGTAACAATTCAGCACCGGCGATCGCATTCGGGCCTCCTGCTAAGGGTAACAACCAGCGATTAAAATGCCATTTAGCCTGCTGGCCGCGGGTCGCCCATTTCACCAAGACCACCTCACAAGGGGCTTGGCGAATCAAGGTATCTACCACATCCCCAAAAATACGTCCGTCCGTCCGGGTTCTGCCCTTCCATCCCATCAGCAACAGATCCACATGACGATACTTAACGGTTTCCAGAATCGTTTTCCCGATATCATGGGTTACTCGCACCTGAGTATGTACGCTAATACTTAACTCTTCCCCCAACTTTTGGGTATAGTCCGTCCAGCGTCGAAATCGATCTAAATTGACCTCTGCTTGATCCACCGGAGTATGATCCGAGACCACCGCGACTTGCAAACATTCCAACTCATAATTCTGCTCGGCGGCGATCGCCCCTGCCATCTGTAACAATAGGGCTGCTGTACTATGATTAACCACCGGAACCAAAATCCGTCCCTTGCCCGTTGCTGGCCCATGGGTTTGATAAATCACATAAGACGTACCCCCCGCCGGCCCTAACGCCGGCCCCACCCCACTCAACAAATCGGACTCCGCCCGAATAATATCACTGCGGGTAATAATCCCCACTAACCTACGTCCCTCCGTCACCGGTAAGCGGCTAAGTTTATACCGATTCAGGGAATACACCACCTCACTCAAGGGACAAGAGGGCGGAACACTCACCGGATCGGGAGTCATAATTTCGGCTAAAACCGCATTGCGATCCTGGGGACGTTTTTCTAAATCTCCCTGAGTGACAATACCGACTAATTTACCTTCATGGACTACGGGAAACCCCCGATGATGGGAACGAGAAAAGGCTTGCACCACCTGATCTAGGGGCAAATTCAGATTCAAGGTTTCCACGCGCTGTTGCATCAGATCTTCGGCAATCAATTCATCAAACCCTTCCGGAGTTTTGCGTTGCTCATTTTGGGGTTCCATGCCATTCCAGATCAACAACCGTTGGTATAGGGAGTTTTTCTCCAACAAACTGGAAATAAAATAGGCCACCACTGACACAATCATCAGGGGCAAAACTAAATTAAAATCTGCTGTGATTTCAAACACAATTACAATACTGGTCATGGGCACTTTACCCACAGCACTAAAAAAGGCTCCCATCCCCGCTAAAGCATAAGTATCCGGAGAAACTCCTAGGGGTAAACCGAGAAGATAACCGACTAAATACCCCAGAGCTGCTCCTAAAGTCAGGGTGGGGGAAAACAGTCCTCCTGGTGTACCTGCACCATAGGCTAAACAGGTGAGTAGGAAATGGACAATAAAGGCGAGAATGACTTCATTGGCTTGGAGATTGCCCGTTAATAGGAATTCTCGTAAACCGGCATGATCGTTAAAACTGGGGGGGAGTAGGGCAATACAGAGGCCGGAAATGAGACCCGCTAGGGCCATGCGAGCGGGTAGAGTCAGGGGTAGGCGACGATTGAGGGTGAGACTGGTAATAATGCCTTGGTTAAAGAGAGTGCCTAGAAGACCGGCTAGGATACCTAGGATGAGGAAGGCGGGGATTTCTGGGGCAGAGAAATGGGCAATGGAGGCACTGACTTCTCGATTGAGGTTGAGGTCATTCCCAAAGATGCGGGAGACGACTGCACCGATAAAGGAGGCTCCGATCGCCGTTTCTAGGGTGAGTTCGGAGACATCATGAAGGAGTTCTTCGAGGACAAATAACATACCGGCGATCGGGGCATTAAAGCCAGCCGCTAGTCCTGCGGCGGCTCCAGCCGCTACCATTTGCCGCCGATGGTTGGGAGAGGTGGGGAAAATGCGGGCAATTTCCGAAGCTAAGGCGGCTCCAATTTGTACTGTTGGCCCTTGACGACCGAGGGTGAGTCCAGAGGAAAGGGAGAGCAAGCCCGCCATCAGCTTAATCAGGGCAGTGCGCCAACCGAGGGGAAGAGGGATTCCTTCTAGGACGGCTTTAACTTGGGCAATACCGCTACCTTGAGTTTCGGGGGCAAAGGCTTCAATTAAACAACCGGAAAGAAAGGCAAAGGTCATGCCCACAAGGGGTAAGACGAACCAAGCGGGGAAAATTTGGGTCAGCCAGATGCGCCATCCCCCCAATATACCGATGCCATTTCTGAGTAATACGGCGCTGCAACCGGAGACTAATCCAATCAGACAAGCCTCGGCAATTATGACCCGTCGTTTGGGTAACAGGAGAGGACGCACGGTTCAATTAAAAATTAAAAATTAAAAATTAAAAATCCTTAGAATTATAGCGTTGTGCGCTATTGGGTTTACAAAAACTCGAAAGCAGAAAGCGCTGTATTACCTAGGTCGGTTATCAATTGTCTAGTTTACTGGTGATGGATAGGCCTTCGACAATAATTGAGGGGGTATAACAAGAGCCATTCCATTCGCGATCGCCTCCGAGTTCGACCACATTTCGCAGACAGTGATAGATATTTCCTGCCACCATGGTGTCTTTGACTCGACCAACAATTTCTCCGTTGCGAACCCGATAGCCCAAGTCCACATTAATGGAAAAGTCTCCGGAAATTCCGCCTCCTGAGCCTAAGATTTGATCGACGATCAGAGCGTCTGGCAAGGAGGCAATTAAGTCTTTGAGCTGCCGATTGGTTCCACCATAGACAATTAAATTATACAGAGATGGGGTAGGATAACTGCCGAGGCTGGGGCGAAACCCATTACCGGTGGTTCCGGTTCCCAATTGGCGACCGGTGGTGCGATCGCACAGGAAGTTTTTCACCACCCCTTTGTCCAAAAAGATCAGGGGATGGGTGGGAGTTCCTTCATCATCAAATGGGCAGCTATAGGGCCCCATTTGCGGGTCTTGGTAGAGGGTAATTTGGGATGAGGTCATCTGTTCCCCCCGTTTGTCTGCCCAAGGGGAAGATCCTTCAAAGACTTGCTTACCATTGAGGGCAGCGCTTAGGGTTTCCCAAAGAATATCGGCGGCTTTGGCGGTAAACAGAATCGGCACACGGCTTTTAGGGGCGCTCACATTGCGTTCGCACGCTTGCAGATGGTCTTGGATTCTAGAGACGATTTCCCCTAAATTCAAGGTATCTCGTTGTACCTGGCCATCACTGATGCTGCAAAAATCATCACTGCGTACCCATTCCACGGCCAGATAACCACTGAGGGTGGTATCGGTGTAGCTACAGTCTAGACCTTGGGAGTTGAGCAGACGGGTACTTTCTGCTTCACTGTCAAGTTCGCACTGAGCGAGAATATCGCTCTGGGTTTCTCGCAACTGGGCGATCGCCTCTTCTCCCCAACTTAAGAGTTGCTTACTCTCTATCCAGGTTCCTAAATTGGGGTAAATCTGTTTCCCTCCAGGGGTTAACTCTATATAGTCCGATTTTTCTTGCAATTGGGAAAGGGCGATCGCCTTTTCCACTAATTTTTCTGGTGATACGGAGCCATGGGAGACCGCTAATCCCGGTTGCCCATTTTTCCATAACCGCAGAGCCACCCCTTCACTGTGGTGACTGAGGACACTTTTGAGCCGGTTAGCTTCAAAAACAATGGGGGTTGAATGGGATTTAGATAAGAATACTTCTGCTGCTTGTGCGCCATAGCGAGCAGCCAAATCTAAGAGCTGCTCGCCATAATTATCTCCAGAGATGGAGGGCGATCGAGATGCAGAAAGTAAACTTTCGGCCAGGCGATCGCCCCTTGAGGGATGATCCGGTTGATCTGTTGCCTGTTGATTCCCTGTGCGATCGTTCACGCTCGGTTCTCACCCTCCCTCAATCCTGTGGATCTTATTTTTTTGCTCCACTCTACACTGTACCAAATAAGTTGAACCTTAAGACATTACAGCCCTTGGCAATTTGGGAGGGGGAGAATGGGGAGATAGGGGAGTTTTATCCTATCCTTAACCGTCAACTTAAATCTTGCATCAGCCAAAATCCGGCAAAAGATTCTGATTCTGGATTCGCTTGAATGGCGAGAAAATGAATCCCTTGAGAATTTTTTTTCGCTTGTTCAAAACTCTCTCCCTCTTTTAATAACTGGGACGTATTCAAATTCGCCAAAATCCAACTTTCATTGACTCCCGTTTCCAGCAATAATCGAGGATTTTTACTTCTATCTTCTCGATTCTCCATCACTTTGACACAACCCAATTCTAAGCCAGACATCCATCCCGCCATAGGAACGGCACGGGATGAGAAGAGGATGATACCAGGAATAGGCGTAGTTTGGGATAATCCAAAGGGACTTAAGGGAAAAGATTCTTGAAAAGCAATCTCCCATTCGGGCATTTCGGCAAAGGCTTGGGCTTCTAGGCTCACTAAAGCCCATTTTTGACCGAGGATAGCATCAGGAAGAGGTTGGGCGATCGCCGATTCATATTGCACAGAAGGAGAAGAAGCTGCCTTAGCATCATAACCCGCTTCTTGGGGATACACTTCATTTTCCCTTTGCTGCATCCACTGATACAAAGTTAACGTGCGGCGACTGGGAGCAGAAGGAATAGCCAAATCCTTGCAAGCTTTGACAATCATGTTATTCATTTGCCTGCGAAAGAAGCGGATCTTATTGGGCCGACTCTGGGATTGCTCCATCGCTTCTAATATCGCATCCCTTAATTCTCCTGAGTTTACTTTGCTACTTGAGCAAAACCGAGAATACCGAAATAAACTGTCCGGGTCAGTGGCGACTGACGATGGTGTTTCACAAATCAAAATTTCCCAAATTTTCTTCTTATTTTCATCCAGAATTGGGCGGGAGTAAAAATCGAGTTCCCAAATGGTTTTCATGTAATCAACTAACCGGTAAATTTCCAAATGTAGAGCTTTGCTTGAGCTAAGAGCAGAGGGAATATCGAGACTTTTAGAGTCTCATATCCTTTCCCCCTGAGTCTAAATCAGTAGTCTAATTATTCTGCAAGGATTTAGCAGCCCGTTCCCGACGAGCCTCGGCGCTGGCTATCACTTCAGCCATATTTTCCAACACTTCTCCAGGATAGTTTTCCAAAACACGGGTAGACAAAGAAATCCGTCCTTTCCCTTCATCAATACTAATAATAATCGCTTTAATCGATTGACCCATGGAAAACTGACTGGAGAGGGATTCAATATAGCTTTGGCTAATTTGCTTAATATGAATGAGTCCGGTGGTATTGCCTAAATCCACAAATAAACCAAAGGGTTTAATATTGGCAATTCTACCTTCAACCAGTTGACCCACTTCCAACTGATTAAAGGTGGTCGCTTGGCTGGCCAGTCGTTCAGAAAGTACCAACTTACGAGTGTCTGGGTTCACTTCCAGAAAGCTAACCGTCAAGGTTTCCCCCTTAAGAGTATTCATATTATCCCGTCGATTCAGATGCGATCGCGGTATAAACCCCCTAAGTCCCATCACATCCACCGTCACCCCCCCTTTATTGCTCCCGGTGACCCGAACTTGCAGAGCTTGTTGCTCTTCCTGTTTATCTAAGAGGGTATCCCAAAGGCGCTGGATTTGCAGTTGACGACGGGAGAGGGTTACTTGTCCCTCTTCGTTTTGTTCGCGAGTAATCAGAAAATCTAATTCCTCATTCAGAGGTAAAACCGTAGATAGATCGGTTACCGTTTCTAAGGCTGCCTCTTGTAGGGGGACAAAGGCAGTCGATTTGCCACCAATTTCAATATAGGCTCCCTCTGGGGAATGGACGGCCACCCGACCGCGTACCATTTGTCCTTTTTGAAAGGTATAGTCATGCTCTTGTAAGGCTTTGGCAAAGTCATCTTGGGAAAAGCCAATAGAAGAGGGAGTTTCAGAAGCGGGTTTAGATTCAGGGTTCATAACTAGGATCTGAGAAATTAAGAGGCCTGAAGTTGGGAGTGAAATAAGTCTTTCACTTTAGCCCAGGCATCAGTAGCAGCTTTTGCATTATAACTAGACCGGCGATCGCAGAAAAACCCATGATCGGCTCCATCGTATCGGAAAATCTGATGATCCACCTGAGCCTCCCTTAACGCCGCTTCAATTTGCTCGACTTCCTCAGCAGGAATACTGGCATCCTCATTGCCAAAAAAGCAGTGCATGGTTCCCTGAATTTCCGGGGTGCGGGTAACGGTGGGTTCACCTCCTCCTGGGGTGAGGGTGGCAATTCCCGCACCATAGAACGAAGCAGTGGCTTTAATCTCATCGAGGATAGCCGTTAAATAGACCACATGACCGCCAAAGCAAAATCCGATCGCCCCAAAGCCTCCCGATTTTACATTCGGTCGCGTTTTCAGATACTCTAAAGTCGCTTGAATATCACTGAGCAGCTCATCCGCTTTAGTTTTCACCTTATATTCTCGCCCAATTTTAATATCCTCTGGGGTATAACCCGCTTCAAAACCGGGAGCCAGACGCTGATAGATGGCCGGAGCAATGGCAATATAACCCTGTTTGGCGATGCGCTCCGTTACCTCCCGAATATGTTCATTGACCCCAAAAATCTCCTGTACCACCACCACCCCCGGATGGGGCCCCGGTGTCGTGGGTTCAGCCAGATACGCATCAATGAGTAAGTCCCCATTGGGCACTTGTACGGGGGTAGATTGGATGGTTAAATCGGTCATAATTGCTGGAAAACGTTGCATCTTTCCGATTTTAAGGGAAATTAGGATACAATTGAAGTCTTAGAGAGTGCTAATTTGTTCTATCAGGCGATCGCTCGTCATAATTTGAATATCAGTAACAGGGAAATCTTGAATATTTCGAGTAATAATCGCATCTAAATGGTTGACTATGGCAGCACCATATTGAATCCCATCTTCAAAATCATTAAAATTTGCGCTGATCGCTATGTCAATGGTTTGGCGATCGCATCTTGCAACTTCACACAAATCAACCAAACGACTCACGAAGGCAATCGCCCATGCTTTTCCCTTCTTTTTACGAATAATATAGTATAAATCACTAAGAGTAGATGCAGACACATACCCACTTACTTGCTGATTTTCAATCGCTATAAAAATCTCTTCACTATCCTGGAAAAATGGGAATCGTTCAAGAGCATAATCTAAAATAATGTTAGTATCGAGCAAGACTTTCATAAATCATATTTTTCCTTTAGATATTCCCATTTCTCCCGATCGTTATCTAAATCTAAGTGGAGAGGTAAGGATGCCTCGTCATCAAACAAATCCTTAAACATTTCAACCCTGGTTCTAGACGATGACTTTTCTAGAACTTGATAACTTTGCTCTTCTTGAGCTAAAACATGAGCTAATAACTCAGATGCAAAAGTATTAATATCTTGACCTCGTTGAGTGGCTTTAGCATGAAGTAATATTTCCAATTCTGAATTAAGAGTAATGACAATATTCATATAGCGTTTCTCAAATCGGTAGGCTACAATAACAACAATGTGTAAGCCAGTGATGAAGATCTGGCTTAGAAACTTGACTGAAGGCTTCTTTAGTTTCTTACTCTTCTGTTCTACTCTACCTCACTAATTCGATAAAAGCTATAACGGGATTCTACGGATCAATAGCCTTGTCTACGATCGCCGAAAGCGCTATATACTAAAAATCAGTGACATTATGGGGGTATCTCTGGGGATATGGTCAAATTTCAGATTCAGGCAGATAGTGACATTCCGGCTTCTAATCAGTTATTTAATCAATTACGCTTTGCGATCGCCTCTGGTCAATACCCTCCTGGCTCCCAACTGCCCAGTACACGCGCTTTAGCCATGCAAACCGGTTTGCATCGCAACACCATTAGCAAAGTCTATCGCCAACTGGAAGAAACCGGACTCGTTGAAGCTCAAGCTGGCTCAGGAATTTACGTCCGACAGCAGGGAAAAGGAATTCTAGCCCAGTATAAATCTCAACTTTTACAAACCTATCCCCAAGCCCAAACCATTGTCCAAAATAGCGTCAATCAGCTCATTCAAGAAGGTTGCTCTCTCCATGAAGCGCGGGAACTCTTCTTAGCCGAAATCGATTGGCGTTTGCGTTGCAGTGCCAGGGTTTTAGTCACCGCTCCCACCAACGATATCGGGGTGGGACAACTGATGATGGAAGAGTTACAAGCAGCTCTGCATATTCCCGTACAGTTGGTTCCCCTAGAAGAATTAGACGATCTCTTAAATCATACGCGATCGGCCACCGTCGTCACCAGTCGCTATTTCTTTGGCGATGCCGAAAAAATAGCCGCCCCCAAATCCGCACGAGTCGTTCCCGTAGAGATCTATGATTATGCCCCAGAAGTCGAATTAGTCAAAGGATTACCCAAAGGAACCTATTTCGGAGTAGTGAGTCTCTCCCAGGGCATTTTACGGGCTGTAGAAGTGATTATTCATAGTTTGCGCGGAGATGATGTATTAGTCATGACCGCCCATCGGGACGATCGCTATAAACTGAATGCCATGGTTAAAACCGTTCAATATGTAGTCAGTGATGTTTCGAGCTATGATGCCGTTAAAGCTGCTCTACAAGCAGCTAGAGAAGATATTATTCGCCCCCCTCGATTAATTCAAACCGATAGTTATATCGATCAGTCTTCAATTAATCGCCTGAAGCGAGAATTGGGCTTAGATTAATTCTTGAGCCGGTGAGTGTGCTAATAATTCTGTTACTGCTTCTGCTGGCATCGGTTTAGAGTAAAAATAACCCTGACCATATTCACAACCCAATTGTTTCAGCAGTTGATGCTGTTCAATTTTTTCAATCCCTTCAGCAACAATATCCATATCCAAAGTATGACCTAAATCAATCACCGCTTTAATAATTGCTCGATATTGGCAGGAAGCTTTATATTCTAGATTATTGAGAAAACTGCGGTCAATTTTTAGGGTATGTACGGGAAAACGATACAGATAGCTTAAGGAAGAATAACCTGTACCAAAATCATCAATGCAAAGTCGAATTTGACGCACTTTCAGTTGCTGAAAAATCAGATTAGCGACTTTAGAGTTATCAATAATTGCACTTTCCGTAATTTCCAGTTTGAGATATTTTCCATCAATCTCCGTTTGCTCCAGAATCCAATCGATTTGCTCAATTAGATCGGCTTGGGCAAATTGTTTGACTGACAAATTCACATTCATCGTCAATGGGAAGCGATCGGGGAATTGAAGATTCCAAAGATGTAATTGTTCACAGGCTTTCTCCAGTACCCAAGTGCCTATGGGTAAAATCAACCCCGTTTCTTCAGCAATGGGAATAAACTCAGCCGGAGAAACAAACCCCCATTCGGGATGATGCCAGCGCAGGAGGGATTCAAAACCGGTGAGTTGGCCGCTATTTAAGTTAATGATCGGTTGATAGTAAACTTCTAATTGTTGCCGGTCAATGGCTCCTCTGAGATCGGTTTCGAGCTTCAGTCGGGTTACAGCTTGGGTATGGAGTAAGGTATTAAAAACGGCATAGCGCCCTTTACCGGCAGTTTTGGCCTGGTACATGGCTAAGTCTGCATCTCGGAGAACATCATCGGGTTGATCGTATCCGATGGTGCTTAAGGTAATACCGATGCTGGTATTGGCAAAGACTTCATGGCCGTTGAGGTTGAAGGGTTGCGAGAGTTTACTTAAAACTCGTTGGGCGACTTTGGTGGCATCTTGGAGAGTATGAATATTATGGAGGAAAATGGTAAATTCATCCCCTCCCAGTCGGGCCAGCAAATCCTTTGGACGCAGACAATTTTCTAAACGACGGGCGATCGCCACTAACAATAAGTCTCCCACCACATGGCCCAGGCTATCATTAACTTTCTTAAAGCCATCCAAATCGAGAAACAGCACCGCAAAGTGATAGTTTCGGTCTTCATGGGTCTGTTCAATGGCCCGTTGTAGGTATTCGCTTAATAGGGCACGGTTAGGAAGATTGGTAAGATGATCGTAAAAGGCACTATGTTCGAGTTCTGCTTCTGCTTTTTTGCGATCGCTAATATCATTTTGAATCCCAATAAAGTGGGTGAGATGACCCTGGATATTAAACACCGGAGAAATATGCAGCTCATTCCAAAACGGCTGACCATCTTTACGCACATTTTGCAGCACAACTCGGCATTCTGTCGCTGCTTCCATGGCTTCGCGAATTTCCCCCAGAGCCACTTGATCTCGGTACTGCCCTTGCAGAAAACGACAGTTACAACCGACCACCTCATGGAAAAAATATCCAGTAATTTCTTCAAACGCCGGATTCACATAAACCACCGGATTATCCGCCTGAGTCGCATCCGTAATAATAATCCCATTATTGCTAGAGGCGATCGCCCGCTCCATCAGATGTAACTGCTCTTGAGCTTGCAAACGAGTCATCACACTCGTCAGCACATTAGCGATCGTCTGTAAAAAAGACACATCCTCCTGAGTAAACTGGCGGCACTCCATCGTGTAAACACTTAACACCCCAAACGGCCCCTCAGAACCCGGAATCCCCGCAATAATCGTACTCACTCCCGAAACCACCCGATGATTATGCAACAGAGGAGAACCACTAAACCGAGTTTCTACCCGCAAATCCTCCACAATAATCGGTTTTCCTTGAGATAAGGTATACCCCGCATGACAATTACTGCGAGCGCTCAACGTCGCTTGACCCACCAATCCAGCTTGCCAACCCACCCCCGCCCTCAGCAACAGGGTCTGATGATTAGGCAACAACTCCAAAATCCCACTACAATCTACCGAGAGCGTCTCATTCACCAACTCCACCGCCTTTTCCATCAAAGCATCTAAATTCTGATTCGTTAAAGCCTGCTGACTCAGTTCTGAAACCGCAGCCTGCTGCTGCAAACGCGAGTGCAGTTCCGTTTCTACCTGCTTATGATGGGTCACATCCCGACCCATAACATAAATTAAACCCTCATCTGCATAAACAACCGCAGTCCAAGAAATCCACCGATAGGAACCATGGCGACAACGATAGCGATTTTCCAAATAAACACTCGATTGCCCTAAAATTAATTGCTCCAACCCTAAGCGAGTTTGTTGTTGGTCTTGCGGATTGATGAACTCCAGGAAATTCTGTTCAAATAATTCTTCTGCACGATATCCCAATATCCTCTCCCATGCAGGATTAATACTTTTGAAATATCCCTGAAAATCAATCGTACACAACAATTCTAGGGAGAGATTAAAAAATCGTTCCTGATGATGTAGCACAGACATCATATGACCCCCTTGCCAACAAAAGTTGTTTGTTTCTAGGGTAGATTTCTGAATTGGCTTAAAATGTTGCTGCACTGCGAAAATCCCTATGGCACTTTTACGTGAATCATCAAAAACTGGCAACTCTAGCTGAGTCAACCCTTTTCAGGAGAATATGCCGGTTCTTGATTCAAGCAACAAAAGAGTTGAGCTAAATCCAATCCCACCCCAAATTCGATCTCAAGACAAGAGGCTTGACTATATTGACCTCCTAGCTTTAGGGGTAAGGGTTTTCTGGCGCTCTGGCCTAATAGAGAAGGAGTATTTGCCAATTTCCTCAAACCCATGGGCCCAAAACCATTTTACCTCTTATTCTCCTTTGGACTCTATTATATCAAATGATACAAAAATCCCCAAACTTTTTAAGTTTCTTTGAGTCTAGCTTTGCGATCGGAGTCGGTCGATCCCTAGTCAATCATAGATAAAACTCTATTGTTATTTTAGATTAAGACATTAGACATACATCTTTAAAAAGGAACAGGATTGCAGATACTATAAGTAGGGATCAATCACTTCTCAGGTTAACAGCTATTTTAGCTGACTGTTTTGATCGATAGATTTTATTGCTATTTAGCTTTTATCCTTTTCATCTTGTATACCTGTAAAAGCTTTGTATAAGAGATAGACATCATCCTCGACTTAAATGAATAAAAAAAATGTAGAATAGGTCAAAATAGATCGTAAAACCATACATTAATTTACCCTAAAATAACCATCTTTTAATATTTAGTTTACCTATTCTTAACCAAAAAATCACCATAAAAGGTTAACCTGCAATCAACATCTTCTCGTACACTGAAGATCGCCCTAATCTCAAACTTGTATATCCTATGTTTTCTCTTTCTAACTTCAAGCGTAATAGCATTTCCCTGTCGATCGCAGCCCTAACTGCCCTAGCCTTATCCTCCTGTGCAGGAGACAACACCGCTCAAGTGGGAAGCACTACCCCAGGTGAATCCAACACAGAAGAAGCATCCGCTCCCAAATCAACCAGCAAACTCGCCCTAGCCAACGACACCAGTCTTACTGGGGCTGGAGCCTCTTTTCCGGCTCCCCTTTACCAACGCTGGTTCGTAGACTTCAGCAATGCCACCCCTAATTTACAAGTGGACTATCAGTCCGTTGGTAGTGGAGCTGGGGTAGAACGATTTATGCAAAACCTGGTGAACTTTGGAGCCAGTGATGTGGCGATGAAGGATGAAGAAATCTCCAAAGTTGAAAAAGGAGTTTTGATGCTCCCCATGACTGCTGGTAGTGTGGTCTTAGCTTACAACCTCCCTGGTGTCGATGAACTGAACTTAACTCAAGCCGTTATGATTGATATCCTCTTAGGGAAAATCACCAAATGGAATGACCCCAAAATTGCCGAAGCCAACCCAGATGCCACCCTTCCCGATACCAATATCACCGTCGTTTATCGTTCAGATGGTAGCGGAACCACAGGAGTATTCACCAAAAACCTGAGCGCCATGAGCGAAGAATGGAAAACCCAAGTCGGTGAAGGCAAAACCGTAGAATGGCCCGTGGGCATTGGGGGAGCCAAAAATGATGGCGTAGCCGCCCAAATCCGGCAAACTGAAGGCGCGATTGGTTACCTAGAGCTAGGATTTGCCAAAAGCGCGGGTTTGAATATGGCAGCCCTAGAAAATAAAGCGGGTAAGTTTATCTACCCCACCGATGAAGCCGCCTCTCAAGCCCTAGCAGCAGTAGAATTACCGGAAAACCTGCGGGCATTTGTCACTAACCCAGAAGGGGAAGATTCTTATCCCATTGTCACCTATACTTGGCTGCTGGCTTATAAGCAATACGACGATCCAGAAATTGCCCAGTCAGTAGAAGCCATGATTGAATATGGTCTCAATGAAGGACAAATGATAAGTTCAGACTTGGGCTATATTCCCTTACCCGATAACGTGCGCGAAAAGGTAGCCATGGCGGCTGATGCCATTAGCCCAGAGTACACCATCGAAGTGAAATAGGGTTTTAAGAGTTTTAAGACTCTTATGCCACTGGGAGCAAGGCCCCCCCTTGCTCCTAAACTAGACTCTACAAGTATTCGTCTTATTCTTATGGTTTCTATCACAAAAACTGAATCGGGGCGATCGCGCTCTGGTCTAGAAAAAAACTTAGATCGAGGCTTTATCGGCCTCACCTTAATTTTTGCCCTCTCCATTGCTCTTCTGTTGACCATTATTATCTTCACCGTGGGTTGGCGGGCAATTCCTGCTCTACAAGAATTTCATCTGGGCTTTCTGTTTCAGAGTGCCTGGAATCCCGTCGAAGATCAATATGGCATTTGGCCCATGATCTATGGAACCATGATCAGTTCTGCCATTGCCCTCTTCATTGCCGTACCCTTGGGTCTAGGAACCGCCGTTTTCCTCAGTGAAGACTTTATTCCCGTCAATATCCGCACCATTCTCGTCTTTCTGGTGGAACTGCTGGCCGCTATCCCCAGTGTGGTTTACGGCCTATGGGGTATTTTTGTCCTCATTCCGATTCTTAAACCGATGGGCGACTTTTTGCACGACAACTTTGGCTGGTTTCCCCTCTTCAGCACCCCTCTAGCTGGCCCAGGCATGTTACCGGCCGGTTTAGTCCTCTCGATTATGATTTTACCCATTATTACGGCGATCGCCCGCGACTCCCTCGCCAGCCTACCCCCAGACCTACGTCAAGCCTCCCTTGGTCTCGGTGCAACCCGATGGGTGACCATTATCCGCGTCCTCCTTCCTGCTGCCTTCTCCGGCATCGTCGGCGGCATCATGTTAGCCCTCGGTCGAGCCATGGGAGAAACCATGGCCGCCACCATGCTCATCGGCAACTCCAACCAAATGAGACTCTCCATCTTAGCCCCCGGCAATACCATCGCCTCCCTCATGGCCAACCAATTCCCCGAAGCCTCCGGACTCCAGGTTTCCGCCCTCATGTATGCCGGCTTAATTCTCATGATTCTCACCCTAGTCGTCAATGTACTAGCAGAATGGATTGTCAACCAAGTCAAAGCCAAATATGAGTAATTCCCCCATTCCCCCATCATCATGAACCCTTCCACAGAATCTAAATCCCTCGCCCAGAGCCTAATCCGAGATAATAGCCGTCCCAGAGCCATCTTTGAGCTAGTAATGACTGGACTTTCTGGGATTTGTATTGGACTCACTATCTTGCCCCTATTTGCCGTCTTAACCTATGTGATGATTAAAGGCGGCTCGCGTCTGAGTTTAGCCCTGTTCACCCAACTGCCGCCAGCAGCCGGACAGACCGGAGGTGGAATCGCCAACGCCATCGTAGGAACTTTTATTACTGTTGGCATTGCCAGCGTCATTGCCGTCCCCATTGGCGTATTAGCGGCGGTTTATCTGTCTGAATTTAGTTTTAGTAGCCAACTTGCTCGCGAAGTCGCTCGCTGGATTCGGTTTGCCACTAATGTCCTCAGTGGGGTTCCCTCCATTATTGCCGGGGTCTTTGCTTATAGTCTCGTCGTTTTAACCACAGGAACCTTTTCCGCCTTAGCCGGAGGAGTAGCCCTATCCGTATTAATGCTCCCCACGATCATTCGTACCACCGATGAAGCCTTGCAAATTGTGCCCCAAGACATTCGTTGGGCCTCCGTTGGAGTGGGAGCATCCAATTATCAAACCGTCCTCAAAGTAGTTTTACCGGCAGCACTCCCGGCGATTTTGACCGGAGTGACCCTAGCCGTAGCTCGTGCTTCTGGAGAAACGGCTCCCCTTCTATTTACGGCGCTCAATTCCAATTTTTGGCCCAGAGGATTAATGGCTCCTACCCCTTCCTTAGCCGTGCTGGTTTACAACTTTGCCAGTAGTTTCGATCTCAAGCTTCAAGAATTAGCCTGGGCAGCTTCTTTAGTTTTAGTCTTGTTGGTTCTCCTGAGTAGTATTATTGCCAGATTAGCCACTCGTCAAAGTCAGTTTTAAGAATTGATTAATTTATTCAAAAACAGAGGAAATATTATGTCAAGCTCAGATGCAAATATTCTCAATAGAACCGAGACCGTCTTAAAAACAGACAATGTAAGTATTTTTTACGGCGATTTTAAGGCGGTTCGGGATGTGTCTCTAGAAATCCCCAAAAACCGAGTCACGGCATTTATTGGCCCGTCTGGATGTGGGAAAAGTACAATTTTAAGATGCTTTAATCGCCTGAACGATCTGATTCCCATTTTCAAGTTAGAGGGGCGAATTTTATACCACGATCAAAGTTTATATGAAAGGAATATTGATGCAGTAGAAGTGCGCCGCAGGATTGGGATGGTGTTCCAAAAACCCAATCCTTTCCCCAAGTCGATTTATGACAATATTGCCTATGGGGTGCGGATTAATGGGTTGGCAAAATCCAAGGCAGATATTGATGAAATTGTGGAGCGATCGCTCCGTCAAGCTGCCCTGTGGGACGAAGTAAAAGATAAAATGCATCAGAGTGGCTTTGCCCTCTCTGGAGGACAACAACAGCGCCTGTGTATCGCTCGCACGGTTGCCATTAACCCGGATGTGGTATTGATGGATGAACCTTGTGCTTCTCTCGACCCCATTTCTACCCTGAAGGTAGAGGAACTGATCCATGAGCTGAAGGAAAACTATACCATTGTGATTGTTACCCACAATATGCAACAAGCTTCCCGTGTCTCCGATATGACCGCATTTTTCAATGCCAAGGCGATCGAAGGGGGGAAACGATTTGGCTATTTAGTCGAGTATGACAACACAGAAGATATTTTCCAAAATCCCCAAGAAGAAGCCACTCAGCAGTATGTGAGCGGACGCTTTGGCTAAATTTAATTATGAATTAATCCTTACCCAACGATCGCCAACGTCCCCATTCACGATAGGATCATCTGACGAGTAAATCTCAATCATGCAGTTTTTGATGATCCTTATGAAGCGATTTTTTGCCAGATTGCTACCCCTGATTTTGGTGGCAGTCATGGGTTTGGTTGGCTGTTCCAACACCCCTTCCTTGATTACAGGTAACTATTCTCAAGATACATTGAATATGGTTGATAGCCTCCGTGCAGCCATCGAGCTTCCTGAAGATGCTCCCAATAAGGCTGAAGCTCAAAGTCAGGCAAGAGAGTTGATTAATCAATATGCCTCTCGATATCGTCGGGATAAGTCCGTGTCTACTTTAACCTCGTTTACAACCATCCGCACCGCTCTCAATAGTTTAGCCGGCCATTATAGTTCCTATCCCAATCGTCCAGTTCCAGAGAAGTTGAAAAATCGGATAGATCAGGAGTTGCGCCAGGTTGAAGCAGCCCTTAAGCGCGGAACATAATGACGGGTAATGGGTAATAGGTAATGGGTAATAGGGAATAGGTAATGGGTAAACCGCTTTTCCCTAGAGACACCCAATTTTACTTATTATATCAAGTCTGGTTTCCGCAAGCGGACATGAAAATGGGAAAAGAGAAGCGGGCAAGATGCCCGCACTCCTGGAATCCCTTGATATTACTGGAGTGGGAGCGTCTCGCTCCCTAGATTTTTAATTATGGTGTTTCCGCTTCGCGGACATGAATAACCGGACTTGATATTACTCATTTTCGCGGACATGAATAACCGGACTTGATATTACTCATTACTCATTACTCAACTCATTACTCCTAGGTTAAGGCTGGAGTTAAATTAAGGTTGGATTCGCTTTGCAAAAGTCCGGTTAATAAAGAAGCCGGATGTTCAGGATAGGGCCAAGCAAAGGCATGGCGGAAGGAGGCATCTTGACAGGCTTGCAATTGCTCAAAGTCGATGATGTCCAGGGTGAGTAAATTCTCGTATTCAAAGGGGAGACGCATATTATGAAGTCCGGCATTATCCGTACAGATGGCAATGTCTACCCCAGCCTCAAAACAGCGATCGAAGACGATTTTCAGTTCGTGTAAGTCCTCTAGGGTTCCAGTTTTCAGGTAAGTCGTAGGACAAACCTCTAGACATTGCCCTTGCCGAGCCAGTTGGGGTAGGAGGTGGGGATAGTGGAGGGGAATTTGAATCCCATGGCCGATCCGCATCAGATAGGGCAATAGTTCCGGATAACAGCCCTCGCGGGTTTCATAGAGGTGTCCAGTAGTTTTGATACCCAAAGATCGGGCATATTCATAGAGTTGAATGAGTTCCGGGAGGCGATCGCCATAATGGGCATCTCCACCGGCAATATCAATGCCACACACATACTCAGGCATTTGTGCTGCCAATTCTACAATCGCCCGGTTGACTTCATCTGGCAAACGGGAATGGGTACAGAGAATCTGGCTGGTAATAATACTATAGTTATGATTTTTGCTGGCTTTACCTACAGCTTCAACAATGGCCGCCATTTGATCGATGCGATCGCTCTGGCTATCCTGTTCTGGAGTCCGTAGGTAAGGCGTATAGCGCAATTCCAAATAGGCTAAATTTTCAAACACATAAGCCCCTCGAATCAACCGATAAATAAAATAGGGCAAAGTGTCTAAGGTTTGTGTTTTCTCCACTAGGGTATGGAGTTCTAAATATTCATCTAAGGTTGTCCGAGGACGAGTATAGAAGTCTTCAAACTCAGTATACTCAGGAAACTGCTCAGACCATTCTGAGCCGCTACGGTGAAAGTAGCGCCAAAGAATGCGAGGGACAACCGAACCACCTAAATGTCGGTGGAGTTCAGCATAGAGAGCCACAAGAAGAACCTCTTAAAATTTGCGATCGATAGGCTAGAAAAACCGTTCACCTCCTATGGTAATGTTCAAAATTCAGTTCAGCACCCTTCAGGACTTATTTCTTGGATATCCAGAGATCATTAAGAAGCTTTTTCAATGCGCGTTAAGCGGGCCCCTAGTTGTTGCAACTTAACTTCAAGCTGTTCATAGCCCCGGTCTAGATGCTGTAGATCTTGAATAATGGTCGTGCCTTCAGCCGCTAATCCGGCCAAAACTAAAGCCGCAGAAGCTCGTAAATCCGTGGCGAGTACCGGCGCACCCGACAATAGGGGAACCCCTTTGACAATGGCAATATTACCCTTGACGCGGATATTGGCTCCCATGCGCTGCAATTCAGCCACATGGCGCAGGCGATTTTCAAACACCGTTTCAGTCACCATGCTGTTGCCTTCAGCAATCGTCAGCAATGCCATAAACTGGGCTTGCATATCCGTAGGAAAACCGGGATAGGGCAGAGTTTCGATATCCGTGGCTACAATGCGTTCAGCCGGAATCAGGCGTAATTGTCTCTCCCCTTCTTTAATCACTTTAGCTCCGGTTTCCTCTAACTTAGCGATCGCCGGGATCAAGTGAGAAGCAATCACATTATTGAGCAGCAATTCAGACTGGGTAATGGCGGCTGCCACCAGGAAAGTACCTGCTTCAATGCGATCGGGAATCACTTCATAGTCGGTACTGTGGAGTTGGGATACCCCTTCAATCCAAATGGTTTTTGTCCCCGCTCCCTTAATCCGAGCGCCCATAGAACGGCAGAAGTTAGCTAAATCGATCACTTCCGGTTCTTGGGCGGCATTTTCGATGCAAGTTTCGCCCTCAGCCAAAGTAGCCGCCATCATCAGGGTTTCCGTAGCTCCTACACTGGGATAATCCAGATAGATTTTGGCTCCTTTGAGTTTACCCTGGGGAGCATAGGCTTGAACCACTCCATGTTCAATTTGCACATGGGCCCCCATCGCTTGCAGTCCCCGCACATGCAGGTCTACAGGACGAGCGCCGATGGCACAGCCACCGGGTAAGGGCACTTGGGCCGTACCCAAACGGGCGAGCAAGGGGCCAATAATAAAGAAACTGGCTCGCAGTTGGCTCACCACTTCATAAGGAGCTTGCCCTTGACTAATATGGGTGGCATCCAATTCTAGGGTATCCCCGTGGCGCTCCAGCTTAATCCCCAAGGATTGCAAAATTTGCCCCATGCGCGTCACATCAACCAAATTAGGCACATTGCGTAATCGGCAAGTTTGGGAGCAAAGTATCACCCCTGCTAGAATCGCTAAGGCCGAATTTTTCGCCCCACTGATCTGCACTTGACCGCTTAAACGAGATTTCCCTTCAATCTGAAGCATAGAAGGACTTTGTGCCACTTCTTTCGTGACATTAGTTGAGATTACGGTATTAATAGCTCTATCCTCCAAAATTTAAGTAATTCTTCTCATGAGTTGCGAAGTTGGTTTTGATTGTACCGGAAAGTTTTCTAAGACGCTAATCCAATCTCCGGATCGCTCATGAGTTTTGGGAAGCACGGGCTTCTAACCATAGGGGAACAACGATCCAAGCGATGAGGAGAACTAGAGCAAGGATGGCAAATTGCCCCACCCAAGCGATCAGTTGTTCCAGGGCAATGACGCGGCCGACAAAAAAGGAAAGGCTGACCATAACACTCGCCCAAAGACTGGCTCCGGCCACATTACAGAGAAGAAATTTAGGATAGGGCATTTCTACAATACCGGCGATCGGGCCAGCAAAGATCCGCAGCAGGGCGACGAAACGACCAAGAAAGACCGCACGAGCGGCATTTTGCTGAAATTGGGTTTTAGCATTTTCAAGTTGATGTTCAGCCACCCGAAAGAATTGACCCACTTTGAGCAGTAGGGGCCATCCTCCGGTTCTACCGATCCAATATCCACAACTATCACCAATGACGGCTCCGGCGATCGCACTGGTGAGGACTCGCCAATAGACCATTTCGCCGCTACCGGCTAGAAATCCACCCACCAGGGTAATCGTTTCACCCGGTAGGGGGAGTCCAGTATTTTCGAGCATAATGCCGAGAAAGATCGTCCAGTATCCGTATTGACTGGCTAGGGATTGAATCGTATCGAGGGAGAGAAATTCTAAGGACATGCAAACCAGTTGGGGGAGAAGGGAACGTATTTGTTACGTTGCTAGATTGAGCTTTCTCTGATCTTGGCGCGGAATCCGGGTACTGTCAATCTCCACTGGGGATCGAGGCTTCGGGAAAGTTTGACCGAGGGAGTGAAGTTCTAAAAAAGTGTAGTTTTTGGGGCTGACAATTCTCAATTTTCACGCTTATATTAAGAAGGTCTAAAGGAGCGATCGCTAGAGTAAGATTGCTTAAGCTAGAGTTCGGTCGTCTTGCCGGACTCTTTTGGCTTTAGATCTTGGATGGGTCAACGATTTTCACCTCCTAGGGACTTATCAAAAGGATAACTACAATGACAAATAGAGTAATGGGTCAGTTTGCGGTTCTTCACCCTCAAGGGCGTTTCGATCGCCAGGGTGGGGAAAAAATTGCTCGCCAGATTGAGGAGATGGCTTCTGGGACTTCTGTCCTTTGTTTAGATTTGGCTAGAGTCGATTTCATGGATAGTGCCGGACTCGGTAAGCTCGTTTCTGGACTTAAAACGGCTCGTCAGCAGGGTTGTCGTCTAGTTCTGTGTCATATTCCTGGACAGGTCAAGCTCATTTTGGATATTGCCAGATTAGAGGGAGTCTTTGAAGTTTATTCTTCCTATGAAGAGGTGGTAGAGAGGTATCAGCCCAATCAATTAAGGGCTGCTTGAGGAAATGGCTTTAATTTGTAGGTCAATCAGGGGGGTTCCGATTTGGCAATACCAGTAACTGGTGAGTAAGTCTGGTTCCTGAACCCCTAAACTGGCTAAGACTGGGGTATCGGGAAAGGGAATTAGGCGATCGAACCAGGGATCGGATATTCCCCCAAACTGAAGCAAATAAACGCTAGGAATAGCTTGGATATGGCGCAACAGTTGATAACTCAATTGGTAGAGGGTTTGACGGCTGCGATCGCCTAAATGTAGAGGTTGATGATAGTTGGAGTTCCTGTTTTCAATGGCTTCACCATAGACCGGCCCTTTGGCCGTCAGAATAATGGGTAGCCAATAGTTTCCTTCGCCGGTAGGGTATCCCCAAGTGGTCACGGTTTGCCGTAGGGGGTCTAGCGATCGGCAGTTTTGGTAAGCTTTTTGACCCTGAAAAGGAAGAGAATCAGGAATGTTGAAGGTCAAAGGACAGAAAAGCCCGTTATCTGAAGGGTTAAGCGTATTAAGAGATTGAATAGAGGTATTCAGATCAGGGGAAATACTGTTAATTATTTGTAATAATTTTACAGGCAAAGGAGCCGAGCGATCGCGATCGGACTCGACAACAATCTGCACAGAGGAATGGGACATGCGATCGGTTACAGCGCTTCGCGCTGTTAAGTAATGAGTAATGAGTAATAAGTAATGAGAGTGTACCTCATTAAAGCGCGAAGCGCTGTAGATCAAATTTTTAATTTTTAATTTTTAATTTTTAATTGATATTAGTGATGGGAAAATCGGGTAAATCGATGCGCGACGGGTTGCGGGTTCTCATGGCTAATCGATAGCTGACGCTTTGCAATTCAGCGTGCAGTTGGCGGTTTTCCCGTTGGAGCATAGCGACCTTTTCCCGGATGGGTTCCATGCGTTCGGCAAACTTTTGCCGATAGAGATGGGGAAGTTCTTGTACCACTTGTTCGAGCATTCCGGAGCGATCGCTTAATTCTTGCACGGACTGACGCAGTTGATAGATTTCGCGATCGCGCTCTTCGATTTGTTCTTGATAGAACTGTACCTGCTCCTCCACCTTTTGCAATTGCTCTTGGAGCGATCGCATATTTTCCATTTGATCGCCTGACTGAGTTTGAGCTGGGATAAAAGAGGCATTCCCTTTCACTAACCGAAACAGCTCTTGAGACAACTGTTGTACCAATTGGTCTCTTAAAGTTAACTCTTCCCGCAAGCGCGTCATTTCCGCTTGAAATTCCTGAAGGCTCTCCGAGTCAGAAGCATGGGTCATTTTAGGTCTCCTTTGGATAATAGGGAATGGGGATGAGGGGCAGCCATTATTACATAACTCATTTAGGTTTGCTATAGACAGGTTCCAAGGAATTGACCGGTTCAGAATCTAGGGCTTCCTCATACAACGCTAGATCGAACCAAAAGGTCGTCCCCACTCCCACTTCACTGACCAATTGTACACAACTATTATGTTTATCAATAATATTGCGGACAATAGATAATCCCAGTCCCGTTCCTTCTAAGGTATGCACTCGGTTTTCCACCCGATAGAAGCGGTCAAAAATAGCCGCTTGGTCTTCTGGATCGATCCCAATTCCCGTATCAGCCACTTCGATGCGGACGACCTTCTTATTGCTCGGAGGACAATAGGCCCGAATCATTACTTTACCTTTCGATTCGGTAAATTTGAGGGAATTTCCCACTAAATTGGTGAGGACTTGTAGGAGGAGATCGTAATGGCCCCAAATTTTCGGTAAATCCGTTTCAATCTCTTGGCGCAGTTCAATTCCCTTATCTTTGGCATTCAGTTGATAGGTGCGGAGGGTTTGCTCAATCAGTTGTCCCACATATACCGCATCCAAGTGATAAGTGCGGCTAGATTCTAGTCGAGATAGATCTAATACATCATTAACCAAGCGTGTGAGGCGATCGGTTTCATGATTTGCGGTTTCCAGAAAATCGCGCCGCTCAACTTCACTCAGTTCTTCCCCATACTCATAGAGGGTTTCAATAAACCCTTTAATATTAAATAAAGGAGTTCTCAGTTCATGGGATACATTGCTAATAAATTGGCTTTTCGCTTCATTCAGTTCCACCTCGCGGGTGATATCTTGAACCGTCATCGCAATCCCTTTCAAGTTGCCAATATTCCCATTCTCTAAATTGGGTTTAATATGATGCTCATATAAGACGCATTCTTGGGCTAGGGGACGTTCGGGAACTACACAAGTATTATTCTCATCATGTAGGCAGTCTTGACATAAAGCGCCCTCTCCTGTGGCGCGATGGGATAAAACCGTGGTTAAAAGAATTCTTACGGTGCGTTTAACCGGTTCACTTAAAGTGATCCGAAATTCATGGACAGACGCTCCATCAGCCGGGGAAAATTTGCCTTGAATAATTTCATAAAGGGGACGAGTGAGTTTGACTTGTATGGGGGGTGGTACATAGCGTAAAACATTTTTACCGACTACGGGTTCTCCTTCCCAATCAAACATGCGGCGAGCATTGGGATTGACTAAGATAATATTCAGTTCGGTATCTAACAACATTGCGCCATCAGCAATGGTGGAAACCAGCGTTTCTAGTTTGGCTTTTTCGGCAGTTAATTCTTCAATATTTTGTTCTTCATAGCTCTCTAACCGTTCCGCCATTTCATTAAAGCTACAAATGAGTTCACCCAATTCTCCGCTCAAGGGTAAATCAATGCGCTGCTTAAAATTACCCGAAGCGATACTTTTTACTCCAGATAAGAGTTCTTTAATGGGTTGAGTAATGGCGAGAGCATTGAAGACTCCCCCTAAAATGACCATTGACCAAATGGAGACGAAAACAGCTAGGGTTACATCGCGGGTTAAATTGGAGGAGGTGACGACGGTAGGATTAGGATTAATGCCGATCGCCAATACGCCAAGATATTTGTTTTCATGGATCAGGGGAACGAAGACATCCGTGACTTCTCCATCGGGGGTTTGATGTTGGCGCACCAGGGGAGCTTGGGAGGAAGTCATGTAATTCTCTGGGAGCTGAATGCGCCGTTCGATACTGAGGGAGGTTTGTACTTCGGAGTCCCAGAAGGGAAGACCGAAAAAGAGTTTACCTTCTCGGTCGGCGTAGAGCAGATAACGGATATTGGAGGTACTGTTATAGAAGCGCTGGGAAAATCGGGCGACTTCCGTGAGGTTATTTTCGGCTACCAGGGGCGTGACGTTGGAGGCCAGCAGGAGTCCCAGGTCTTGACCAAAGCGGGTATCATGGAGGCGAGCATCGAGTTGAATGGTGTTGACGGCCCAGAAGGTGAGACTGCTCATGATCAGGGATACCGCTAGGGTAGCTGCTGCCATGAGTCGGGTTTGCAGAGTGAATTCTGACCACCAATGGGCGATCGCTCCTTTAAGATTTTTCAGTAAAGCCACCATGATACCGATGCATTGCGCTGAAGACCTACAGTTTTTTAGATTCTTTCTATTATGGGTTACTCCTTGGGTTTTTGCCGCACCCGATGGCCGATGTCTCGACGGGTGTAGATGCCCTGGAAGTGAATGGAGGCGATCGCCTGATAGACTTTTTCAAAGGCCAGATCGTGGGTTGCTCCCACCGCAGTTACGCCCAAAACGCGCCCCCCACTGGTGACGGGATGATTATCTTTTAGGCTAGTTCCCGCTTCAAACACGATCGCCCCTTGAGCTTCGGCCAACTCTATACCGGTGATGGGAAACCCTTTAGCAAAGTCACCGGGATAGCCTTCAGAGGCTGCCACCACACAAGCACAGGCTCCCGGTTTCCAGGTTATCTCTTGTTGGGCTAATTCTCCTTTAGCGGTGGCTAAAAGGAGAGTTTCTAGGGGGGTTTCCAACAGGGGGAGAATGGCTTGAATTTCTGGATCGCCAAACCGACAGTTAAATTCGATCACTTTCGGATCGCCCTCTGGGGTAATCATCAGGCCAGCATACAACACACCCCGGTAGGTAATGCCCCGTTTTTTCAGGGTTTTTATGGTGGGGATGAGAATTTCTTGGTTAATACGATCGCTTAATTCTGGGGTCACTAGGGGCGCTGGAGCATAGGCTCCCATGCCTCCGGTATTGGGCCCTGTGTCCCCTTCACCAATGCGTTTGTGGTCTTGGGCGCTGATCAGGGGTCGGATAGTTTCGCCGTCGGTGAGGGCTAAAATAGAGGCTTCTTGACCGGTCAGATATTCTTCAATCACTACGGTTTGACCGGCTGCGCCAAATTTACCGGAAAAGGCCTCGGATAGGGCTTCTTCTGCTTCTGCTAAGGTCATGGCCACGGTCACCCCTTTCCCAGAAGCTAGACCATCGGCTTTAATGACGATGGGGATTTTTCCGCTCTGGACATAGGCGCGGGCAGCCGGTTCATCTGTAAATACGGCACAGGCAGCCGTAGGAATGGATGCCTCGCTCATGAGGGCTTTCGCCCAGGCTTTGCTGGCTTCTATTTGCGCTCCCGCTTGGCTTGGGCCAAATACGGTTAAGTTGTGGCGTTGTAGAACATCGGTGATACCGAGGGCGAGGGGTGCTTCTGGGCCAATGATAATCAGATCGATGGCATGGGTTTTAGCATATTCGGCGATCGCCTCAAACTGGTCAACTTGGTCAATGTTGAGGGGCAGATTTTCGCAGCGCTTTAACCGTGCCGTTCCCCCATTGCCGGGGATACAGATAACATGCTGCACTTGGGAAGATTGCAGAAGGGTTTTGGCGATCGCATGTTCTCGCCCTCCACTACCAATGACAATGATCTTCACGTTCGGTTATTCCATCACACTTACCTGTCTGATTGTAGTATGCGATCGGAAACTTATGGCAATTAACAATGTTCATGTCGGCGACAGCCGAAACAATGGATTGGTAGGGGCGGGTTTTACCCATAACTAGAATTCTCACCAGCCCATTTTGTAAACCCGCCCCCCTTCTGTGTCTCCCCAGAGTTTACCATCTACACAAACCAGAAGCCAGGTTTCTCCAAGAAACCCGGCTTCTCGGAACATGAGGGGATTAAACCCTATGAGAGATTAAGAACCGGTGAACAGAAAGCGAACCGTATCACCGACTAAACGACCAGCAGCGTGCCATGCATGGACGGAAGGACTTTCATCGGGGTGTTCTTCGACTTCGATTTGATATTCTTCATCGTAAGCGTTATCAATGGCGCTATTGGCGACGGATTGAGTGACACCGGAAACGAAAGCAATCAAGGATTTAGACATGATTTTAACCTCGTGAACAATGAGAGAAACTAGACAAAATTGAGACTAGAGAGTTTAGATTAACCACAGCCGTTGCAGATGGCGTTCTGCATCCCAGTAAGCAGTGCGAGAATGGAGCATCCGATGATTATTGAAAATTAATAAACCATTTTGGGGGATGCGAATTGATTCATGGTTGTTGTCAAACCAATTGACAATTTTATGACAGATATCAAGTAACCAAGAATCCCTCACTGAGGGTGTAGTTTGGGTCATCTCTGGGGAAGGCGTGCCGTAAACTAGGGTATTGTAAGAAAACCGAAATAGGGGTTGATTCTGATTCAGAGAGAGGATAGGACGGAGGATTTGTTGTTTGCCATCTTTAGAGAAAAATGGATAGGGATTAGAGAGCATCTTTTGTTGGTCGGTCTCGGTTAGATGTCTGAGCAATTCCTGTCCGTCTGCCAGGGTAGTATAGCCACCGCCAAACTGGTCAGGTTTTAGGCAATACAGGGCTAAATAATTGGGAGGAACCAATAAATCGCTGCCGTCGGTATGGGGACGGAGGGGGTTTTGGCTTTGGGAATCTGACCGGTTTTGTTTGCTGGAATTCGCTTTAACATCATAGATTGTTTGACCGTTTTCTTGGGTCATGGGTTGGCATTTCGCGATCTGTTTTGCCACGGTTTGCCAGATGTCTGGGTGGACATGGGAAAGGAAGACCCAACCGTTTTGATGCAGATTTTGACCGATGGCGTTGATGCCATTGGATTCGAGTGATAACATAATGGTGTTGAAAATTAGTGTGTGGCCTTAAGTCGAGGTTTCGGCTTAAGGTTTTTTGTTGAGGAAGCGGGTTCTTAGAACTGGCTGCCTATGTTTTTGTTATAGCGAGTTTTGGGTAAGAAAATCAAGGGTTTAATGACTTGCTTTGTCTCTAAAATTAAAGGGTATATATCTTGATGTCTTAAGTGTTTTTTTTGTTTTTTTTTGACTCAGATTGACTCAGATTGACTCCCGATGTCTACTGATGTCTCAAAATGTCTCTTACTTACGGTAAAGAGGATGGATTAAAATTTTTTTTGCTATGGTAAATATAAGTTGATTAATGTTTTTAAGAGCAAAATGGAACATTTAGGAGTTAAAGTGATGCAACCCATTGAGATTCCAGAGCGCTATGAAGGACTGTTTTTGGAGAGTATTGCTAAGTCACTGAACCTTTCTCCCGTTGCAGTTGAGGTGTTTAAGACGCGGGTATCTAAAGCCAACTTAAAGAAGCAGTGGTGTGAGTTAACGGCGGCGCTGCCGGATTCGATAAATGGCGACGATGCACGAAAAAACATTTGGTGGAGAGAGATTCGTGAACCTCTGCAAAACTGGGGGTTTGATTATCAAGAGAATGGTAAAAAGCTCTGGTTGAAGGTGCGCGAATGGTTAGAGCAGACCAAGTATGAACCCTGGTTATGGGAAATGCTCAGGCAGAAAGCGCAACTGACCCAGCAGATGGGATTTCTGGAAGTGCGTGAACTGGTGGAAATGAGTCACTTGGGGGCGCGTCGTGCATCGTCTAAGTGTTATGTGGAGCGGGTGAAAATGGGCAGCGAGTTGAAGTTGGAGATGACGGTAGCAGAATCGACTCATTTAACCCTATTGGAGCGGGAACCGAATGGGACGGTGGTGTGTTTGTGTCCTTCGGAGTATGCACGGCAGAGTCTGCTTACGGTAGGGGTGCATGAGTTTCCCCAAAAGGAAGCCCCCTATCCCACATTTGCAGCAACGGAGGTGGGTAAGGAGCGGTGGTTGGCGCTGTTGACTCCGGATGCTCCTCGGTTTAGGTGGTTGGAGCAAAGTCGCGCTGAGGCGTTGGAGTTGCAACCGGTGCAGTTGCAGGAGGTGTTGGACTATGTGAGCGAGGGGAGGAAGGGACGGTTATTGTATACGGAATATGAGGTGTATTAGCCTAGGCGCTAAGAAACCCGGTTTCTTGAAGAAACCGGGTTTCTGGGCCCCCCAAGGGGATCAGACAAATCATTATTAATGGTGAATTGCTATGGACGAACAACGAATCGCACAATACGCGGAACTGATTGCAAAACTGCTCACCTGTCCGAATGGTGAGGAACTGGAGATTCTGGAAGCCAATGTTGAACTGCTCGATGCGGGGTTCTTGTCGGTAATGGCAGCTTATAGCCAATATCTTCGCAGTCAGGGACAGGAGAAGAACGCCAAGTGGTTAGAAGAGTTTGCCCAACACCTGGAACCCGCAATACGAGAAATGGGAGGCTCTGATAATGCCGAGAGTTGGGAAACCGTAAACCAGCAAGTGGTGCAACTGTACCAACAGGGACAATATGCAGCCGCTATTCCCCTGGGAGAGAGGGCGATCGAACTGGCGCGGGAGCGGTGGGGGAATGAGCATGAAAACGTAGCCACGAGTCTGAACAACCTGGCAGCGTTGTACCAGTCTCAAGGCAGATACACCGATGCCGAACCCCTGTTCCAACAAGTAATAGCCATAGTCCGCATCGCCCTACCCGAAAACCATCCCCAACTTGCCACCCACCTGAACAACCTGGCTCTGTTGTACCAGTCTCAAGGCAGATACACCGATGCCGAACCCCTGTTCCAAGAAGCATTAGCCATCGACCGCATCGCCCTACCCGAACACCATCCCCAACTTGCCACCCACCTGAACAACCTGGCAGGGTTGTACAAGTCTCAAGGCAGATACACGGAAGCCGAACCCCTGTACCAAGAAGCATTAGCGATCGCCCCCATCGCCCTACCCGATAACCATCCCCAACTTACCACCCACCTGAACAACCTGGCTCTGTTGTACCAGTCTCAAGGCAGATACAGGGAAGCGTTGCAGCAATTCCAAGCTTCTCTGAAGTGCGAACAAAACCGACTGCGCTATATCTTCAGCACCCATTCTGACCGGGAGCGCCGGGAATATCTGCAATCCAACCGGATAACCTATGATTTATTCCTCAGCCTGGTGTCCCAGTCTCTAGCCGATGACCCGGAAGCGGTGGGGGCTGCCCTCGATGCCGTATTGCGCCGCAAATCCCTGACCACGGCAGCTTTGGCGGCCCAGAGTGCGGTTATCCATGGGGGACGCTATGGAGAAACGGTGATGGCTCTGTTCCGTCAGTGGCAAGACGCTCTGGAGGAACTGCGGGAAGCGACGTATAGCCCACCCCCTCCCCAGATTGACCCAGAGGTTGACCGAAAACAGCGCCAGGAGCATCGCCAGCGCGTCAAAGACCTGCAAACTGAAGCGGAAAGCCTGGAAAAACAACTGGCCAAGGAAGTGCCAGAGCTGCAACTGAACCAAGACACGATTAACCGGCAAGTGGTTGCCGACCAACTGCCGGAAGGTTCGGCGCTGGTGGAGTTTGTTCGCTTCCGTCGTAATGATTTTGGTGAGTCTGAGCAACAGTGGCAAGAGGAGCGCTATCTGGCGTTTACGGTGATGGCGCACCAACCGGAGCAGGTGCGGTTAATTGATTTAGGAGAAGCGGAAGCCTTGGACGGGTTGATTACCCAATTTCGCGGCTATTTTACCGGCTCAGGGGATAACCTGGCGCGTCGTACACCAGAGTTTGAAGAGCAGAAAGCGCAGAAGGAGCGGGAGGAGAAGAAAAAGCGGGAGGAGAAAGCTAAGGAACAGTCGCAGACGCAAGAGCAAGTCTATCGGGTTCTCTGCCAACCGTTGATTGAGGCGTTGGCTGGGGTTTCCCACTGGTTCCTGGCTCCGGATGGGGCGTTGAATTTGCTGCCGTTTCAGATTTTGCCGATGCCCTCTCCCCCAGCCCCTCTCCCACGGGAGAGGGGGGTTGGAGATTGCTTCGCTCCACTGCGTTCCACTCGCAATGACGGGGGAGAGGAGTCTGTCATGGGGGCTGGAGATTGCTTTGCTCCACTGCGTTCTGCTCGCAATGACGGGGGGGAGGAGGGGAAGCCATCCCAGGGTTATCTGGCCCATATATATAGTATGAGTTACCTGAGTTCAGGACGCGACCTGCTGCCGCGCCAGTTACCGAAGCGTAAGCTGAATGTGTGTCCGGCAACGATTCTGGCTGACCCTGACTACAACTGGGACGGTGAAAAGTCCCATCCCGCACCCGATGAACAAAACCAAGGCATTGCCCAAGCTGGCTTAGAGGCAACCCTAACCACCCTCTCCGGGTTTGGTCGTGCCGTGGGAACGGATATCTTTGGTCGCCAGGTGGCTGAACGGCTGGGAACACAAGCCTATCTGGATAAGGAAGCCGTCTCCACCCATCTCACCCATGGGGACTGTCCCCGCATCCTCGCCATTGCCACCCACGGCTTCGCCCGCACGGGACAAAAGCCTTATGTTGAGTTTGTTCTAGCGTTACTTGTGGCTAACCCCGAACAGGAAACCCAACTCTTTGAGCAACATTCTGACTTAATGAACCCGCACCTATTAGAAGAGGTCGAGCAAGTTATCCAATATTGCCAAGATAATAATTATCCCGAATTTACCCAACGCCTCCGCGCTCTAACCCCCAACATCCAAGCCTACCTCAATGCCCATCCTCCCAGCCGCCTAGACTCGGAAGCGGCGGAGGATGCCATGTACCGGGCGGGGGTTGCCCTGGCGGGAGCGAATATCTGGAACCAGGGTAAGCCGCTCCCAGAGGGGATGAAGGGGGTGCTGTTGGCTCAGGACATCGCTGCTTTAGACCTGTGGGGTAATGAACTGAGCGCCCTGATTGCCTGCCAAACCGGACTCGGTGAGGTGGCTTCTGGCGAGGGCGTGTTTGGCTTACGGCGGGCGTTTGTCGTCGCCGGGTCAAAAACCCTAATCATGAGCCTGTGGTCAGTTCCCGCCCTAGCTACGGCGTATCTAATGGAACGCTTATTCCACCACCTAGAGGAAGGTCTGGGACGCGCTGCCGCCCTTGCCCATGCTCAGTCTGATGTCTGCACGGTGACGGCTGGGGAGTTGCGCCAGTCGGATTTAGGGCAGTCTATTTTACAAGAGATAAGAGGTAATTATGCAGATGAAGATCGCCCCCTCTCCCATCCGTATTACTGGGGTGCGTGGGTATGTCAGGGGGATATTGGGCAATTGGCAATTAATCATTAACAATGGAGAGGTTGACTGATGGATGGGTTATGAGTAAGACTGAGGAAATTTTATCCCCATTACCGGGGGATGTGCTGGGAGGGTTGCGAAAGGCGGATCAACTCTGGTCAAGTGTGCGCTCGTCAAGTATACCGGTTTCGGAAGTGATTCGGGTAGCCGATCGCGGGATTTCGGGAGATGAACCTTTAGATACGGATGTGGCGATCTGTGGGGGGACTCTGGGGATTATGATGGGCTGTGCGTTGCAGTTGCGCGGCATTGGGGTGACGGTGATAGAGCGGGGAATTCTGCGGGGTAGGGTGCAGGAGTGGAATATTTCCCGTCGGGAGTTGGGGGTGTTGGTGGAGTTGGGGGTTTTGACTGAGGAGGAGTTAGAGGAGGCGATCGCCACTGAGTATAACCCAGCCCGGATTAGTTTTCCCGGTAGCCGGGATATTTGGGTTAAGGATATCCTCAATATTGGCATCGATCCGGTGTTTCTGTTGGAGTGTCTCAAGCAGCGTTTTTTGGCAGCAGGAGGAACCCTGTTAGAGCAAACGCCGTTTGCAGGAGCGACGATTTACGGCGATCGCATTATCATCAAAGCAGGAAATCAAAACATTAATGCTCGCTTACTCCTCGATGCCATGGGGCACTTTTCCCCCATCAGTCAACAAGCACGAGCAGGAGCAAAACCCGATGCCGTCTGTTTAGTCGTTGGTAGCGTCGCTCAAGGCTATCCCCAAAATGATACCGGAGATCTGTTTGTCTCCTTCACTCCCCCCATACATCACTGTCAATATTTCTGGGAAGCTTTTCCTGCCAAAGATGGGCGCACTACCTATTTATTCACTTACTTAGATGCCCATCGCGATCGGTTTAGCCTAGAATTTTTCTATGAAGAATACTTGCGCTTACTCCCCGAATACCAAAACATTTCCCTCGATCAACTCACGTTTCAACGCGCCCTCTTCGGCTTCTTTCCCTGTTATCAAAATAGTCCCCTAAAACTGCCCTTCGATCGCATCTTACCCATCGGTGATAGTAGTGGTAGTCAGTCTCCCCTCAGTTTTGGCGGTTTTGGAGCCATGATCCGCCACTTAAAGCGCTTAACCTTGGGCATTGAAGAAGCCTTAACCCTAGATCATCTCAAACAAAAACAATTATCTCTACTCCAACCCTATCAACCCAGTTTATCCGTTACTTGGCTCTTCCAACGCTCCATGAGTTTAAAAATGGAAAGCAAAGACTTTCTCGTGCCTCCCAATGACTTGCTCCGGGGCGTTTTTGCCATTATGGAAGAAGCAGGCGATGATGTTTTACGTCCCTTTTTGCAAGATGTGGTACAGTTTCCCGGCTTAACTGAAACCTTACTTAAAACCTGGATTCAACAACCCCTTTCTGTGCTGAAAATTATTCCTCAAGTAGGCTTGCTTACTCTGATTAACTGGATGATCCATTATCAGAATTTAGCGGCTTATACCCTATTGGATGTCATCGGTAATTCCTTAGAACCTGCTCTAAAATTCCTTTCTCCAGAGCAACGCTACACTTATCACCGTTGGCGAGAGGGTTGGCATTATGGCTCAGGACGGGATTATAGCGCTTCGCGCTAGGGAATAGGGAATAGGGAATAGGGTTGTGGTACATGGCTTTGAGCCTTTAAGGCTGTACATCATAAAGTTCGATCGCTATTTGAGAGAGAATCGGTAATGCTCGCAGCGATCCCTGAATCAGATTCATGGCTTTGAGGGGATGTTTGAGCAGCTCTAGGGTGAGGGAAAGGGGATCGAGTTGCCCTTGAGGGTTCAGAGTAGCATTGAGATTGGGTAGATCTTGATTATGGCGATCGCCAATAATCCGTACCATCCCCACCGGAATATCTAGGCTTTGTAAGGTTTTTAAGATCGCAAAGCCTTCCATATCCACAGCAGAAGCGCCATAGGTTTGACCAAGGTGTTTTTTTTCACTGGCTTGAGTAATAATAGAAGTGCTGGTTAAGGCTCTGATCGCTGGGGTATGGGGGGTTAGTCGAAGCCGGAGAAACTCGGTTAAGGAGCGATCGCACTCTAGAGTCTCTCCGAGATGATAACACTGTTGATAGACCACGCGATCGCCCAGTGGATAGTCAGGGGACAAACTTCCGGCTAATCCCAATACCAGAACTTTGGGGCGATAATGCTCCCCATCGCTAACACGATCGGGTAAAATTTCTCCGATCCACTGTTGCAAGTACCCCGTAACCGCTTCCCCTCCCATAGGAATGGGATACACCAGAGGCAACCTAGAGGATAATGACAAAGAAGCTATACCTCGACGAACCGCGTGATATTCAGCCCCTTGAGGGACTAAAATCACATTGGGTAAGGAGATGTCGATCTGATCCAAGTCAATTCTTCTCAGGTGAAACCCTGGGGAACTTATTGAGTACCCGAAACTTCTTTACTGCCCAGTTATTCTAATCGATTGAGAATTCAAGGACAATAACAATCATGGATGCATGGAAAATAGGGTTATCAACCCTGATGAGCCTGGGATATTTAGGGATATTGGTAACTCCCCTAGCTAGAGCGCAGTCTACCCCGAATCGTTATCCCGAAAAAGCGGTGAATGAAATTCTCGACAATTGCAGCACAAAAGTGGAGACATTTTTACCGGCAGATTTCGTCGAACCCTTATGTCAATGTGTGCTAACTGAGTTTCAAGCTCAGTTTCCTTATGCTGACTATCAGAGAATCATTCGTGAAGCTGAGGCAAAAGGAGAAGATCCCTCCGAATTTACTGAAATTGGTCAAGAATGCGCGGCTAAGTTAATTTAAGATCCATGAGTCTATTTTTTTAGGTTTATTGTCCCCAGCTCTTGGGGATTTTTTATCGATAGCTTAGGGCAAGGTTGGCTATGAGTTCAGGGAAAGGAAAATCGCCGAAAGGGATGCAGCGCCACCAGAAATGGCGGCAGAGGTTAAATATTTCCCGTTGGGCGATCGCCTCCCCCAGAATCACGCTAGGATTTTGGATCGCTACAGTGGTGGCGGGGATTTTAGCCTTTAGTTCCCTCAAATATGCCCTCTTTCCCGATATTACCTTTCCGGTGGTGGTGGTTCATGCTTCTGCACCTTTGTCTACTGCCTTAGAGGTAGAATCTCAACTGACTGAACCCATAGAACAAGAGCTTGGGGATCTACCCGGATTAAACCATAGCCGCTCTTTAGTCTATCCGGGACAAACGGTAGTCAATGGCATTTTTGAAGTGGGGGTGAATTTGGAGGCGATCGCCCCCCAATTAGAAGCCAACTTAAATCAGGTATCTCTACCCCAGGATACCGAATTTGAGGTCATTGCTCTGAATTTGAATGAGTCGAGCGCGATCAGTTATGCCATCATCAGCGAGACACTTTCCTTGCCAGAGTTACGTGAAATTGCTGTATCTTCTTTTGTGCCCCAATTATCGGCTGTTGAGGGGGTGTTACGGGTGGATCTATTGGGAGATGGCTTAGATCGCAACCGGGAAACCTCGCCAGATTCCCAGTTAGACGAGGTTTTGGCTACCCAACATCCGCCTACCTTAGTGAGGTTTAATGGGGAAAATGCCCTAGCTTTGAGTGTCGTCAAACGGAGTGATGCCAATACGTTGGATGTGGTAGATCGGATTGAAAATGAAGTTGCTCAGTTACAGGAGAATCATCAGGATTTACAGTTAGTTTTAGCGGATACGGATGCTGAATATATTGAAGAAGCCACGCAATCAACGATTGATGCTTTGTTTTTGGCGATCGCCTTAGCCGTATTGGTAATTTTTGTTTTTCTCTGGAATATCCCTGCAACCCTGATCGCTGCTTTAGCGATTCCCATGTCTCTATTAGCCACGTTTATGGTGATGGCGAGCTATGGGTTTAATTTGGAAACCATTACTCTGTTGGCGTTAGCCTTGGTGATTGGCATTATTGTGGATGATGCCATTGTGGAAGTCGAAAATATCATCCGCCATGTGGAGTTAGGGAAATCTCCCTTAAAAGCGGCGATCGCCGCCACGAATGAAATTGGCTTAACCGTGTCTGCTTCTACCCTTACCATTGTCGCCGTTTTTCTCCCCGTTGCCTTTATGGGTGGCACAGTAGGACAATTTTTCAAACCCTTTGGCTTAACCATTTCTGCCGCCGCGATCGCCTCTTTGCTCGTTGCTCGTACCCTCACGCCAATTTTAGCCGTGGATTGGCTCAAACGGCAAAAAACCTTAAAACAAAAGCCAGTGCTAAGATATGGGGTTTCTAGCGCCTATGGTTCCCTGCTGGAATGGTGTTTACATCACCGATGGATTGTCATGGGAATTGCTCTGTTAAGTTTCATCGCCGGGATTGCCCTGATTCCCTTTATCCCCAAAGGTTTTATCCCCCAACTCGATCGCGGCGAGTTTAACATTGTCTATACCTCGGAATTGCCTAAATTTAGCGCTCCTCCTGCCACGGAAACCCCTGAAAATCAAGGATCGTTTGGTTGGTTAGCGAATCTGGCTAAGTCTCCTGAAAGTATCCTTTTACGCAAGTCTCGTAATGTTGCCGAAGCGTTAGAAGAGGGGGTTTTAAGTCTTCCTGATGTGGAAAAAGTCTATACGATTATGGGATTACGGGGAGAAGCCAATAAGGGACAGATGCGGGTGATACTTAAAGGCGATCGCCAGTTAACGACTGTAGAAATGCAGCAATTCCTACGGGATAACCTCCCGAAAATTCCTAGGGTTACGATCAGCGTTGAAGATATCCAATTTGTAGATACTGTGGATCAAAAACCGGTGCAAGTGATGTTAGCGGGAAAGGATTTAGCGCTCCTAACCCAAGTCGGGCAAGAGTTTCAGCAGGAGTTAGCCCAACTGCCTGGATTAGCCGATTTAGAGGTTACGGAAACCGGAGTGAATCAATCTGGAGAGCTACCCACACGCATCGATCGCTACCAGGGAGAGCGGGTGATTCTCTTCAGTGCTAATTTAACCGATGGAGCGGCGATCGGCAATATCAGCGATAAAATCACTCAAGTTGCTAATAGCATCCTTCCAGAAAATATCCACCTCATTATCAGTGGTGAAGGAGCATCGAGTAGCGAAGTTTTTGGTAGCTTTGGTACAACCTTAATCTTTTCTGTTCTCTCCATGCTCGTGCTACTTTGGCTCTTATTTGGTCGTCTGCAAGAGCCAATCGTTGTCGGTTTATGTCTCCCCTTATCTATTGTCGGAGCCATGTTAGCCTTACTAATGACCCAAAGTGATTTTGGCATGATTTCCCTTTTGGGTTTGATTTTTCTCCTCGGATTATTAGATAAAAATGCCCTGCTTTTAATGGACTATGCCAACCAATTACGCCAGAAAGGAATTGACCGCCATACTGCCTTATTAGAAACCGGAAAAGTGCGCCTCAGACCCATTTTAATGACCACCGGATCGACCCTACTGGGAATGCTACCTCTTGCCCTTGGATTGGGTGCAGGGGCAGAATTGCGGCAACCCATGGCAGTGGCAATTATGGGGGGATTGCTCACTTCTACTCTATTAAGTTTAATTGTTGTCCCGGTTTTATATACCTTGCTAGAAGATAGCTGGAAAGGAATTTTTAAGATCGTGAATGCCACGACCAAAAGATAGGGGGAGGTTCATGCATTAGGCAAAGCTTCACCCTTTTATTTGTATACTTGACTTAATCCTCACCCTAGATTTGATTGAACCAGTCCGTTAAATCCTGAACCGAATTAAAGTCTAGTAAAGCTTCTCCCAAAGCTTCTACTCGCTCAATATCCAGAGCTTTGATTTGAGTTTCAAGTTCCGAATCAATCTCGCCTAATTTACGCTTCATTTGACGCAGAATTAATTCCTTCTCTCGGATAAATCCCTGTTCAATGCCTCGCTCAATACCTCGCTCAATTCCTTTTTCCATCCAACTGGTGATAATTTCCATACCTGACTCCTGTTCCGATGGGGTAAATGTACTAATTTCCTGTTCAAATTCTAGCTCTTCTGAGCGATTCAGCTTGAGATAGGTATCCACAAATCCTGAGATTAACTGCATCCGGGCTGGATCTAGCTTCAATGTGGTTAATAATCGTAAACATTGGGCCTTGACTTTGGGTCTATCTTGAGGGTCAATTCTCATTTTAGCCATCAAAGCAGAAGCGATGGGATTGGGCTGATTAAGAAAATCACGCCAATTTAAGCGATTGAGTTGCACCACCTGATACTTAAATTCTAAAACATTTAAATCAGGAAAGGTAACTTTATATTGGTTTTTGGCTTCTTTGAGTGGTGTATCATAGGAAAAAAGGACGATGGGATAAACCGGTAAGGAAAATTTTTCATGCAAGCGAGCAAAATAGACAAACATTCGTCGCTCAAAGTCTTTTTGGGCACTGGCTTGGGCTTCTATATGAATGAGAAAATAAGAGGGTTTGCCGCGAAACTGGACTTGGGCGATTAAATCGCTTTCATGTCTCTCGCCTTCGGTGACATCAGTAAATACTTCTTTGTCGAGTAAAATTATAGATTGTGTGTCGATATAGTGGATGACTTGAGGGAAGAATAACTCCAGAAATTCGAGAAAAAAGGTTGAGAGGAGTTCCTTGAATAGGCGATCGTGGTCAATCATGAGAGTTAGGAGAAAATAGGGAGGATGATCCAGATGATGAATCTTAAATCTACTCATCAATCGATGGGGGCACAACGGACTTGGATCTGGCGAGGATGGCGTATCCGCTATACCTATATTCGCAGTTTATCGCGCTTGGAGGCGATCCCGATTGTGTTTTTGCATGGGTTTGGCTCTAGTTTTGCCCAATGGCGCTATAATCTGCAACCCTTGAGTGAGTTTCATTCGGTTTATGCTCTGGATCTATTGGGGTTTGGGATGTCGCAAAAGGCTCCAGAGCGCTATGGTTCGCCGTTATGGATGGCTCAGGTGTATGAGTTTTGGCGGACGATGATTAAGCGCCCGGTGATTTTGGCGGGACATTCTTTGGGGGCTTCGGTGGCGCTGGCGATCGCCGATACTTATCCAGATATGGTACAAGGATTAGTATTGTTCACTATTCCCCCTTCCCGCGAAGAGCTGTTTGAGTCTGAAGTGCAAGCTAACCTCGCTTCCTTGGAAGGGCTACTCACACCTAAGTTTCTACTGGTTCCTCTGTTTCGTCTCCTGTTTTATCCCCCTTTGTTGGTTCCCTTTGTGCGTCAAGGGTTGCGATCGGTTTATGTGAATAAGGATCTCGTGGATGAGGAGCTAGTGGAAAGTTTTACTACCCCTCCCCAAGATCCCGGAGCAGTAGAGGTTCTCTGTCGTCTGTTCCTGTCGAAAAATAATCGGGAGTATACCCCCCATGTGGGGCGGGTGTTTCCCCGGCTAAAGATGCCTGTCTTACTGGTTTGGGGCAAGCAAGACCCCATTTTTTCAATTCGCAAAGCTCGCGAGCTTGCTGCCCAAAATCCCCTGGCTCAGTTGGTGGAAATTGAAGCAGCCGGACACTGTGTTTATGATGAACAACCGCAAGAGGTGAATCAAGCGCTGGTACAGTGGATTAGATCAATTAAAAATTAAAAATTAAAAATTAAAAATTTTCATGTCGGGAGTGTTTTAGGATGTCAAAACCGGTGATTATTGCCCATCGGGGAGCGAGTGGATATCGCCCGGAGCATACGATCGCAGCTTATGAGTTGGCGAACGCCCAAGGTGCGGAGGCGATAGAATTAGATATTGTCCCCACTAAAGACGGCGAGCTAGTGGTGCGTCATGATTCTGAATTAAGCGACAGCACCGATATCATCAGCCATCCGGAGTTATCCCATTATCGAACCACTAAAACCATCTATGGGCATACCCTAGAGGGTTGGTTTACGGAAGATTTAACCCTAGCAGAAATCAAGACTTTACGCGCCAAAGAACCCTTTAGTTTTCGCTCCTCCGATTATGATTTCCAATATCCAATTTTAACCCTGTCGGAAGTTTTGCAATGGCATGAAGTCAGCCAACAGAAACTACAGCGCCCCATCACTCTCTATATCGAAATTAAACATTCCCATTATTTTCGCAGTATTGGGTTACCCATTGAAGATCGATTAATCGAATTACTGAACAACAAAGGCGATAAATTTTCCCTAGACCCAATTTTAATTCTATCCTTTGAAATCGAAAGCTTGCAGTATTTGCGCTCTTTAACCGGTTTGCGTCTTATTCAACTGATGGCACAAGCCGAGGATCAACCCTACGATCGCATGGTTCAAGGAGATCCCGTAACCTATCAACAGTTGCTCAGTATTCCCGAATTAACTAAAATCGCCCAATATGCCAGTGGTCTGGGATTACATAAAGAAATATTGTGGTCAAACGGTAGACAAGATTTAGTGAAGCAATGTCACGATCTGAATTTAACCGTCAATGTCTGGACATTTCGCCGTGAATCTCAGTTCGTTTTACCCGATTTTTCTGGAGATTGGCAGCAAGAAATGTACGCATTTATGAATTTGGGTATTGATGGTTTAATTACCGATTTTCCAGATGTCGATCTATAATTAAATCATCCTCAAGTGTCAGCCGCTAATGAAAACCGACACCCTGTTCTACAAAGTCTTCCAAGATTTCCCTGAATTCTTCTTTGAAGTATGCGGACTGCCCTCCAGTACCGCTAACCTCTATACCTTCAGCTCCGTTGAAGTCAAACAACTGGCTTTTCGCTTAGATGGACTTTTTCTCCCCAGCACTCCTAACCCAGAACTCCCCTTTTACCTCACGGAAGTCCAATTTCAACCGGATGAGACTCTCTACTATCGACTCTTTAGCGAACTGTTCCTCTACCTCAAACAATACCAACCTCCTCACCCTTGGCAAGTTGTGGTGATTTACCCCAACCGCAACATCGAACGGGAAAATGCCCTCCACTTTAGCACTCAACTGCTGCTTCCCCAAGTGACACGCATTTACCTGAATGAACTGCCCCAAAGCTCCCTAGGGTTGGGGGTGCTTAAGCTAATAATAGAGAAAGAACAAACAGCGCCCCAATTGGCTAAAAGGCTGATTGAACAAACCAAAAGCCAATTGAGCGCACAACAGGTACAGCAAAACCTGATTGATTTAATTGAAACGATTATTGTTTACAAATTGCCGCAAAAAAGCCGGGAGGAAATAGAAGCCATGCTAGGACTCAGTGACATTAAACAAACCAAAGTGTATCAAGAAGCGTTTACTGAAGGGGAACAAATGGGGCAACAGCGTGGGGAGCAAGAGGCTAAATTACAAGCGATTCCTCGTATGTTCAGTTATGGACTGCCTGCGGAGACGATCGCCGAATTACTGGATTTACCCCTAGAAACGGTTACCGAGACTCTTGCTCATTTAAATCAGCCGGAGTAAAGGGGAAGCAACCCTAGTGCCGTGACCGCATTAGAATAGTGCAATAGAGGAGTGCGAGCGTCTCGCTCGCTGCCTTTCTCTAGCGAGCAAGATCTTTGTCCTGCGGACACGCTACGCTACGCGCTCCTTCCTTGAAAACCCCATCAACTTCTCAGGGTGACGCTAAATTTCTCGACTAAGGCATCGCGAACCTGTTGATGGATGGGTTCGACATCAGTATCGGCTAAGGTGCGATCGCCTGCTCGATACACCAGACGAAAGGCTAAAGAGCGTTGTCCTTCCGGCACATTTTCCCCTTGATACTGATCGAAGACTTCCACAGATTCCAATAAGGATGAGCCTTTCGGTTGTCCTTTCGCTGCTGCTTTCGCCATCACTTTCTCAATGTCAGCGACGGAAATTTGGCGATCGGCAAAGAAGGCTAGATCGCGATCGCTCCCCGGATAAGTGGAATAGCCTTTATAAATCGGTTGTAGCTTTTCATCCTGCTCTAGAGTTGCCAAAATTACCTCTAAATCCAGCTCAAACCCATACACTTCATCAGGAATATCCAACTCCTGACACAACTGGGGATGAAGTTGGCCAAAGGTTCCTAACCGTTCCCCTTGCAACCACAAGGAAGCGGTGCGTCCTGGGTGAAAGCGCTTATCCTGTTGATGGGGTTGATACTCGACTTGGGTTTGGGCAATGCCTGAACCGGGCAACATACCCCCTGGAGTCGATAATCCCACCCGCTCAAACACTGCCTCTAAAAGCCCTTTAGCTTCATACCAGCTTAGGGTTGCCGGTTTGCCCCCGCGCACCCAATTGCCCACACTAGCCGCACTAATGATACCCGCTACAGAGTCCGCTTCCATGAGTCCATCTTCATCACGCCAGAAGACTCTGCCCATTTCAAAGCCATTTAGGGGGCCATTTCCTTGTTGTAAATTGTACTGAAATGCCAAGATCAGGTTCGATAATAACTCGGTGCGAAGGGTGGAGTATTCCGTAAACAGGGGATTGGCGATCGCCACCTGAGTCGAATCTGCCGACAGCAAACTATCTTGGCGCAGATGACTGAGACCATAGGAATAATGCATCACTTCCGTCAAGCCAACTCCTCGCAGAGCCTCCCGCAACCGCCGCACAATCCACTCATCCGCCGGTAGATATCCCGGTTCCGATTGAGCCGGTAGGGTTTCACAGAAATTATCATAGCCATACAAGCGAGCCACTTCTTCAATCAGATCGATTTCCCGCTCTAAATCACGGGTGCGATAGGGGGGAATCGTGACTAACCAGGTTAGAGAATCTCCTTCTTGTCGTTCCAGAGTACAGCCCAAAGCCGTTAAAATCCGTTCCACATCCTCCGGTAGCAGTTCCCCTTCCTCTGGTTCAGCATCGGGATCTCCGGGATTGGCTAACGGCGAACCTAATACTTGTTTGACGCGATCGCAACGCAGGGAAATTTGCCGATCCCAGGTTTGGCGATCGCCTCGAAAATCCGCCATATCTCCAGCCACCACTTGCCCATCAGCCAACTCTTGCAACAGTTGAATCGCCCGTGCTGCCGCCACTTCCAACTCCACCGGATTCACCCCGCGCTCATATCGGGTAGAAGCTTCCGTTCGCAGTCCTTGGGAGCGGGCAGAGCGGCGGGTGACGATGGGCGTAAAGAGGGCAGCTTCGAGTAAAATGCGGGTAGTTTCGTCATGGACTTCTGTGGCTTCTCCCCCCATCACCCCCGCGAGGGCAACGGGTTGGTCATTGGCGGTAATCACCAGAGTATCCGACTTCGCCCCAGCCCCCAGATTGCGAGATTGCCCATCGAGCGTCACCAGGGTTTCCCCAGTGCGGGCAAAGCGTACCCCAAGGGTAGGGGATTCTGTGTTGGTGACGCTTAAGAGGCGATCGTAATCGAAAGCATGGAGCGGTTGCCCCCATTCCAGCAGCACATAATTAGTGATATCCACCACATTATTAATCGGCCGCACTCCCGAAGCCACCAGACGCTGCTGTAGCCAAGCCGGAGAAGGCATCAGTTGCAGTCCTTCAATCACCGTACCGATATAAACTGGACAAGGATAAGGGCTATCATTCTTCGTCTTCCCGCGCTGTTCTTCGAGCTTCACCACCACCTTCCCATTCTGCCCAGGGGGATTAAACGGCTCCAGATTCGGCAATTTCAGCGCCGCTCCCGTGAGCGCCGCCACTTCCCTAGCAATACCCACCAAACTCAGAGCATCAGCGCGGTTCGCCGTCGAAGTCAGATCCAGAACCACATCATCTAAACCCAGCAAGGGACGCACATCAGCACCCAGAGTTAAGTCCTCTTGGCTAAAAATATGAATCCCTTCCGACTCTTTTTCCAGTCCCAATTCCGACAGAGAGCAAATCATGCCATGAGATTTCACTCCCCGCAGTTTCGCCGGTTTAATCTTCAAGTCAATTTGGCTCAGATAAGTCCCCACCACCGCCACCGGGACGCGAATACCCTGGCGAGCATTAGCCGCTCCACAGACAATATTCAGGGGTTCATCCGCGCCGACATTAACTTGACAGACTTGAAGCTTATTAGCGTTGGGGTGGGGTGCAGCTTCCACAATTTCGCCAACCACCACTCCCTCAGCCCAAGTGCGGCGGTCTTCAATGTCTTCCACTTCAAAGCCTGCCATGGTCAAAGTATGAGCGAGTTCATCAGCAGACAGGGTAATATCGACAAGTTCTTGCAGCCAGTTCAGTGAGATACGCATGGATGGGGGTTTGTTCTCTAAAAGTCTCTCTCAATCCTTTGTTTATTGTGCGCTCCTACGGGGCCCTTTGCCAAGATGGGCGCGTCAGGACAGGGGAATGGGTTCATCCTCAACTCAATAAAACCACCTAGAGCAGCAAATCATCGTAGGGTGGGCAGGATATGCTTGTAGAATTTGAATGATGTGGTTTATCCCCTACCCACCTTCAAAATCTGTAGGGGCGAACGGCCGTTCGCCCCTACATGCTATAGAGCAAAAGGAGTAAGTTGGGCTAGAAAAGAGGCCTTGCTCCAGCAAGGATCTGCTTGATATCGTTATCAGATAATTTAAATCCATGATTCCCAAAAGAAGGGTTCAACTTGATTAATTCTTTTAAAGTCACTATCAGCAGAAACTAAGATTAACCCGTGTTGGATGGCTGTGGAAACAATCCATAGGTCATGGTCAGTAAATCCTAAGTTAATTATACTGGTACGGCGACGCTTGTTTTTATCCTTTGGAGCAAAGCGATTAAAAATTGCGGATTTTATTCTGCTATAGATAACGGCTGTTTCTTTATCTATAAAATACAAGTCTATATAAGTTAAAAATGCTTCAATTGCTCGTTTGTTTTCTAAAGGCTTTTGGGATTTATCTGTCATGTATAGCAGTTCTGCATAAGTAATAATGCTAATTCCAACAGTATCACTTCCATGAGTATTTAATTGATTAATTACTTGACGATCGCCATTAATGATATAGCTACAGTGGTTAGTATCTAGAAGATAAGACATGGGAATTAAAACTGAGCGGGCGATCGGTTTTTATGGACAATGTTCAAGCATTCTTCGAGGTCATCACCTTGCCAGGTTGCCGCAAATATTACTAAATCTGCGGCAGTTTTACCTCTTTTAATCGGGGGCGATTTTTGTAAAGAAGATGGTTCGATGTTTTCTAAGGCTTGAATAGATTCAATAAAGTTACTTACTAAGGCCAGTCGTTCTGGGGAAAGTTGATTAAGCTGAGTTTCGATTTTTTGTCGTAAGTTTACTGAATTCATGATTTTTTATTTTTTGATTGTTTAACTTGATTTTAGTATAAAATCAGGAAACTTAGCAAATTCTTGGACATAGATAACCTCTGCCAAATTACTGAGTTGGTCATACCCTAGATTTCGTTCGGTGTTAGTGCTTTAGCGCTAAAGCGCCAACACCGAACCGCAGCTAATGCAATATTTTAGGCGAAACAATCCACGATTCCCCAAAGAAGGTTTGATCCTTGACTTGATTTTTGTGGTATCATCCTATTTGTGAGAATGATTATCATTTTATTTTCAATCTATGACCCTTACATCCAGCGACATCACTCCATCCTCACTTGAGATTCCCAAGCGAGGGATGCCAGTGACCATCATCACCGGTTTCTTGGGCAGTGGCAAAACTACCCTAGTCAATCAGATTCTCAGCAATCGTCAGGATTTGAAAGTAGCGGTATTGGTGAATGAATTTGGCGACATTGATATCGATAGTCAACTGCTGGTGTCTATCGATGAAGAGATGGTGCAACTGAGTAATGGCTGCATTTGCTGCACCATTAATGATGACTTGGTAGACGCAGTGTACAACGTCTTAGAAAACAGCGATCGCATTGACTATCTGGTGATTGAAACCACAGGCATCGCCGATCCCCTGCCCATCATGCTCACCTTTCTGGGTACTGAGTTACGAGATCTAACCCATCTTGACTCTGTAATTACCCTAGTGGATGCGTCTGAATTTACCCCAGAACATTTTGATAGCCAAGCAGCCCTGAAACAAATTGCCTATGGGGACATTATTCTGCTCAATAAAACCGACTTAGTTGCTGTTGAAAAAGTCGAGGAATTGGAAGGTCACATTCAGGCGATCAAAGAAAAGCCTCGCATGATGCGCTGCCAAAATGGGAAAGTGCCTCTGCCGGTCATTTTGGATGTGGGATATAACAACCAAGAATCCTACGCCGATCTCGTCCAAGAAGAGATTGAAAAAACCCAGCTCGATCGCCACGATCCCCATCATCACGATCACGAACATCATCACCATCACTCCGATCATTTGGATAACGATGGGTTTGTGTCCGTATCCTATCGCAGCGATCGCCCCTTCTCCCTACAGAAGTTTGAAGAATTTCTCGATACCTTACCCGCTAACATATTTCGGGCTAAGGGTTTGCTCTGGTTTACCCAAAGTCCTCACAAACACATCTTTCAGCTCTGTGGCAAACGCTTCACTCTAAGCGCTGAAGACTGGGACACTGCCACCCCTAGTAACCAACTCGTAGTCATTGGGCGGCACATTAACAGCGAAGAAATTCGTCACCAACTCGCCCTGTGTGAAGGATTCTAGTTCCTGATTCCTTAATTTTCTCCATCTAGGAGGGCGCAACCTCCACACCTCTCAACTCTGAACTGTCGTTATATTTCCCTAAAATGCCATGACTGCCCAAATGCCTCCTCATCACCTATCTGTCGATCAAACCATTTCTGCCCAACCTCAGCCACAGGTTTCCCAACCCGAGATGGAACAAGCCGTGCGAACCTTGTTATTGGGATTGGGAGAAGACCCCGATCGCGAAGGCTTGCGGGATACTCCTAAACGAGTCGTTAAAGCCCTCCAATTTCTCACCTCTGGTTATCACCAATCCCTGGATGAATTGCTCAATGGCGCTGTATTTCACGAAGATACCGATGAAATGGTGTTGGTCAGAGATATCGATCTCTTTAGTTCCTGCGAACATCATATTTTACCGATCCTAGGACGTGCCCACATCGCCTATATCCCCAACGGTAAAGTCATTGGTCTTTCCAAAATAGCCCGTATTTGTGAAATGTATGCCCGTCGTCTACAAGTTCAGGAACGGCTCACCCAACAAATTGCTCATGCTCTACAGGGTTTGCTCAAACCCCAAGGCGTAGCTGTCGTTATAGAATCCACCCATATGTGCATGGTGATGCGGGGGGTACAAAAGCCAGGTTCTTGGACAGTAACCAGTTCCATGCAGGGAGTTTTTGCCGAAGATGCCAAAACCCGCCAAGAGTTTATGAGCTTGATTCGCCACAGTCCCTCGTTTCACTCTTAAGGATAACTGAGGCTATTCTCAAGGTTAACGGTTAACTGTCAAGTTCCTAAAAGACAAGGTATGATGATAAGTAGGGATGCATAACTCGAAAGTCATACCTAGATTGTGATTCATGATTGGATCGCTCTGCCACTCCCTTGGTATAATTACTCTCAACTTCCAGAAAAAGGTAGCAATTAGAGCGACAATGACGATCCAATACATGCTTAACTGAGTCATAATCAATCTAGGATCGTCCTATCCTGGCAGTCAAACTTAAGAAGCGAGTAAGGCCTCAATGAGCTACTGCGTTAACCCAGTTTGTCCAAATCCAGAAAATTCTCCCAATGCTCAAGTTTGTGCTGCTTGTGGCTCGAAACTCTTGCTTCGAGAGCGTTATCATGTTTCTAAATTGTTGGGACAAGGTGGATTTGGGGCAACTTTTTTGGCTCAAAATATATCTCTTCCGGGAAATCCCTATTGTGTGATTAAACAATTGCGCCCGGCTTCTACCTCTCCTCAAACGCTGCAAATGGCTAGAGAGCTGTTTCGGCGAGAAGCGAAGACCTTGGGCAAGATTGGCAATCATCCCCAATTACCCGGTTTACTCGATTATTTTGAGACGGAACAAGAATTTTATTTAGTTCAGGAGTACATTAGCGGAGGGACCTTAAGCCGGGAGGTGAAGCGGGGAGGGCCATTTACGGAGGCAGGAATTAAGCAATTTCTTAGCGAGCTGTTGCCTGTAATCGAGTATATCCACTCCAATCAGGTGATTCATCGAGATATTAAACCGGCTAATTTGATTCGCCGCAATCAGGATAAGAAGTTGGTGTTGATTGATTTTGGGGCCGTTAAGGATCAGGTGAATCCCACGGCAGTAGATAATAGTTCAGATCAAACAGCTTTAACAGCTTTTGCCATTGGGACTCCAGGATATGCGCCCCCCGAACAGATGGCTCTGAGGCCGGTTTATGCCAGTGATATTTATGCAGTAGGGGTGACTTGTATTTATTTGCTCACGGGTAAGTCTCCGAAGGATTTGGGCTATGATCCAGCGACGGGAGAAATTCTTTGGGAACGACAGGTACAAATCAGCGAGCATTTAACCCGTGTGTTGAAGAAAATGTTGGAGGGGTCGGTTAAGCACCGTTACCAGTCGGCCCAGGATATTTTGAAGGCTTTGGAGTTGGAGCCTTATTTGGATAGTTTGGCCCAGGGGATGCTAACGGGGCCGGTGAAGCCGACAACGGAGAGTTATTCTAAGGGAACGGGAGGCCGAAATACGGGTAATTCTAGCTCTGGGGGTCATCTGTCTCGTTTCGGGGTGTCGATTCGCTCGCGCCAATCCAGGCTTCGAGGGGCTGGAAATACCGGGTTTTCTGATACTTCGCTTTCCACTCAAGCCAATTCGGACTCTTCGCCAGGGACGAGCGCAGGGGGGACTAAGCCCAAGATTCCCACTCGTTTGAAGGAACAAGAATTAATTACCTATTATGCTAAGGGCCGCCGAGATTTTGTGGATCATGATTTGAGTGCCCTTAATCTTCAGGAAATGATGTTTCCAGAGGCGAATTTCCGAGAATGTAAGTTTGTGAAGACCAATTTCACTCGTGCGAATTTGTTTCGCTCAGATTTTACGAAGGCGCGTTTGAAACAGACGATTTTGCGGGATGCCAATTTGAGTCGGGCTTATTTTAATTATGCGAATCTGGAGGGGGCGGATCTGCGGGGGGCGGATTTGAGCTATGCCTATTTGAGTAGTGCGAATTTGAATGGGGCGAATTTATGTGGGGCGAATTTAACGGGGGCTAAGGTGACGGAGCAGCAGTTAAAGCGAGCGCGAACCAATTGGCGGACGATTTTACCGAAAGGGCGTGGCAAGTAGGTTTAAGGGGGGAGCAATAAGAAGAAAAAAGGGCGATCGCAGCGATCGCCCTTTTTCCGGTCTTTTACCGTTGAAAAACTCCCTCTAGAGGAGCTTCTCGCTAGTTTTACTCAAGGAATATGAGTGGAGTGCCTTAAACCTCGTAGGGTTGTTTGCCACTAAACTTGAGAGTTGCTGGCTCAGGGTTACTGCCGATATTGCGGTCAATTTTACCAACAAACTCCCGGCCTTCGTTCACTTTTTCAGGGAACACGCCATCTGCGGGATGAAGATATTGAACTTCACCACTGGGATAAACCCGGTAAATTTTATAATCATTGATCTTAAATTTCGGCCGCAGTTGGCGATAGGCTAGGGCCAAGCATTGTTCCTTGCGAGCCAGATACAGAAGGTTTTCACCTTCTTGCATGGTGGCTGCACCGCCGGTGGGCATCTCAAAGACTTGAGCTTTGGGAGATGTCCAAGTAATGGCGTATTTCTCTTCTACTGCTGCTTTGGTCAGTAGTCCACCAGTGCTGCCACCAAATAGGGGCGCTTGTCCGGTCAGTGTCTCACTCATGGTTAAAGCTCTCTCCTCTAAACCAAGATTTTTATGGCATCCTATCACTGAGATGGGGGTAGACTAGAAGTTTTGTTAGGAACTGTTACAGTTGTTCATAATTGAGAGACCAAAAGCCTTACTTCTGTCGCCCAAGAGTGGAGGAGCGACGACGGGAAGCAGAAGAGCTACTCGCCCTTACTGAAGTGGGGGACAGGTTTTTATCTACAATGGGTAAGGTAAACCGGAATTGACTGCCCTGGTTTTTCCCTCCCGACTCAGCCCAAATTTGCCCTCCCCAGTTGCTCACAATTTGGCGGCAGATGGCTAAACCCAGTCCTGTGCCTCCGGTACTGCGACGTAGGGCCCCTTCTTCTTGATAGAAGCGATCGAAGACCGTTTCTAGGCGGTTCGGTTCGATTCCGCGGCCGCTATCTTCAACGGTCACCAAAATCATATCTTGGTGATTCTGGGGGCGTTTCTGGGGAGGAACGAGGGCTTCAAACTGCTTGCTTTGGGTACTAGAGATCGCTTGAATGGTCACCTGTCCTGGGGATGGGGTAAATTTACAGGCATTATCCAAGAGTTTAGATAAAACTTCCACTAACCATTCTCCATCTACATGAACCAGGGGTAAGCTCTTGGGCAGATGGGTAATAATTTGGGGTAGGTCTTGATGGGGTTGATGGCCACGAATACTGCTGATGGCCAGGTCAATACATTCTTCTAGAGGTAGGGGTTCGGGGTTCCAGTCTACGGAGCCACTTTCGAGGCGAGAAAGGGTCAGGAAGTCTTGGATCAGCTCTCGCAGGCGTTCGGCATCCTCTAGGGCAGTATTGAGCATCACCTGGCGCAAATCCTGGGGCATGTCTGGCTCGCTGGCTAAACTTTCTAGACAGACTTGGATGGTTGAGAGGGGGGTTCGGAGTTCGTGTCCGGTAATGGCGATCAGGTTGCGGGTGGTGAGATCGAGGGCTTCGAGTTGTTGATTGAGGTCTTCGAGGTTGGCGTAGGCTTGGGCTTGGATGAGGGCGACTCCAATTTGGGAGGCGATCGCCTGAACCAGTTCCAGTTGACTCGATGCCCAAGTATAGGAGCTATCCCCACAGTGGTGTATTTCAATCATGCCTAAGAGTTCCTCTTTGTAGAGTACGGGAACCATTAACCAGGAGTGAGTTTTGGCGGGGGTTACCTGGGCCGTCAGAGTAGGATGATTGAGGGCATCAGCGTTAACATTGCTCAGGTAAGCTTGATGATGTTGCTCAACCACCTGGGAGAAGAGGGGATGGTCTGTCAGAGGCCAAGTTTTCCCTTTCAGGGAAGAGAGCTTACGGGAGTTCATGTACTCATATTCAATCGTCACCTGTTTTTGGCTGGCTTTACAGGGATAAATCAGACAGCGACAGCTCTCCATCGCTTGGCCGAGTTCTTTGGCGGCAATCTGAAAAATTTCTTCGGGATCGAGGGAACGGCGAATGGCATCGGTAATGGAGTTAACGAGGCGCTCTTTTTTCTCTTGATTGGCGATCGCCGTATAAGCCTTCACCAGTTTATATTGACCCGCCTGTAAATAGGTCACCAGACGCTCGGCAAAGGGGGCCGGATCGACATGACTAATTTGACATACTGGCCCTTGAGTGATACGACTTTGGGCCTGTTCCACTTTAGCCGCCAATTCCGGACGATAGCCTAAAATGCGAGAGAGTAAAGCATCGGCTGCTTGTTCGCATACTTGGCGATCAAACGTCCAAATCCCCTCAAAGCGTCGGGCTTGATCCATCGTCATCAAGGGGGTTTCCGGCATCCCGATCCCCGATGGATCTCGTTCTCGACAAATCAGACAAGTAGCATATTGCTGGCCAATAATCACCAAATGCCATTCCTGCTTGAGTTCATCCTGCATATCAAAAGCAATGGTTTCATACTCTTGGGACGCGCTCTTAAATTCCGTTTCTGGAGCCGCCAAAATATAAACCTGATCCGTTTTCTGGGCAATGCGGCGATACCGATGAGACTCTTGGCGATAAAACCGTTCTCGCTGGAAATTAGCGATCACCAGGGGCCGATCCCCTCCAGCCAATACCTGATCTTCCATGGCATGGGAAAGGGCGGTCAAAGACGGCTTAAAATAGATTTGCGATCGCAATTGGGGTAACCTTTTTAAAAGGTCAGCCAACACGGAAGTGTAATTACTCATTAACGCTGCTTCGCCCAGTCAGGACAACTCCACACTTAACTTAAAGTTTAGTTCGTCTAAGTTTTCATTCTATCGACTTCCTGGGCCCTTTGATTGATGCGGTTTGTAGTCCCGGCAATCGATCGCCCGTTCAGAATTAGCATAGTGGGGATGTACCGTACATTTAAGCCGGTGGTCATTGGTAAAAAATTGACAGTAAGCACAGGGAATCTGATGCATTTGTTTAGCCTGGGCTAGAGTATCTCCCATCGCCCTCCCTAATGTCCAGGCTACTCCCGCGATGAAAACCCAAGCACTGATAAAGCAAATCGGCACAAGGAACGGTTGTATCGCTTCCCGAAGGCGAAATAACAGATCAATCATCGTCAGCATAACAGCATCCTTCAAGTCTATGATTGGCAATTTTACGATCCTTTATAGCAGGAGACTGAATGAATTCATGCATAGCGGCCTATAGGATAAAAGTAGAATAGCTGAAAGTTCGGTAAGCAAACGGATGGATATCAAAGCAGGATTTATAGCCACAGTGGGCAACACGCCCCTGATTCGATTAAACAGTTTTTGCGAAGAAACTGGGTGCGAAATTCTCGGTAAAGCAGAATTCCTCAATCCAGGGGGTTCCGTCAAAGACCGCGCCGCCCTCTATATGATTGAAGATGCGGAAAAACAAGGACTCCTCAAACCCGGTGGTACAGTAGTGGAAGGAACGGCAGGCAATACGGGCATTGGTTTAGCCCATATTTGTAATGCTAAAGGCTATCGCTGTAAAATCATTATCCCCGACACCCAATCCCAGGAAAAAATAGAGGCCCTACGAACTCTAGGGGCAGATGTGCAAACGGTTCCGGCTGTACCCTATCGAGACCCCAATAATTATGTGAAATTATCAGGGCGAGTTGCGGCTGAACTCGATAACGCCATTTGGGCCAATCAATTTGATAATTTAGCCAATCGCCAAGCCCATTATGAAACCACCGGGCCAGAACTCTGGCAACAGACCGACGGTAAAATTGATGGTTGGGTAGCTGCCACGGGAACCGGGGGAACCTATGCGGGAGTGGCTCTTTTCTTGAAGGAGAAAAACCCCAATATTCAGGTGGTGGTTGCCGATCCCATAGGCAGTGGTTTATATTCCTATGTGAAAACTGGAGAAATGAAGCCAGAAGGCAGTTCAATCACTGAAGGAATTGGGAATTCTCGGATTACCAAAAACATGGAAGGCGTGCCCATCGATGATGCCATTCAAGTCGATGATGCTGAATGTATCCGAGTCATCTATCAGTTATTACGCCGGGATGGTTTATTTATGGGCGGTTCTGTCGGTATTAATGTCGGTGCTGCCGTAGCCTTAGCCAAACACATGGGGCCAGGACATACCATTGTCACGGTCTTATGCGATGGGGGCGCTCGCTATCAGTCAAAACTGTATAATCGGGAGTGGTTAGCCTCCAAGAATTTGCTACCGGATTAAAAACATGGAAGCGGGCAAGATGCCCGCACTCCTGAAATCCCTTGATATTACTAGAGTGGGAGCCTCTCGCTCCCTAGATTTTTAATTATGGTTTTTAACCAGACTTGAAATCACGATATGAATGAAACCAAACCAACCAAACAGGTGCGAGTGTGTCAGCATCAAAGCTGTCGTAAGTTAGGCGCAACTCAGGTATTGGAGGCCTTTGAACTTTATCCCGTCGAGGGTGTAGAAGTGATAGCAGTTCATTGCTTAGGACAATGTGGCAATGGGCCGATGGTCTTGGTTTTACCGGAAGAGGTTTGGTATTGTCGGGTTTCTCCCCAGGAAGTGCCTGCGGTGGTGGAGCGGCATTTGATAGGGGGAAACCCGGTGAAGGGGATGCTATACCGGAAGTTTCATCCCTCTAAGCGTTAGTTCAACAGACTAGGATTGATTGGGAAGCCGAACTTTGGTCACTAAGCCAACACGATGTAACAGGCTAATGACTCCCCAACTCGGATCGATTTCCCACCACTTTAAGCCGCAACGAGCAGAATGGGGAAAGGCGTGATGGTTATTATGCCAGCAACTCCCGTAGCTTATGGGAAATAACCACCAAACATTAGTAGAGAGATCATTCGTATCAAAATTACGATAGCCAAGACGGTGAGCTAGACTATTAATGATCCAAACACTATGCCACAGAGTCACCAGACGAAAGAAGATTCCCCACATCACCCAAGACCAACCCCCAAGAGCAAATAAGATGGCGGCTAACGCTAATTGAAGAGCAAGCAAATATTTGTGACAAAATTGGTAAAAGGGATCGTCTTGTAAATCATGGGTCACTTCAGGAATTTTCGTTTCTAAGCCAGGTTTATGATAGAAAATCCACAGGACATGGCTCCACCAAAATCCCCGTGCTGCATTATGATAATCCCCATCGCGATCGGAATGGGCATGATGAAGGCGATGAGTTCCGACCCAACTAATTGGGCTAGACATGGCACTGAGTGTTCCACAAAAGACCAAAAAATATTCAACCCATTGGGGACAACTAAAACTTCGATGACTCCCTAAACGATGCCATCCAATTTCAACGCCTAAACTTCCGGTAATCCAGTGCAAGAGAACACAAACCAGGACACCAGACCAACTAAAAAACTGGGGTAATAAGGCGAAAATCGCCCCTAAATGGATTATAGTAATCCAACATAGGATAATCGGATTTAATTTTAGAGAAGGTGGGTTTTCGGTATGAATGGCTTGAGAAGAGGTGGATTCTATCATATTTTTTACATTAAGTTAGTTACTCGCTATGGCTTCTTTCAGATACAGTACGTTAGTTGAGTAATTTGCCTGACTTAAAATCCTAGGAGAGTTTTGAACACGACAAAACCCATGATAAAGTGAAATATACTGACACCGAGTAAGTTGTAGGTACGAATATAGATAAACCCGAAAAGGATACTAGAGAATAAAGTGACCGCAATGGCAACTATACCAAAGTGCATATGGCACATGCTAAAGGTTAAAGCCGTGATACAGATGGCTGAGATCTCTTTTCTGTAAACTAAAAATTTTTGTAAAGAAATTTGGATAATGGCTCGTAAGGCTTCTTGTATATAGCTATGAACGAAGTAGGTCAAAGAAGATAGAGGTAAAGTCATATTACGGAAATTTTGCACGAGATGGGAACCGGGAATGATGGCATCAACAACGACGCAAATGAGCAAAACCAGAAAGATTCCTATACTGGTCAATAAAATACCATCCATAGTGGATCGTTTGAGATTTTTGGTTGTGAAACCAATTTCTTGGGGAGAGAGTTTGGTTTTCCAGGAGGCTAAGACTAAAGGGATGCCAAAGCCAATGATGAGAAAAGACCAACTAAATAATTTGGTTTTGAGGACTGACTCAGAAAAGAATTGGTGAATGGCTGAATTGACAATTGCTGTAATAAAGAGGACGATTAGTAGAAATACTAGGAAGTTGGCAAAATTAGTTCTTTCCTGGAGTTCATTGATTTGCTCTTGTAGGGTGGAAACGTGGCGATCGCTCAAATATCGTAAGTAGCTATTAACTTGGCGAGTAATCGTTAATCCAAATGTACTGATAATTTCACTGACTTCTGATGCTGTATCAATTAATTTATGCCGATCCAGAATATATACTTCACTATCTTCAGCAGCAATAATCGAACAACTGCGAGGAGAACCATCAATAAAGGACATTTCACCAAAGCTTTCTCCTGGAAACATCTCTTTAAACTTAAGGTTATTCTGAGTTCCTAGCTCTATTTTACACAATTCAACCTTACCCGACAGGAGAAAGTAAATTTCATCTGTTGTGTCATTTTCCTGGAACAGAATATCACCTTTTGCATAAAAACGGCGATCGCAAGCCTTTTCAACTTGTTGGCGCTGTGATTCTGTTAACTCTGAGAGTAAGGTAAACTTTTCTAGCATCTTATTTAAGAAGATTGAAAATTTATAAACTAATTTATCCTGAAGCTTTCAAAAAGATAACACCCAAAGAGCCATATCGCAACTCAAGTTAAAAGGAAGTTAAATAGATTTGTATACAATAAACAGTTTACGAGGAGGATACATGGCCCTATAATGTTAGCGCCTAGGGAGTAGTTCCTCAAATTACGATCAACAGTCAACTGATATGGAGAGAAGTAAACAGTGATTATTTTAGCGATCGTCTTGAAAGCAATCATAGTTTCGATTGTGGGACTCATCTTAGGAGATTTCCTATCTACATTTATATACCACGTCCCAGAACATGCTTTTGGTAAGTTTCATGTCACAGTTCACCATAGTAAAAACAAGGATTTCTATCATTATGCTGTTCTGAGTCCACAATGGAAGGTTTTACTCGATGGAGTATTGGGAATTGCGCCTTACTTCCTTCTTTTACCTATTTTTTTACCCATTTCAGTTTCGGGCTGTATTTTATGTTATTTATGCGGTCAGGGTCATGTCATTTGGAGACATACAACTGCCCTAAGTTGGCAAACGCCTGAAAAGATCAGCAAAGTTTGTCAATATTTGGGTATTGTTACCCCTGAATTCCATTGGCAACACCATAAAAATGCTCATGAAGCATTTGGAGATATTTTTGTTTTTTATGATAAGCCAGCAAGAGCATGGCTTAAGTTCCTGTTGAACCTAAAACGTAGGGTTCCTATCTTCTAGATTGTAATATCAAATCCGCTTAAACAGTTGTCATCGCGATCGCAGAGAATCCATCTCCAACACTATCGAGAGGCTGGAGATGGATTCATTTCACTGCGTTATATTCGCCATGACTAGGCGTTATTTAGGATTGATTGGGAAGTCGGACTTTGGTCACTAAGCCGACTCGATGTAACAGGCTAATGACTCCCCAACTGGGATCGATTTCCCACCATTTTAAGCCACAACGAGCAGAGTAGGGAAAGGCATGATGGTTGTTGTGCCAACCTTGTCCGTAAGTCAAGGGGACTAACCACCAAAGGTTGGTGGATTTATCATCGGTGTCATAGGTTCGATAGCCGAAAGCGTGGGCAAAACTGTTGACACCCCAAGCACCATGCCAAAGGAGAACGACGCGGACAACGCTTCCCCACATTACCCAAGGTAAGCCTCCCAGGGCAAAGAGGATGGCAGCGAGACCGAAGTGCAAGACGAGGAGATAGCGATCGCAGAATTGATAGAATGGATCGTCTTTAATATCTTTAGTGACTTTGGCAACTTGGTCATCTATGTCCGGTTTATGATAGAGAATCCAGATAAAATGGCTCCACCAGAATCCCTTATTAATATTGTGATAATCCCCCTCCTTATCGGAATGGGCATGATGGATGCGATGGGTTCCCGCCCAATCAATGGGGCTAGACAAACCACTAAAGGTTCCACAGAAGACAAAAAAATATTCAACCCATTTCGGACAAGTAAAGCTACGGTGGCTCGCTAAACGATGCCAGCCAATTTCCACTCCTGAACCGGTGATAATGTGCAGAACCAGAAAAACGCCCACAGCCGACCAACTAAAAAATGGGGGGAAAAAGGCTAAAACGGCCCCGATATGCATGGCAATCATCACAGCTATGATGATCCAGTTTAATTGGGGAGGGGATGCAGTTTCAGGAATAGCGGTTTCAGGAATAGTTGTTTCTGAACTAACTTGTTTGATCATCAAACGTTACCTTGGATAAATCGGTTAAGTCTTTGAACACAAGAGGGGTTCGCCAATTCAAACCCACTCGGTGCGAATTGGGATTACCCTTGCTGGGTAAAGGGTTGATAGCATTTGTCCTCATCGTATAAGTGACAAACGCTAGTAATTTTCCAGAGGGAAGAGAAGGAAAATTCATTAGTGGTCATGTATTCTCCCCAATTTTCTTCTAGACTGGCATGAGCCTGACGGAGATTGTACCAGGGGATAGCAGTAGAGATGTGATGGGGAACATGAACATTAATATCATGGGCCATCCATTCAAACCATCGGGGATATTGACAATGGGCTGTTCCCATCAGTTGGGCTTCGGCTTCATTCCATTCCGATTGGGGTTTAAAGGGAATATCGGCTTTGGTGTGGTGCAGGAGGGTGATGGTACTCATCCAGAAATGGAAGACGAGCCAAGGCATTAGCCAATAGTTAACCAAGCCCCACCATCCCGTGGTGGCAATGAGTAAGGGGAATCCGATCGCCATTTGAGCCAGGACAAAGAGGACGGAAAAGCGCACTTGTTCGACTTGTTTGCCTTCAAAAGTCCACCATTGGAAGTGAAGTTTTGCCCAATGAACGGCGGAGGCTAACCACCAAAATTTACCTCGCAGATGGCGATAGGCCCATTTTTCGATCGCAGGGAAACTGTCGTATTCTTCGCGAGAATAGGCTTTCCAAGCGTTATCGATTTCTAGGCAGTTGGTGTATTTATGATGGATGTTATGTTGAATGCGCCAAGCGTGAAAGGGATAAATGCAAGGAATGAGAACGAGATGGCCGACGAGGTTATTCACCCATTTACGATTGGAGAAAGACCGGTGTCCGCAGTCATGGGCGATAACGAATAGGCCGGTGAAGGCGCTACCGGTGAAGAGCCAGAGAAGGGGCAGTAAGTACCAAGGGGCGTTAGCGGTTCCCCACCATCCTAAACCGACGAGGATGATATTGGTGATTACCCCTGTCCAGGCTTTCAAGGGATGTTTGACAAACACTTCTTTGGGAAGGGTGTCTAAAATATCTCTAAGGCGAATATTGGGATCGAGTCCGATCTTTGCGTCTGCTTGCAGGCGTTCAGACGGTTGTGCGATCGCTGTTTTCATGCGAAATTTTCCTGTTGTATTGTTTCTAGATTTGGGGTGGAGACCATCCACTGGGATATCTGGGAGTGGGAGCGTCTCGCTCCCTAGTTCCTTAATTTAGGATTCGGAGAAGGTACGATACCCCTTTTCTTCGTCATACAAGTGACAAACATCAGTGATTTGCCACAGCAGACGGAAAGAAAAGCGATTTCTGGTGATATATTCTCCCCAATTTTCTTCAATGCTGGCATGTGCTTTACGCAGGTTATACCAAGGAATGGCAGTGGTTAAATGATGGGGAACATGAACGTTAATATCATGGCAAATCCACTCAAACCACCAAGGATATTTACAATCCGTGCTACCGACGAGTTGGGCGGTGACTTCATGCCATTTTCCGTCGGGTTCAAATCTGAGATCGGGCAAAGTGTGGTGCAGGAGAGTAACGGTACTCAGCCAAAAATGGAAGACCAACCAAGGCATACACCAGAGGGAAAACCAGCCCCACCATCCGGTAGTGGCAATCAGGAGGGGAAAACCGATCGCCATTTCTGCGATTACGAATAGGGCAGAAAATCGGAATTGTTCCCGTTTTTTTCCTGGCTCAATTGTCCACCATTGAAAGTGGAGTTGAAACCAATGGACAATGGAACCTAACCACCAGAATTTGCCATGGAGGGAGCGATAAACCGTTTTTTCAAAGCCATTCAGGGCTTCATACTGTTCCACGTAGAAGGGATTCCAGGTGTTATCGCGATCGATATGATTGGTATGTTTATGATGAATGTTATGTTGAATCCGCCAGGGATGGAAGGGATAAATGCAGGGGGTTAGGGCAATATGACCGACGAGATTATTCACCCATTTCTTGTTCGCAAAGGAACGATGGCCGCAGTCATGGGCAATCACAAATAAGCCGAAAAAACAGGTTCCGGTAAAGAGCCAGAGTAGGGGCAGTAAGTACCAGGGGGCGATCGCGATTCCCCACCATCCTAAACTGACGAGAACGACGTTGGAGAGAAAACCAAACCAAGCTTTGAATTTATTTTTGACAAAAACATCTTTAGGTAAGGTTTTTAAGACATCTTTTAAGCGCAAATTGCGATCGAGCTGCGGTCGTCCCGTTGATCTAAGCTCCGCCGAGGGATTGGCGATCGCTGTTTCCATGCTAAAAGTTCCTCAGTTAACAATTGCATCATTATACCCCCTACTTCCGCAATTTTCATGAATTTTAGAAAAGGGAATTTTTAGGATCGATTCAGCCATTCTAAATCCATAAAAAGAGCATATTTTCAACCGTATAAATACTTATTTTTTCTGCAAGAAAACTTTTATTTGGACTTCAAGGGAGGACGGGGAGTATGGGCCTTAGCGGGTGTACCCCAACAAATGTAGGCTTCGGGTAAAGAGCGAAACACACTGCTACGGGCCCCAACCACCGTATTGGCTCCAATTTCTACCCCTGGAGAGACAAAACAATCGGTCGCAATCCATACCCCATTCCCTATCCGAATCGGGGCAGTTACGAGGCGAAAATGGGGGTCTGTCACATCATGGGAACCCGTACACAGATAGTTTTTTTGGGAAATCACACAATGTTGGCCAATTTCAATCTCATCTAAGCTATAGAACACCACATCATCACCAATCCAACTGTAATCGCCAATGCTGACTTTCCAGGGATAGGTAAAGCGAGCTGTAGGCCGAATCACCACTCCTTGACCAATTTTGGCCCCAAACCAGCGCAACAGCATCACCCGAATACCATGCCAATTATGGAGGGTTAAGGGAAAAGTAACCGCTTGTACAAACCACCAAAGAATAATCACCCAAGTGGGACGACCGCGATCGAAATTGGACTGATCGTAGTGGCGTAAATCGATCCAGGAAGGGGCATCTAAGCGATAGGATAAAGAGGGTTCAGGACTTAAGGGAGGGGTTGACATGGGTAGGGGAAGATTGAGTTCCAGAAATTTGCGCTTTCTTGGGATTAATATGGCCTCCAAATTGGCGGAGTTCAAATAATTTTACACCAATATTATATTCATATTGACTGAGAAGACGGGCATAAATATATCCGGCTCGACCGTCTAAAAATCCCAGTTGCAGAATATAATGCAAGATAAAGCGAATGGTGGGCTTAAAGGGGAGGCGCACCCAGATTTTTTTCAGCCAGCGCTTGCGCTGCACTGCATCACCAAATAAGTTCGCACCAATGGTATTGCCTTCATCCATGCCTTCGATAAGATTGTAATAGACTCTCGCTTCCCAATTAGAATAGCGGTTATGGCGAGCTAACCAAGCATAGATATCGCGAAAGTCTTCATGGAGCATGTCTTCTTTGAGGTAACCGACATTCCCTTCAAGGATCACATGCTCGTGAACTTCGTTATCTCCGGCATTTCTGACATCTTCCACGTTCAGGTTTTCGTAGCGTCCTTTTTGGTGTTTGAATAGGCGTAAGTTCCAATCGGGATAGCGTCCCCCATGGCGAATCCAAGAGCCTAGAAAAATGACTCGGCGATTGAGATAATACCCATTCATATTGCTGTCTTGAATCCCTTGTTTGATTTCTTCCCATAGGGGTGGGGTGATGCGTTCATCGCAATCGACAATTAAGATCCATTCATTGCGAAAAGGAAGATTTTCTAAAGACCAATTTTTCTTTTTTGGCCATGACCCATTAAACTTAAATTGGACGACTGTGGCCCCTAAGCTTTCGGCAATTTCTGCGGTGCGATCGCCACTTTGGGAATCGACGACAAAGATTTCATCAGCCGGTTGCAAACTCTCTAGGCAAGCGGCAATATTATCTTCTTCATCTTTCGCGGGGATAATAATCGAGACCGGGACTTTAACAGCTTCAGAGGTCATAAGGGCATGGGGGGGATGAGACAACGTTTAGGATATCAGATCGATCTCAAAATTTGAATTTTCGGATCTGCATTTTTCTCTTTCAGTTATAACAGTTTTGGTCTAGTGGCCAAGTTCAAGGGAGTAGAGATTGATTGACTAGGATGGAGATGGTTTAGACCATAGGCCTTCGATCGCCGTCTTGAGATAACCGATTTGACCATAGGCATAGACTAGGTTATCAAAACGGAGGGCCGGATCGCCGATGTATTTGACAGATTTATAGAGTCCCCGAATCATGCGCTCTCCTCCCCGCGAAAATTGGTGCATTCCTGCTCGGTTGGAGAGTTGTTCGCGGTAGCATTCACTCACCCCTTGCCACCAGCCTCGACGCAGAAACCAAGAGCGGTTGACGCGCTCTGGGGCGACATTATGGGCGACTAAGGCTTGGGGAATATAGCTGACTTGCCATCCCGATTGTAAGGCCAACTCGGTCATCACCAGTTCTTCGTTAGAGAGCAATTTTTTGCCGACTCGTCCTAAATTGGGGTCAAAGCCACCTATTTTTTCGAGGAAACTGCGGCGGATGGAGTAGTTTAAGCCTCTGGGGGTGTGGTTAGGTTGGGTGATAAACAGGGGGTCATCGCCTAAATCATAGGCTCCGAGATTACCCGCTAAACCCTCTGAGAGCCATGGGGGAGGGATGATGTCGGGGGGCCAAATGAGGGTGACTTTACCGCCGGCGATCGCCAATTTAGGGTTCTCTGCGTAGGCGTTTGAGAGGGTGCTTAACCAGGTGGGGGTGGCGATCGCATCGTCATCTAGGTAGGCTAAAATTTCTCCACTGGCGGTTTTAGCTCCAGTGTTGCGAGCCACAGATAAGCCGGTGACGGGTTCATAAACGGATTTTAAGCGGGGATGGGGTTGCAAGGATTCGATGACTTCTGGGGTGCGATCGCTGGAGGCATTATCAACGACAATGACTTCAAAATCCGGGTGATCTTGGTTGAGTAAGCTTTCTATGGCTCCACCAAGATATCGATCTCGGTTGTGAGTACAGATAATAGCTGAGATTTGGACACTCATGGGGAAATGGGGGAGCGGGGGAATGGGGACTGTCTTGGATTGATAGATGCCATCTCTGTTTTACTCAATTTTCCAATTTTGTCCAACCCCCCTATCCCCCCATCTCCCCATCTCCTAATTGACTATGCAAGCTGTTTAAAGATTGGGCGAGTTGGAATAGACGCTCTTCTAGGATATGCTTTTGGTTGAGAAACTGCCGTAGTTGTTGATAGCGATGAAGGGCTAAACTAATCGATGCCACTTCTTCGGGGAGACAGGGACGACTCGAAACTTCTCCATTTTCATTGAGTTTACAGAGTCGGTAAGTCGTGCGAGCGCTGGCATGAGCAGAGTTAGGGGTTAAATTAGGGGTAGATTCGAGCCATCCTTCAACGATCGGCCCCTGGTTATAGAGCTGGGTAATTTGATGATGAATCTTATCTAACTCATCTTGCCATTGGCGGGCGATCGCCTCAATATTATGAAGCAAATGGATGGCTCGATCGGGATAATCTTGGTTTTGATGGCGGCTCAAGCGGGGGGGTTTATGCTTGGGAAAATGGGGCCGTTCAATAGGGCTATGCATCTGATCGGTGCAGAGTTAGCGAGATTCTAAGTTACTCAGTCGCTGTTGCAACTGTTTTAAGGACTGATATAAATCGGGCAGACGCTTATAGATGGCAGATGCTTTGAGGTAAATGGGATGATTGACGGCTGGGTTGCCAGACACGACCGACCCAGGGGGAATGGTTCCATGGACTCCGGCTTTAGCGGAGGCGATTACATTATCGCCAATAATGGTATTGTTGGCAATTCCCACTTGTCCGGCGAGGAGGACATTATTACCGACTTTTGTGCCGCCTGCCATGCCTGCTTGACCGGCGATCGCACAATTGGAGCCGATCTGAGAACCATGGCCAATTTGGACGAGGTTATCGATTTTGGTGTAGCGACCGATGCGGGTTTCACCGACGGCTGGACGGTCTATGGCGCTATTACAGCCGACTTCTACGCCGTCTTCTAATACGGTGATCCCAGATTGTTGCATCTTGTACAAACCTTTGGGAGTGGGAACGAATCCAAACCCTTCTGCGCCGATAACTGCACCGCTATGAATGACGCAATCTTTACCAATTTTTGATCGTTCGTGGATGGTACAGTTGCCATGGAGAAGGGTGCGATCGCCGATTTCCACTTGGGGATAGATCGCCACATTGGCATGGATACGGACTCCATCACCAATTTTAACTCCGGAGGCGATCGCCACATGGGGGCCGATATAGACTCCTTCTCCCAACTCTACATCCTCGGCAATCACGGCAGTGGGATGAATTTGGGGTTCGGGATCGAAAGGTTGATAAAACAGGTTAATCGCTTGGGCGAATAAGAGGCGCGGTTCCCTAGTCGCGATCCAGGCAATGCCCCGCTCTGTGGCGGCTGGGGCTAAATTGGGGGGGATAATCAGGGCGATCGCCTCTGTGGTATCGATCTGACTGGCAAACTTCGCACCCTCAATGAAACTCAGACTCTGGGGTGTCGCTTGGTCTACTGGAGCCACTCCTACAACTTCTGGATCGAGATCCGGTAAAGAATTTTCTCCAGCCACCTGACCCAACTTTTCAATCATTTCACTGAGTTTCATAGAGAGTATCACCCAACTCTAAAGGCATCTCTGCATAGTTTACCGAAAAAGGGTTGAAGGATGTCCCTTATCCTCCTGCCCCCTAGGATTCAAAAGGAAACGGCGGCTCTGTTGTCTTTAGCTCCCAATAACAAGGATGGGTTAGCCATTGCTTAATATCTTCATGTTCCGAGAAGCGGGGTTTCTGGCAGAAGCCCCGCTTTTGGTTGGTGTCTCCTAGATAGTAAAGTATGGAGAGACCAAGGAAAGGGGCGGGTTTACAACATGGGCTGGTGAGTCTTCTAGTTATGGGTTAAACCCGCCCCTAAAAATCCATTGTTAATTGTTCATTAATTACCATACCATGCTCACTGTTGCTCTCCCCAAAGGGGCTTTACTTAAAGAAACCATTCAACTGCTCCAGGAAGTGGGTCTTGATTTTAGTGCCTTTCTAGACTCCAGTAACCGTCAACTGCAAATTGTCGATCCGACGGGAACGATGAAAGGGTTGTTGGTTCGCGCTCAAGATGTGCCGGTTTATGTGGAATATGGACAAGCCCAATTGGGGGTTGTGGGCTATGATGTGCTGCGAGAAAAGAAGCCGAATGTTGCCCAAATTGCGGATCTCGGTTTTGGGTATTGCCGCATGTCGGTGGCGGTGAAGGAGTCGAGTCCGTATCAAGATGTGTTGGATTTACCTGCCCATTGTCGAGTGGCTTCTAAGTCGGTGAACTGTGCTAAGGATTATTTCTATGGTTTGGATTTACCGGTGGAGATTATCCCGTTGTATGGTTCTGTAGAGTTAGGGCCGATTACGGATATGTCGGAGGCGATCGTCGATTTGGTTTCTACGGGTAAAACCTTGAAGGAAAATGGGTTAGTAGAAATTAAGAAGTTATTTGATAGTACCGCTTATTTGATTGCCCATCCTTTAAGTTATCGCTTGAATGTGGAGGGGATTGATGATTGGATTACTCAGTTGCGCGGGGAGTCCCTGAAGAGGGGTTAAGTTGGGGGTTGGAGGGTTGTAGGGCGATCGCCGAGTCTCCATACAATTTATGGTTGATTACTCCAAATTACTCCAAATACAGCAGTTTTCTCTGCTATGCAGAACACTTTGATCCCCCTAAATCCCCCTTTTTAAGCCGGGGGGTTAGGGGGGATCTTTTACGACTACACCTCATTACCGCGCAAGGTGCTGTAAGGGGTCGTAGACTGATTCAACTCGTTCATAGCATTTAAAACTTGTTCAATCGCCATCGCTTGCTGATTCGCATTCAAGGACAATTGTTCAGAATTAATCACAATATGATTCACAGAGTCAATCATCGTATTAAAAGAATTTTTACTTGACTCAGTAATATCAACGGTAGAATTCATCGCCTTTTGAATATTGATCGCTAAATTATTAATCGCCTCTGCTGAAGCTCGACTTTGATCCGCCAATTTGCGAATCTCTGTCGCAATAACGCTAAACCCTTGACCATTTTCTCCTGCTCGTACTGCCTCAACTGCTGCATTCAAGGCTAACATATTGGTTTGATTAGCCAAATCACTAACCACTCCCGAAATCATCCCAATTTTACCAATTTGTTCACTTAAGTGAGAAATTTCTTTAGCTAACTTTTCAATTTTATCCTTTAAATTAGAATAGCCATCTGTGGATAATCTTTCATGCTTTCCTTCTAGTAAATCTAAGATTTCTTGGGCACTAATCGCCGCTTCTGAGGCTTGGTTTGCTGAAACCTGAGCCGATGCATTTAGCTCATCCATGGTTGTCGTTACTTGCTGTACAGAGCTGGCTTGCCTTTCCAGGGTATTAGTAACTTTATCCGCTAAGTTTTTTTCTTTTTGAAGAGCTGTTTCTATTGCTTTCTGCCGATGTAAAAGCTCTGTTGCCATTAAATTAAATGAGTGGGCCAGCATTCCCAATTCATCTTGAGAATATTCAGGAATAGAGATATGATAATCTCCTTGAGCAATTTTCTGGGTAGCATCGATCAATCGCTTTAAGGGCTTTGTGACTTGGGTATTCAGAATAATAATAATAAATCCTACAATGGTCACCAGTAATGCTAAACCCATTTCTACATTAGATAAAGCAAAACCGACAGCTCTTTGAGCGAGAATATTTTTAGGGAAAACAGTAACAAAATACAATTCAGGGCCGTTGATTTTCTGGACAGCTAAATATTGATTGTCTTGAGTGTTCTCAATTACTATTTTGTTGGTATCGGCTTGGGTAACTAATTCAAATATATGAATTAAGTTTTGATTTCCAGACTCTTGAATAAGAAAAGGCTGATTTCTATCTTGCAATTGATTCATTAATTCGGGATGGACAATCAGATGACCATCCCCTCGAAAAATTAAGTTATAACCTCCTTCCACTGTACTATTTACAGTGCGATCGACTAAATCATTGAGAATAACATCATGGCCAATGGATATAATTTGCTGACCATTGATATCAACAGGCGTAACCGCAGTTACTAACCATAATTGACTCACGTCTTCACGGTAGGGAGCTGTCCAAGCGGTTGTTCTGAGGGGATTATTTTGAACCACAGCCACTTGATATTCTTCTTGTTCTGGCATATAAAAATTGGCATCGGCTTCATAAACATAATTGGGGACTTCTGGCCAGTAGACAATGGTAATATTATCGGGGGTCATTAAGAAGGTACTTTGAAAACGATTATGCCAGGCTCTGCCATAGGTTTCTGATAAGGTTTTCCACTCTGGAATCTGACGGCGAAGGGTTGGGGTAAGGGAGGCTGATTTACCAATATAAACACCGGATTCTTCTGTGCCGTTAAAGAGTTCTGGACGATTGCGAATCACTCCATCTGTATAGCGGACAAATAAGCGATCGAAATTTTGTTGGATCTGTTGGGAATTGGGTGATTGCTCTGAATTCAGAATGGCTTCTTTGAGGATGGCATGATTATCGGCGGCAAGATCGAAAATTTCTTGTTCTCTGGCTACTCTCTCGATTACATATTCTTTGAGTTGCTCTTGTTTTTGGCTCTTGAGGCTCGATAGGAGTTGCCAGTAGTTGAGAGCAGTGGAACCGGTAATAATGAGGGTGACACTAAGACTGATCTGAAGAAGTGTTTTTTGAGTGATGGAACCTTGATTTTTGAAAAATTTAGACATGATCTTGACCATTCATAAATTGGCTAAACGCTATAGCCCTCACCCCCTATCTTTTTCTTCCACGGGAGAGGGGGTATCAGTTTCTATTTTATCTGTTGGAGAATCCCGATAAAGCGATCGCGAAACATTAATCAATACTACGTCCATTGAAGACTTGGGGCGCTTCTCGTTTGGCGGGTGGGGCACTGCTGGCTTGCCGTTGTTGCTGTTGGTCTTTTTGGAAGTAATGTTGCCAGAGTTCGGGGGCGTTGAGGGTGTCGCCTCCATGACGGGTGAGCCGTTGGCGGATGCGACAGAGGACGGGGGTATTGACACAAGCACCGGAAATGATGGCTTGACCTTTGGTGAGGGCGGGGAGTTCGTTGAGCAAGTCCCGTCCGGCTGCTTCGACCCCATGTTTGAGGCTGTCTTGGTCTACGGGGTTGATGATGCGGAGTAGAAATTGGCTCATGCATTGGGAGAGTACGTCGGAGTCGAGTTTACCGGGGCGCTGGGTGATCAGTCCGACTCCGAGGCCAAATTTACGCCCTTCGCTGAGGATGGTTCGCAACATGGCTTTACACCGGGAGGGTTCGTGAGCGGGGGCGAAGCGATGGGCTTCTTCGAGGAGGATGAAGACGGGGAAGGGAAGATAGTTATCATCGTCGGGGAGGAGCTTTTGTTTTTGGGTGTTCATCCGCGCTTGATAGCTTTGGCGCAAAAGGGCGGCACAGATGACTTGTTGTTCTTCTTGGGGGATTTCGTTCATTTGCAGAACGGTGACTTGGCCGGGTTCAAAGAGGTTTTGGGGGGTGAGGTGTTTGTAGGCGTGGAAATGGGGCGATCGCTCTAACCGTTCGAGTTTCCATTCCAGAGCAGGGGCTGAGGTTCCTACTTTTTCGTTCCCTTCGTCGTCGGTTTGGCGATCGGCTTCATAAACGGCGGCGATCAGGTCTTGTACATCCCAGCGATATTCGGAGTTTTTGTGTCTTTTGAGGATGCTGAAGGCTTGGTGGAGGATGGACTGTTGGCGATCGCTCATGGTCGGCAACAGCATCAAAATATCATAGTAGTCCAAGGACGACAGCCGGATATGCACGTCTTCTGGCAGCAGAATTTTCACCTGGGGACTATAGCCATCTTCACCGCGAAAAGCCGCATGGCCTTGTAAGTCGGCTAGGGTTCCATACTCTCCGTGGGGGTCGAAAATTAAGACCGGGGCGCGGTTGTGGGGGGCGAGAAACTCTTCAATCAGTACCCCAGCCGTGTAGGATTTTCCGGAACCCGTGCCCGCAAGAATAGCTAGGTGGGTACTGACTAATTCTTTTACATCTAAAACTACGGGCACATTGCCACCCGGACGCAGGAGAATCGATCCCATGTGGGCGCTACCGACTTCTCCGGCTTGTTTGCGGTTGATTACGGACTGCAAGAGGCGATCGCTCGCCAACATCACCTTCGCTCCCGGATCGGGGGACTGGCGAGGGTTAAGAAATCCTAAATTCGGGTGAAAATACCCAATTACTTCTACGCCAACCTCATACAATTCCGGGTTTTTATCCGTAAATCCCACTAAAGCGGCGATCGCCTCTGGACTCGTTTCTGGATCGGCAAAGATGCGATCGGGCAAGTGATCGATTAGACTTATACTTGATATCTTACCGAGAATTTGCTGATTTTTATCCTCTGAAATCAACGAATAATAAACCAATTCGCCGATTTTGACTTGGCGATTATTCGTTGTAATAAATACATATTGATTGCCCGTTTCACCTGGGCCTTTGACCGTGCCAATAATCTCAGCCGAAGCCTTGGATTGGGATGATACGGATGATTGTCTACCGATCATAGTCTACCCTGAATTAATTAATTAAGAAAACATAAAAAAAACAACTAGATTGGCAGATTATTGCTAGTAAGTTGCTTGTCGTTTGGAGAAAGTTTGTGGAATTTTCGGATCTCTTTAGGGAGGACATTATTGTACCCTGTAGTTGGGGTTGATGAATAAGTAACTCAACCCAATGCATCAGAAGAGTGAAGTGAGTTTCAAGCTGTGAATATTAACAATTTGGGCATCTCCTTCAAGCTAAAGACTTTTAGTTTTTTGAATCAATGATTAATCAATGTGGGGGTACAAAAAGTATGTCATTTAAGGGACTTAGTAGTGGTAAAAATACGGATATAAATTGTACCCAAACCCTCGATCGAGCTAATTATAGCCTACCCTACACTCTAGAATCTGGTGATACTTGTACTCCAGCATGGAATTCTACTATGGAAAATTTGAATTTAGACCGGGGACTTTCATTACCAGACAGTGCCTGTGTTGGGGTGAGTGCTGTTCCGGGGTCTGTCTCCCCAACTCCCCAAACCCTGCGCCAATTCCAAGTCTTAGTGGCCGAGCGCACGGCCCAATTAGAATTGAGCTTGAAAGTGCAAGCCAAACTCTATGAACAAACCCGCCGTCAGGTGGAAGAGCTACGCCATCTGAATGAACTTAAGGATGAATTCTTAAGTACCATTAGCCATGAACTGCGGACTCCTCTAACCAGTATGTGCTTGGCGATCCGGATGTTACGCCAACCGGGAATTTCAGCCGATCGCCAACAAAAATATCTGGAAATTTTGGACAGTCAATGCCAACAGGAAATTCATCTGATTAATGACTTACTCGCTCTGCAAGAATTGGAAGAGCAGACGGTAGAGACTGACCATCAAGCGTTAGATCTGCAAGAGTTGATGGAGCAAGTCACCGCTAGTTTTGAGAACCAATGGAGCCATAAGCATTTGACTCTGAACCTAGAGATTGCTCCAGAAGCTACAAGCCTAGAAACTGAACCAGAGAGTGTCAAGCGCATTCTAGCAGAGTTGCTCGCCAATGCGGGCAAATTCTCCGATGCCCAGAGTCAGGTTAAGATCCTGGTGCAACCCTATCAGGCAGAAGGGATAAAAGGAGTACAAGTGGCGATCGCCAATCAAGGTATGGGAATTCAGGCAGAGGAATTAGGCGAAGTTTTCCAGAAATTCCGTCGCGGAACTGGAGTCACCGAGCGGGCGATCGCCGGAACCGGTTTAGGCCTAGCCCTGGTGAAGGCTTTAGTGGAACAATTAGGAGGAACCATCACCGTCCACAGTCAACCCCTTAACTCTGGCTCATCCTGGGAAACCTGTTTTACCCTAATCCTTCCCCAGAGTTAATGCTAGGCTGTGATAGCGGTTGTGAATGTTAACGGGTCAGCCCCCAGAATGCTCAAAATTACTCAACCTTCCTCCCTACGACGTTGGCAAAAACTCACCTATTCTCCAGTCATTCGCCAAATTCAAATTTTTTTGGCGGCTTTTCGCTTCATCACCCTATTACTGTGGGATCGCTGGCGTGGAGGCCCCTCTTCTGCCCTCAAACGCAAACGGGCTAGGGGTTTAGTACAAACGTTACTGAAGCTGGGCCCGACATTTATTAAAATTGGTCAGTCTCTCTCCACTAGGGCCGATCTCTTACCCGTCGAATATGTAGAAGCCCTGGAACAACTGCAAGATCAAGTTCCTGCCTTTGAAGTCCAAACGGCGATCGCCATTATCGAGCTAGAACTAGGCGCATCCGTAGGGGCGATCTTCCGCGACTTCGATCCCCTGCCCCTCGCTGCTGCCAGTTTAGGCCAAGTCCATCGCGCCACCCTCCACACCCAAGAAGAAGTGGTGATCAAAGTCCAACGTCCCGGACTCAAAGCCCTATTCGATGTCGATGCTAAAGCCATCTATCGAGCCATCCAAGTCACCGAATTTATGTTTGCTTGGACGCGCAAATATGAACTGCGAACCATCTATAGTGAATTCTTCCGCATTCTCTATCAAGAAATTGACTACAAACAAGAAGGCTTAAATGCAGACCGCTTCCGGCAAAACTTTGCCAAAGACCCTAAAATTATCGTCCCTCGGATTTATTGGCGCTACACCACCCACAAAGTCTTAACCATTGAATATTTACCGGGCATTAAAGTCGATAACCGCGCCGCTCTGATCGCCTGCGGTCTCGATCCTCAGAAAATCAACCAAATTGGCATTTGTTGCTATCTCAAGCAACTCCTCTTAGATGGCTTTTTCCAAGCCGATCCCCATCCCGGTAATTTAGCCGTTACCTCTAAAGGACAACTGATTTTCTATGATTTTGGCATGATGGGAGAAATTCAATCTTTGGCCAAAGACCAAATGATCCGCAATTTTTTTGCGGTCTTACGCAAGGATACCGACGAAGTTGTAGAGACCTTGATCAATATGGGTTTAATTGAACCCATGGCGGATATGACTCCTGTGCGTCGCTTGATTGCATTTTTGTTGGATCGATTTACAGAACGACCGGTGAATTTTCGCGAGTTTACTTTAATTAAAGATGAACTCTATGCCATGTTTGAGCAGCAACCCTTTCGTTTACCCGCAGAGATGACGTTTGTGTTAAAGGCTCTCACGACTTTAGATGGTATTGCTCGTATTTTAGACCCAGAATATAATTTCGCTGCCTCTTCTCAACCCTTTATTCGGGAAGTGACTGCGGGGAAAGGGACGGGATATTTAGTCGGCGAAACTCTAAGACAGGTGAAGTTGTGGGTACAGTCCCCCTTTGAAAAGTCCAAGGTTACGGATGAATTCTTGGAGCAGTTAGGGAAACGAATGGATGGGGGAGACTTGATGTTTTCGGTGAGAGCGAAAGAGAGCGATCGCCTGTTGGAGTCTCTCAGCTTAGGACTACAAAGCCTACTCTATCTCTGTGGCGCTGGCTTTACGTTGATTTCCAGCACCATTTTGTTTGTGGGCCAATTTTCTGCATGGGCGATCGCCCTTTTGTGTGGATCGGGGTTGTTTACTGTGTTCTGTCTGCGATCGCTCTTTCGCCTCTCCCTACGCAACCGCCTCAACCGTATTTCTTAGCTAAGGTTCTTTAAAAACACTGTAGGGGCGGAAAAGTTTCTACCCCTACAATACTATATTCTGTTTTATATACCCCCAAGGGAATTCGAATCCCTGTCGCCTCCGTGAAAGGGAGGTGTCCTAGGCCTCTAGACGATGGGGGCTTGTTTTATTCACCTTAATCATCATAACTAAGGTTTTTTAAGCTGTCAACCCTCAGTGGGAAATTTTTTTTGAGAGTCGGGGGATGGGGAGATGGGGGGATGGGGGGATGGGGGGATGGGGAGATGGGGAGGAATGAGCTACTCATTACTCATTACCCATTACTCATTCTTGGCCGCACAGAGGGCAGCACCGATCAAGCCTACTTCTTGATTGGTGATGATGTAAATCGGAATTTTTTGGAGGAGTCTAGACATACGACCCTTATTCAGGAAAGCCTGTAAAAAGCGTCCATCAGTCATCAGAGACAGGTTTTTGGCCGCCACACCTCCAGCAATATAGAGTCCGCCATAGGGGAGTAACTTCAGGGCTAGATTGCCCGCTTCCGCGCCATAGGTCTCCATAAAGATATTCATGGTTTCTTCACTGAGGCGATCGCTCTTTTGTTGAGCCGATCGCGAAATCACAGCAGCCGGATCGACAGTGGTCTCGTTATTTTCGCGACCGATCTGGGACTTCCAGGTTTTAAACACCTGTATTAATTCTGGAGATTCTTCAGCCCATTGGCGATCGCGCAAAAACTCGTAAATGGCCACAATTCCCATACCCGAAACCACCCGCTCCACCGAAACCCGATCCCACTGATATTTATCTCGCAAATAGTGCAATAAATCGGATTCTAGGAGCGTGCGAGGGGCAAAATCTACATGGCCCCCTTCCGATGAAAATACCTGATACTCTCCCTGAGCATCTGGAAGCAAAAAGCCTTGTCCTAAACCCGTTCCTGCACCAATGACGGCGATCGGCGCTTGGGGTTGAGCTTCGGCTTCCTGTAAACAATACAGATCCTGCTGGCCGAGTCCCAAAATCCCATAACCCACGGCGGCAAAGTCATTAATCAAACTCACCTGTTGTAGATGTAGCTCCTCTTCCAGGCGATCGCCCTGGAGATGCCAAATGAGATTGGTTAATTTTGCTTCATTCTGCTCCACCGGGCCGGCGATCGCAAAACAAGCCCGTTCTGGATATCCCCAATCTTGCCCTTCTTCCTGCAAAAACTGATGGACAATGGGAACGAGATCCCCAAACTCCTGACTTGGATAGCTTTGCTGGGCCAAAACCCTCAACGGTTCCCCTGAAGAGCTTTGTTCCACCAGTCTGAGGATCGTTTTCGTCCCCCCAATATCCCCTGCTAATAATACCGTCATCTTAATTAAACCGAATTCGACTTTCACGAGAACTTAAATGGGAAGTATCCCCATTTAACTCCATAATGAAGCGATCGCCATTTCTGACCACCTTCACCAAAGCGCACAAAGACGCATTCACATCCGCTCCCGTCACCCCATCCACCAGTCCCATCGCCATCCCCAAAACGGACGCACCATGGCCCACCAACAGCAAATCCTCATCCGGAAACCGATTGACTAAAGTGCGGATAGTTTCTCCAGCACGAGCAAAACATTGGGCCTCAGTTTCAGGATAACCCGGTTCTCCCTCAATAGGAACCTCTGGATCGAGATGGGGAAACTCAGCCGCCAATTCTGACCATGACCGAATTTCAGGCATTTGGGTCATCCACTCTGGATTTAACCACTCTCCCAAGCCCCAATGCAAGCGCAGGGGTAAATTGAGGACTTCCGCCACCCCATGGGCCGTTTGCACCGTTCGCAGAAAAGGAGAAGCAAAAATTCGGCTAATTCCTTCTGATTTTAGGCGATCGGCCAACTCCTGCACCTGCACCAAACCATCATCAGACAAAGGCGGATCGTAACGGCGATCGGCCGTATTAAACCACTCCGGATTCACAAAATCCAAGCGGTTAGCATGTCGTGCAATCCAAATTGTTTGAGCCATAGAGCCAGATTCAATCCTGAGTCAACTGCAAAAAATAACCAAAGGAGGGGTAAGCAACTTACCCCTCCTCAAACCCGACTAATTTACCAATTTACAACTTAGTAACGACGGAGGTTCGCATTCGGTTTGTGAACAATGAAGCTCAGAACTTGACACTGTTTAATATTGTCAAATCCCATCACCCGAACATAGCTTTCGCGATATTCAGCACGACAAGCATCAATTTCAGCCATCACTTCATTGACGGTTCTAGCATGGAAAAGGGGCAGTTTCCACAGCGTCCAGTAGTGCATTTCCGGGCTGGAATCTTCACTAAATTCCACACCAGCAATATAGCCTTGATCCAAAATATATTGGATTTGCATCTTGATCTGAGCATCAGTCAGAGGAGGCAGATAGGAAAGCGTTTCGTAACGGCGCTCTTTAGGTAAAGTTTGCATGGTTTTTTAAGCAGTTGTGTCTAGAATATTGGACTCAAAGTAATCCAGCAATCCTCAATCTGAATCGGCTGGGGATTGGGTATCGGAAGAAGAATCAGGGATATTAAGTTGCGTTACCCGTTCAAGATATTGACGGCGATGTTCCATATTGCTTTGTTGAATATTACTGCGAACCATTTCAGGTAAGAATTCAGTAACTTCTTGGGCCAAATGTTCTCGTACCGTCATCACCCGGAAGGCCATCTCTGGTTTAGCTTGGAAAAGTTCATCAAGATAGGCTTCCCCATCCTGAATTTTCCCCGTTGAGGAAAATCCACTCAGCCAAACCGCTTCACCGGGATTGGTTTCTCTTAACTGGTTCGTGACTACTTTCACCGCTTGATAAGTGAGATAACTCGCCATTACACGGCTAGTCGCTTTGGCAACGTTTTTAATATCCATGTCCTAATCTCGGCCGCTAAGATGAAAGAATCTCCGATTTTAGAGGGAGACTAGGGGCAAGATTGTGATGAACAACACTCTTGCCTCTTCTTCCTCTTAACGGATGCTCTAACTCTGGACAGAGATTAGAGGGTATCCATGGCCTCGAACTCGAACTTGATTTCTTTCCACAGTTCGCAAGCAACGGCCAATTCAGGAGACCATTTACAAGCTTCGCGGATGACATCTCCACCTTCGCGGAAGAGGTTACGACCTTCGTTACGAGCTTGGATACAAGCTTCCAGAGCCACACGGTTGGCGGTTGCACCCGGAGCATTACCCCAGGGGTGACCCAAGGTTCCACCACCGAACTGTAAGCAGGAATCGTCACCGAAGATTTCTACTAGAGCAGGCATGTGCCATACGTGAATACCACCAGAAGCAACGGGCATTACACCAGGCATGGAAGCCCAATCTTGGGTGAAGTAGATCCCGCGTTGACGGTCTTGTTCAATATGGTCTTCGCGCATGAGGTCAACGAAGCCCATGGTGATGCCTTTTTCACCTTCGAGTTTACCCACAACGGTTCCAGAGTGCAGGTGGTCACCACCGGACATCCGTAAGCATTTGGCGAGAACGCGGAAGTGAATTCCGTGGGCTTTCTGACGGTCGATAACAGCGTGCATCGCACGGTGAATGTGCAGCAGTACGCCATTGTCACGACACCATCTGGCAAGAGTGGTGTTCGCGGTGAATCCTCCGGTGAGGTAGTCATGCATGATGATGGGAGTGCCGATTTCTTTGGCGAATTCGGCCCGTTGCATCATTTGTTCTACGGTGGGGGCGGTTACGTTGAGGTAGTGACCTTTAATTTCACCGGTTTCCGCTTGGGCTTTTTCAATAGCTTCTTGAACGAACAGGAAGCGGTCTCTCCAGCGCATGAAGGGCTGAGAGTTGATGTTTTCGTCGTCTTTGGTGAAGTCTAGACCACCACGCAGACATTCGTATACGGCACGACCGTAGTTTTTAGCGGATAAACCGAGTTTGGGTTTGATGGTACAACCGAGCAGGGGACGACCATATTTGTTGAGTTTGTCCCGTTCTACGGTGATTCCGTGGGGAGGGCCTTGGAAGGTTTTCAGATAAGCGATGGGAATCCGCATATCTTCTAAACGCAGGGCACGCAGGGCTTTGAAACCAAATACGTTACCTACAATGGAGGTCAACATATTGGTTACGGAGCCTTCTTCAAACAGATCTAGAGGATAAGCTACATAACAAATGTATTGGTTATCTTCTCCAGGAACCGCTTCAATATCGTAGCAACGACCTTTGTAGCGATCGAGATCGGTTAATAGGTCAGTCCATACCGTTGTCCAGGTTCCGGTGGAGGATTCCGCAGCTACCGCAGCGCCTGCTTCTTCAGGAGGAACGCCCGGTTGCGGGGTCATCCGGAATGCAGCTAGTACGTCGGTATCTTTCGGTGTGTAGTCTGGTGTGTAGTAGGTTAACTTATAATCCTTTACACCAGCTTGATACCCAGATTTAGACTGGGCTTGAGTTTGAGCGTAAGACATGAAATCCCTTCCTAAAAACTAGCACTTAATACGTTTTGTGCCGATTGGCTAGATGTTTAAGAATATATCAAGATTCGGGCCTTTTTTTGTTCACTTCTACTTGTTTTGCAAATAATCCTTACTTATGTTTACAGGAATCATTAAGCTTTATCACAATGATCTTGACAAAAGTCTACATTTATTAAGAAAATGTTAAGCCTGATTTTTCAGGGTTGGTTTGGAGATCGCCAATAAACCGAACCTTTCCAGGATTGATGAGTAAATATCCTTGTTTTTTCTCCTCACATAACGCAATATAACGTTATCTTGTTGAAGAGGAATACTAGAGAAGAATGTTACGATCTGGACATCATTTTTGACAAAAGATAACTTTTATGGTGGGTTTTGCGATCGCCCCCTGTACTTAGCCAAGACTGTGGCAGAGCTTCTAGCATGGGGGCATCCTTTGCTATAGTGCCTGTAGGATCATTACGACAATCACTATGGCTTTACTTCATACTCCACTGTTTGACTCGTGTGTAAAACTCAAGGCAAAGATGACGGAATTTTCCGGTTGGGAAATGCCGGTGCAATTTTCGGGAATCAAACAAGAACATGAAGCGGTTAGAACCCAAGTCGGGATGTTTGACATCTCCCATATGGGCAAATTCTTCCTCAGCGGCCCATCGGTCATTGCCAGTTTACAAGGGCTTGTCCCCTCTGATCTAGCTCGTCTAAAACCAGGTGAAGCCCAGTATACGGTGCTGCTGAATCCAGAAGGCGGCATAATTGACGATATTATTGTCTATCTGCAAAGCCAAGAGGCCAATGGAGAGGAAAAAGTGGCCATTATTGTCAATGCTGCTACTTGTGAAGGCGATCGCCAATGGATCGAAAAACACCTCGATCGCGATAAAATCCAATTTAGCGATCGCACCCTCACTCAAGCTCTAATCGCGGTGCAAGGCCCCAGAGCCATAGAAACCCTACAACCTCTAGTCGAAACAGACCTCTCATCCATTCCCCGCTTCGGTCACGCCACCCTGTCTCTCCTCGGTAGTCCCGCCTTCCTCGCTCGCACCGGCTACACCGGCGAAGATGGAGTAGAAATAATGCTCAACCCAGACACAGCCCTACAACTTTGGGACACCCTCCTCAAGTCCGGCGTTACTCCCTGCGGTTTAGGAGCCAGAGATACCCTACGCCTAGAAGCAGCCTTAGCCCTCTACGGTCAAGATATTGACTCAACCACCACCCCCCTAGAAGCCGGATTAAAATGGTTAGTCCACCTCAAAACCAAAGGTGATTTTATCGGTCGCTCCGTCTTAGAAGAGCAGCAAGCCAATGGAGTCTCCAAACGGTTAGTCGGACTACAAGGAGAAGGTCGCCATATTGCTCGTCATGGTTATCCCCTTTTGGCTGCTGGAGAAGTAATTTCTGAAGTTGCCAGTGGAACCCTTTCCCCCACCCTCGGTTATCCCATTGCCATGGCTTACTTACCCAAAAAATGGGCTAAAATTGGTCAAGAAGTAGAAGTAGAAATTCGCGGCAAACGCTATCCGATGAAAGTGGTGAAAAAACCCTTTTATCGGGCTGAGTAAATTCAATGACACCGTTATCATTGCCCATCCTCTTAACCCATCCTTGACATCCTCACCGGGCTGAAGCCACCGTGATTCCTAAATCTCACGATTTAGGTTTCTGTTTCTTCGCAGTTGCCTTCACAGATTTACTCTGCTCTGGTCTTACACTCGCTCCACAGACTGACACCGCAAGTCCTGCGGCCAAGATATTACAACTGGCATTGATATCGCGATCATGCCGGGTTTGGCATTTAGGGCATTCCCATTGCCGAATATTTAACGGCATTTTTTCAACCACATGCCCGCAATTACTACAACGCTTAGAACTAGGAAACCACCTATCTATCTCAATATAGTTTCTGCCATACCATCGGCATTTGTATTCCAATTGTCGAGTCAGTTCTCCCCAACTTGCGTCTGATATTGCTTGTGCCAGCTTTCTATTTTTAACCATATTCTTAACAGCTAAGTCCTCAACCACTATCGTTTGGTTTTCGCGCACCAGTTGAGTGGTTAGCTTATGTAAATGGTCAGTTCTAGTATCGACTATTTTTTGGTGAACTCTAGCCAGTTTTACTCTGGACTTATATCTATTGTTAGAGCCTTTCTGTTTTCTTGATAAGCTTTTTTGAAGTCTCCTTAATTTACGGTAGTGTTTCTTTAAGGGTTTGGGGTTAGCTACCTGGTTTCCATCACTGGTAGTTAATAGGCTGCTAATTCCTAAATCAATACCTACCGCTTTATCGTTAGCAGGTAAAGGTTTAATGGTGGGGTCATCAAATCTAATGGAAATATGCCAACGTCCTGACGGATGGAGTTTTACGGTTACAGAACTTGGGAGACAACCGGATGGGATCTGACGAGACCAACGAATGGCTAAGGGTTCTTTACATTTGGCTAAATAGATTTGACCTTCTTTGAACTTGAATGCAGATTTAGTAAATTCCGCACTACCTCCTTGGTGTTTTTTCTTGAAATTGGGATACTTAGCACGCTTGGCAAAAAAGTTGGTAAATGCGGTTTGTAGGTGTCTTAATCCTTGTTGTAAGGGGACACAACTTACCTCATTTAAGAAATCTAACTCTTCTTGTTTTTTCCAGTTGGTCAACATTGAAGAGGTTTGAGCGTAATCGATTCTTTCTTGTGGTTGATACCAAGCCTGAGTTCTTTCATGGAGCGCTTTGTTGTAAACTAATCTTACACAACCCAAAGTTCGCCGCAATAGCGACTCTTGCTCTAAGGTTGGGTAAAATCGGTAGTTAAATGCTCTTTCCATGTGTGAGTCAAAGGATTTTTCACAGGGTAGCACCTAAGATGTAATTGTGGTAGCCTATGGTTAGTAAAGCCGCCCTGGAAGGGCGGGGTTTCAGACCCAATTTTTCTGATGAGTGACGCAGATTTTGAGCAACAGCTCGAACAAACTCTCCTTAGCTTTGCTGATATTCAAGCAGAATTAAACTATAAGCAGGCTACGGAGTCGTTGCAGTCCTTGGTCAGGAATTTGGATTTGAGTGACTCAGAACGGTCGGGACTAGAAGCAGAAATTGAAGATTTAGAAGGAATGCTCGATAAGTTAGAACAAAGTCGAGTACAAATTGCCGTGTTTGGTTTGGTGGGACGGGGAAAATCTTCGGTTCTGAATGCGTTGTTGGGAAATCCCGTGTTTGAAACGGGCCCTACCCATGGGGTCACTCGTGCTATTCATGGAGCGTCCTGGGAAGTGGCTTATCAAGAGGAGTCGGAGTTAGTCCGGGTGACTATTGGCAGGCAAGGACAGGCCCAGATTCAGTTGATGGATACGCCAGGAATTGATGAGGTGAATGGCCAGCAGCGAGCGCAGTTGGCTCACCAGGTGGCGAAACAGTCGGACTTAATTTTGTTTGTGATTGCTGGGGATATGACCCAGGTGGAATATGAGGCTTTGTCTCTGTTGCGTGCGGAGAGTAAGCCGATTTTGTTGGTGTTTAATAAGATCGATCAGTATCCGGATACGGATCGGATGATGATTTATGAAAAAATTCGTGATGAACGGGTGAAGGAGTTGTTATCTCCGGATGAGATTGTGATGGCGGCTGCTTGTCCGTTGGTTCCGGAAGGGGTGCGTCGGTCGGATGGCAGTTTGGGGGTGAGGTTGGTGCGGGGAGAACCGCAAGTGGAGGATTTGAAGCTGAAAATCTTGGATCTGCTCGATCGCGAAGGTAAATCTTTAGTGGCTTTAAATACGATGCTTTACGCGGATACAGTCAATGAGCGTTTAGTGAAGCGCAAGATGGAGATTCGCGAGGGGAAGGGGAATCAAATTATCTGGAATTTTGTCAAAGTCAAGGGATTGGCGATCGCCCTGAATCCGGTGACGGCGATCGATTTACTCAGTGCAGCCGTGATTGATCTGGTCATGATCCTGAAGTTATCCCAACTCTATGGTATTCCCATGACCCAACAAGGGGCACTGAATTTACTACAAAAAATTGCGATCGCCATGGGAGGAATCAGCGCCGGAGAATTATTCGCCAATCTCGGACTCAGTAGCCTAAAGGGTTTGCTCGGTTTAGCCACTCCTATAACCGCAGGTGCGGCGATCGGCCCCTATCTCTCTGTCGCCATCAGTCAAGCAGCAATTTCCGCCCTATCCTCCTATGGCATTGGCCAAGTCACCAAAGAATACTTAGCCAATGGCGCATCCTGGGGGCCCGACGGGCCAAAAGCCGTAGTTAGCCGCATTTTATCGGGTTTAGATGAGACTTCCATCTTAAATCGGATTAAAGACGAATTATTGACAAAATTGCAGGGCCATCAAGCTTGATATAGGGTTTTAGACCATCTCCCCCATCAATCTTCTATCGTAATCAAACAATTAGAGAAGGGCAGAGGAGCAACAAACCCTCCCCCCTACCCTCTCTACCCAAAATTACAGCTTAAATCGATAAGCCTAAGTTCAGACCTAAAAAGGCATGAATAAACAACAACGCCAAGGCTGCCGTACCCAAATAAGCATGAAGGGTACGCAAGGAGGGTTTATTATCTCCCCCAAACTTGGTAATCGAAATTGCCCCATTAAGACCCAGCATCACTAAGACAATGGAACCCGTCCAAAAATGGGGGCTTTCCAGAATCGGTTGCCCTTGCATCACCAGAGATAACACCCCTCCGGTATATCCAAGTCCTAAGAATAAGGTCAAAAACGGGGCCAGCTTGCGGTGATTAAGCATATTTTGAGTTTTCACCTCTTCATCGGTAGCATTACGTCCGCGCCATCCGACAAAGCCCACAAAACTGCCCAACACAAAAACAACAATACCCATCATCAGGGGATGCCCCCAATGGGTGATGGGTTCAGGAATACCCAAACCGGCGAAATAATCGGCAATAGGGTTAACAATCGGTTGCAGAAGGTCTCTAATGGTGTCCATGGAGTAATCCGAGTAATGATTTAAGTCAAGTGGTTTGCTATTTCCAGACTTTGGAATCTAAAAGTCTGTGGGGTTGTTCCTGAAGCCTTGATAAGACTCCAACACTTTATTAGTGTAAACAGCTATGTCCCCTTGATCATACAAATTTGCATCACCCGATACCCACCAAGCGGCTGTTCTGCGGATGGCAAGGTCTTCATTTTCAGCAGTCCGGTCATATTCTTCGGCTAGAACTTCGCCAACGATACAAACTAAAACGGCTCTGGTCTGACTGAGATTAGCAGCAAACGCTTCCGGATCTACGGATTCTCCCAGACACCATTTAGACCATCGGGTAATGTTATTGGGCCGAATTTTCCATGGGCCATACAGGGGTTCGGCGGTTTGCCCTTGGGGGGCGGACTCTCGCAGAGCTTCGACGAGCGCTATGATCTGATAGCGCTGTAGCTCTGCCCAAGCAGGAAACACACACAGGACTAGACTGGCGATGATGGCCCCTAGTCCTGCTAATCTCCAATATTTAGTTTTCACTCCTCATCACCTTTTAACGGTTAGGTTTGATGCTCACACTCTTTAAAGCATAGGCTTAACCATATAAATGAGCCACCCATTCCCCATAACCGTTATAGGGTAAGGTGGGTTGCCTCGGCCAAGTGAACGGCGCTCCTTCACTAATCACCCGTTCCGTGGCTTGAGACCATCGGGGATGGGGCTTATCTGGGTTCACATTGGCTTCAAAATCATATTCATTGGCATCGATGGTATTCCAAAAGGTGGCCGGTTGAGTGTCGAGAAAGTCAATTTTGACAATAGATTTTGCTCCCTTAAATCCATATTTCCAAGGAATAACTTGGCGGATGGGTGCGCCATGCTGTTTGGGTAAATCTTTGCCATAAATTCCCGTGGCAAAAAAGGCGAGTTCATTGGCCATTTCCTCAATTCGCAAGCCTTCGGTATAGGGCCAGGGAATGTTGGAAAAGGGACTCCAGGAGGGGCCGGTACTAATCTCTTTATCGTACCAGGAGGTAAACCGGACAAATTTCGCCTCGGAGGTAGGTTCGACTGCTTCTATGAGTTTACGCATCGGGAAACCTAACCAGGGCACAACCATGGCCCAAGCTTCCACACAGCGAAATCGATACACTCGCTCTTCTAGGTCAAAAGTTTTGCGTAAATCATCGATGTCATAGGTTTGGGGATTTTTGACTAATCCTCCTACCTCAACTTTCCAGTTTTCCGTGGGTAAAGCTTGGGCGGCTTGTTGAATGGATTTGGTCGTGCCAAACTCGTAAAAGTTATTATATTGGGAAGAAAGGGATTGGGGTGTAATTTGCAAATCTCCCTGGGGAAATTCTGGATTTTGAATAATGGACTCTGGGGTTTGATAAGGAGAGAGGGTAGAATTGGATTCACCGGTTGTACGACAAGCGGTTAAGGGGAGTAGACTGGCGGTAATTCCCGCTCCCATCAACCCCTTGAGCAATTTCCGACGATTCATGAAGACGGACTCTGGAGTGATTTGGCGATCGGGTATATCCCAGATTTGGGAAACTTTGATTAAGGTCATGACAATTGGTAAATACTCAAAGCGGCAATCAAAATCATTTTCTGTTCTATTGTAATCTGTTTTTTTGATTTTGACGCTTTAGATTAACCATAATAGGGGGATTAAAAGCAAACTGAGTAGGGCGGAAACAATTAGCGCTTTTTCGATTTTTTTATTGATTATACCCGTAATAACGATCAGAGTGACAATTAATAAAAAGACACCAATATAAACAATGATTTGGCCATTCTCTGAGACCAGATCTACCGGTTCTGGCAAAGGTTCAGGACTCGGAGACAGGGTAGGGTTTTGTACGACAAAGGGTTGTGGATGATACATATATTCTTTGCTTCTGATTACAGGCCAAATGATTCTATCATTAAATCCGAGAAAATTAATGTTTTTTTAAGTTGAGAATCTCAATTAAGAATGTATAATCATCATCAACAATACTCAATTTCTTTATTGTGCTTTCTTCAAGGATTTCAGTAACTATGATCAAGCTCAAAAAAAGTTTAGGAATGGCGATCGGACTGAGTATCGGATTGACAACTGTGGCGATCGCTGCTAACCCCGATCACGTTTCCCAACTGCTTAACGGAGGTCGCACCTGTCAAGGATGCGATCTTACGGATGCAGATTTAAGTAACATTACGGGCAGAACGGTTAAAGGCTCGCAACTTCGGCAATCTCGCCTTATGAATGCCAACTTAAGTAACAGTAACTTTGAAGGATCTTACTTCACTTGTGCCGATTTGAGCAATGCCGATCTGCAAGGTGGAAACTTTAGATGGTCTAACTTTGTGGATGCTAATCTGCAAGGGGTCGATCTTCGGGGTGCAGATTTAAGAAATACGGACTTAACCGGAGCTGATTTTACCGGATCGATCGTCGATAATAACATTAAACTCAATGGTGCTAAAATGCCGGATGGAGCGACAATTTATCAAGGCGATCCGGAAACTCCAGAGCAGATGCGAGAACCTGTCGATTTGAATACGTTAGACTTTCAAACCGCAAGAGAAGAACGGGCACAGCGTCGCTATTGTGAATCTACACAATAAGCCATAATATCCTTTCCGAGAAATCGGGTTTCTTGAATAAACCCGGTTTCTGACTCTTTCTAAGAATCTAAAAAATTGCCCGCACTCAATAACTCTTGGGCTGCTTCTAACATCTGTGGAACTAACTCTTGTAAATCTTCGCGATTGTCTAAATAAGCTTGTAGAGCGGATAGGGGATCGATTTCTTGTCCTTTCCCTAATTCGGGCAGTCGGGTGCGGGAAACTGGACTGACTAATTCGGGTTGAATTGTATAACTATGGGCGAGTTCTAGACGTTCATGAAGGTGCTGGGAATCAATCGAGTCTAATTGCTCGGATCGAATTTGATAAATTAAGCGAACAACCGCATCTTCAATGGATGATTTTTCTAAGGTATGGATGAGTTGTGCTTGGGGGTTTTCTGCTTGGGTTAAATTGACTTTAATCGTCTTAAATACCCGCACAGATAAGGGACAAAACTCGACCTTAGCCTGTCCTTTTTCTACTTCGACCAGCACATAACCCTTCTGTTCTTTCTCTTCACTAAAATCTACCCGTTCAATACTGCCGGGATAGACTACAGGAGGATCGTCACATAAAATTTGATGTTTGTGAACATGGCCAAGAGCCACATAATCAAAACAGGGACGGGCTAGGATAGACAAGGGAATGGTAAACCCTTTACCAACGGCTAAAAATCGTTCTGCGCCATAGTGGGCATTATCGACCATCACATGGGCTAAAAGAAGGGTAGGAATATTGGGATTTAGGCGACGAATTTGGGCTTCGAGGGCAGTTCGCAACCGGTCAATTAATTGATGATTAATGTCTGAAAGGGATAATTCTTGGGTTTCTGGACGAGTAAATAAACTCGAACGGGTTAACCAGGGGAGGGTAATCACTTGTATGGGGCCGTGGGCAGTGGTAATCTGATGCAAGGCTAGGCGATCGCCCACAATAAACCCTGGAACCCCTAATGTTTGGTAAATCGATAAACTCGCTCCCCCCTTCCCTTGGGCATGTTGATCGTGATTTCCCACCAAGAGTATCGTAGGAATATTCGCCTCCACCAAACGGTAAAACTGCCGCGCAAACCCTTGACTGACATAGGGAGGAGGAGTCGCATCCGGGAATGCATCGCCCCCAAATAAGACTAAATCGACCGGTTCGGCGATCGCGCGATCGATACATTTCGACAAACTCCTGATAAAATCCTCCAAGCGGGTATTCAAACCCGTTTCCCCATTCACCCGTCCATGACTCAACCCACTCCCCAAATGAATATCCGATAAATGTAAAACCTTAATCATCCTGCCCTCCACAGCCATAAAAATACCCCCATAACGATTATGGGGGATTTATAGAAATTAACGCCGATCATCATGATATTAAAGGTGCAGGACTAGAAAACACTCTCTCCTGACTATCCCCTTACGTGGATTGACTAGAATCAATCCGTCCACTGCCTCGACGAGCAACTTCTGTGTTATCAAAGGATTGGGATGAAGGGCAACCATTCTCACAGCGTCCGCTACCGCGATGATCTTCAGCATAAGTACCCGATAGACTAGACTGGGAAGCAACACTGGCACTCGTTTGTAGGTTAACCCAACCTATTGAACCAATCACCAAGGACAAAAACAGAAAACGATTAATTTTAATGGAGTTGTTGGTACGCATGGGAAACATCTGTCTCGAAGTAACTGTTCTACTTCTCATCGGTTTCCCTGGTTCATCCGGATAAACTGTAGAAGTTTATCAACTGAAAACGTCCGTAATTTCTTCCACAACTATCCAACCACCGGCTAAGTTCATACGTCCCCACAGACGAATCAGTTTTTGATTATCCAGGTTCTGTAAAGCCTCATTCACTAGAGGTTCAGTCGTAATCAGTCGCCAACTGCTTCCCCCCCATTCGTCAGGGCTGTTGACTTGCAACTGATAGCTTTGTTCCTCCAAGCGCTTAAAAAGTCCTGATACTTCTAACCCATCAGTACAAGTTTTTCCTAAGTCAGCTAGGGACAAGGGAGCATTGCCATTTTTGGGATACTCCTCTCCATCATCTAAATAATGAAATTGCCATTTTTGCCAATCTGGGGAGCCATGGGTGAGATTAAAACAGGGAATAACGGCTGCTGGGGCGCTTATATCAGTTAATAAGGCCGATTGTAAGACTTGCACCGGTAAATCCTGGGGGTCTTCCTGGCGCTGAATACAGAGCGCGGCTGCCATTCCTGCGGCTTGACCGATATTCATCACCACCGGTTGTAAGCGGGTAGCTCCATTAGCAAGATGGGAGACAGAAATATTCTTTTCGCAAACAAGAAATCCAGTAATTTCCTCTGGAACTAAACAGCCATAGGGAATAGTAAAAGGCGTTCCCGTCCATCGTCCCCCCCAGCACACAGCTTTGGGAGCAAGGGAAAAGGAGACTTCTGGATAATGATGGTCGTTGGGATAGTTGCCAATAACAATACTATTAATCTTTCCCGTTTTGTCTCTGGGTAATTGGGCCACATTTCCCTCCGATTGGGGCAAAATATCCTGTTCTGTCAGGGTAACTTTACCTTTGAGTCTGCGACTTTCCCGAAAATAGGGGTAAAGAGCGACTCCTTGTTGAAATTGAGGTAGGAGTGCAGAGCGGGGGGAGGTGGTGGAGTCGAGGACAGGAAATTGATTAACTGCTAACCCATAGCGTTGTCCGAGTTGGCTTTGAATCGTGCGCCCAAAGTTAAGGCTATGTTCTAGGGCTTCTTGTAAGAGGATAAAGTGGTTTTGAGGCGACTCAATCAGGCGATTTAGATTTACTCCATAGTCATTGCCCTTAATCGGCCAATTGATCATCATTGTGCCACCGGGCAAACGGCCATAGCTCAAGAATTTCTCTACACCATGATTTTCCCATGCTCCCGCAAAGGCTGATTCATCAACAGAACCAGGAATTTCTGGAGCATTAATTCCTTCTCCATAATCTTGCAGATGAATCACCCAAGTCGGCGCTTGCACCGGATAGCGTTCTGTAAGTTCATTGGCTTCTTTTGGAGCGCTCGGTTCTCCCCATTCCCCTTGCAGTTCCCATCCCCAACGATGGGGAATATCGGCTAAGGCGAGTAAATCTCCCAGTTCAGTTCCATCTAGGGTAAGCGTGGCGTTAACCCGCAAGTTTTGAAACCGAACACCGGTTACCCGGTTACCCTTTCGATACACTTCTAAGGGCTTTTGTCCCCAAATCCAGTCTAGGTTAGGCAGTGCGTCTACCCAGTCCTGGAAAATTTGCGCTCCTATTTGGGGACTAAAGCCAAATAAACTCACCCAATTATGGTCTAATCCTCCCGGTTGTTTCTGCCCTAATTCCCGCACAAATGCCCCCCACATTCCCGTTTGAAAGGCGGCCAACTCGCTACCATCGGGTGCAGAGACTCCGGCTGCGGTTAACATGCCCCCTAACCAGGGAAATTCACTAACGAGGAGGGTTTGAGCGCCCCTGCGAGCGGCTTGGATGGCGGCACAAGTGCCCCCCGTTCCCCCACCGACAACGAGGATTTCTGCGGTGCGTTCTTCTATTTGTATGTGGTTCATGTCTTGCCTCAGAGTTGGATACTCTGGGCATTATGGCAATAAAGGGCTTCGCTTTGGTCGAGGATGTGGGGGCAAACGGCCGTTCGCCCCTACAAGATTTTGGGTTTGATTAAGTTATCACTCCATCGATCGCCTCTGACTCAACCAAGGGGATAAATCTTCTAAACTCGTCCAATCTACAATAGCGATTCCTAACTCATCCAAATCATCTAAAGACAATTGTTGCATCTGGACTATGGTAGCTTCAGGAACTTCTCCAAACCGTCGCTGAAGTTGACGCAAAATTAACCCTAATGCTGCTTCCAATTGCCCTTGGGCACGTCCCTGTTGAAGTCCTTCTTCACGTCCTTCTTCACGTCCTTCTTCGCGTCCTTCTTCGCGTCCTTCTTCTAACCCTTCTGTCCTTGCTTGTATGACATAACCCTGTTGGTCAAGTATCCACCGTTCTTTTCGCTCTAACTCTTCGGCTTCCTTGGCACTTAAATTAGCTCGATTGGCGATTCCCAATGCTTTGCCGATTTCTGGTACTTCTTCGAGAGAACTGGGAATCATCTCTAGATTGGGCGCTTCTTTCATAAAGTAAATCCATTTTTCCGTGAGCGTTTCTAAGTCTTCCAAGGATTTATTGAATTTTCGCAGCTCTACAAAGATTAGTTCGATTTGTTCGTCAGGATAGTCCAATGATGATAGGCTTTTCTCTTTTAAACTAAAGTGGGTAATAATGGGTTCTACGTCGGGAAATAAGGGAAAGTCAACAATGGTCAGAGCAATGACTGGTTGTAGCCCCACATAGGGTTTGCCGATGCTCAGTTGATTGCTATAGGTTTTTGCCCAGTTGTACAACACTCGCTTTTTGAATGCGGGGACATTTAGGACTTGCATCTCAATCAGGACGGTTGTACCGTTACCTAGGAGGGCTTTGACATCGAGATAGCTATCTTTTAGTCCACTACTCTCGCCTTGATTATAGGGATCGATGATCTCTAGCTCGGTGATTTTGGGATCGCCTGCATAAATGAGGGCATTTAAGAAGCTAATTAGGATATCTTTGCTTTCTTGGGAGCCAAAGATGCGCTTAAAGGCGAAATCGGTTTTGGGACTGATAAATTTCATGATTTTTTATCCTTGATTTGACGAACGGGAATGGTATATTCCCTGGCGATCTGTTCAAAGAGGGGGTAATATTGGGCGAACTCGGAACTGGGCGATCGCCCCTCCCAAACATAATAGACTTGATGGCTATAGATTCTCAGGGTTAACCGGCTGGTGGCGATCTCCACGGTGGGGGTTAATACGCCCTTTATTCCCTGGTTGGTGACGAAGTTCGTTCCACTCTGTAAACTCTCCCCTGGAATGGCAAACCCTTGGATCTGAATCTCTGGGCGATCGGGATGAGTGAAAATTTGCCCGTCTTGATTTTCTGGTGGCGGTTGCGCTTGCCATTGGTGGGGGTAGGGAAAGGTAAATCCATAGCGGGGATTTTGATAAATTTTCCAGTTGCTGGATGGAGGAGTGGCAGAGCAAGCAGAGACTGAAACCAAGACACACAAAAGGATTAGCGCTTTTAACGCCTTCCTCCATAACTGCTGTTTTGTAAACAAATGTAACAATATTGCTGTCATACAGTCTTTACGGCTTGACAGCTAATGATAGAATCGATAAGGTAATAAGGCATAGCCGGATAGGACGACTCCAGAGCTATATGCAAGACAAGCAAAAAGTTACGCTGTACATTCCCCCAGAACTCCATCGTCGGCTAAAAATACAAGCGGCGGTCGATTTAGAACCGATGTCAGCCATTGTAGAACGAGCAGTTTCATTCTACCTGGAACACCCAGAGGTTGTGGAAAATATGAACGATTCCCACGGGAAGACATATCAAATCCATACCTGTCCAGAATGTAAAAGTTCAGTCGTTATCAATGATGGAGAACTGGTCACTCTTAAGAATCAGCCCACTGTGCTGTCTGAAGAGGAACTGCCCATTGAGAGAGTGTCAAATATTAACCGCACTTCTCAATCAGGCGAGGAAGAATTAGTTCCGTGCTAAACATTGTTGGATCGTATCCGACAGGAACGGCCGGACTAATCCGATTTTAAGCTAAATATCCAAACCTTGGTTTGTGAGTTTAGTCTCGGTCAGGTTAGTCTAGCCGCAACCGGTATTCCCACTGTTGCAAGTAGGTCGATGGCTATGCGAGAGCAGCTTAGTATTCTGATTAAAGCTCAATATCCCTTAATCTACCTCGTAACTTCTGAGGAAGAGAGGGCAGAGCAATCGATAGCAAATCTTGCTCAAGGCAAGTCTCCCAAACGACTCTACGTTTGGACAGTGACGCGAGGAATGGTTGAGTACGGAGAGCCTCGCAGCGTAACCCAGCACAATACGTTGTCACCGGAAGCGGCGATCGAATGGGTGATTCGCCAACCTCCGAAAGAAGGCGCGATCTTTATCTTTAAGGACTTGCACTCCTTCTATACCCCAACAATCGTGCGGTGGTTACGCGATGCGATCGCCAATTTTAAGGGAACTCAGAAGACCATTATCTTAATGTCTCCTGTACAAGAAATTCCCATCGAACTGGAAAAAGAAGTGATTGTCCTTGACTTTGCCCTCCCCGATTTGGAGGCGCTCAATGAAGTCTTATCTACCCAACTCGGTTCCAATCGGATCAAGACTAATGTGCGAGAAAAACTGCTGAAAGCTGCCCTAGGCTTAACCCTAGATGAAGCGGAAAAGGTTTATCGCAAAGCTCAAGTGACAGCCGGTCGATTAACAGAATCTGAGGTAGAAATTGTTCTATCTGAGAAAAAACAACTGATTCGCCGTAACGGCATTTTAGAATATATTGAAGAAGACGAAACCCTTGATGCAGTGGGTGGCTTAGAGGAACTCAAAGCATGGCTCAAACAGCGCTCTAATGCTTTCACTGAGCGAGCCAGACAATATGGATTACCCCAACCCAAAGGAATGCTCATTCTAGGGGTTCCCGGCTGCGGAAAATCCTTAATTGCCAAAACCACCTCTCGCCTGTGGGGACTCCCCCTACTGCGCCTAGATATGGGTCGAGTCTACGATGGTTCTATGGTCGGTCGTTCAGAAGCCAACCTCCGAAATGCCCTAAAAACGGCTGAATCCATTTCCCCCGCTATCTTGTTCATTGATGAACTCGACAAAGCCTTTGCAGGAGGAACCGGTTCTGCTGATTCTGATGGCGGAACCTCTAGCCGGATCTTCGGTTCGTTCCTCACCTGGATGCAAGAAAAAACCTCTCCAGTATTTGTGATGGCAACGGCTAACCGTGTAGAACGCTTACCGGGCGAATTCTTGCGTAAAGGTCGGTTTGATGAAATCTTCTTCGTTGACTTACCCAATGAACAAGAGCGTAAAGATATTTTCACCATTCATCTAGAAAAACGCCGTCGAGATATTTCCCGCTTCGATATCGAGCAACTCTCGAAGGTCTGCGATGGTTTTTCTGGAGCTGAAATTGAGCAGGCCCTGATTGCAGCAATGTATGAAGCTTTTGCCCAGGATCGGGAGTTTACCCAACTGGATATCATTGCTACCGTCAAAGCCACGTTGCCCCTGTCTAAGACGATGCAGGAACAGGTAACGGCCCTAAGAGATTGGGCTAGACAACGGGCTAGACCTGCGGCTGCTTCGGTTGCTGAGTATCAGCGACTGGAGTTCTAACAGACTTTCTCTCCTGCTCCCAACAGGAGGAAAGACTAGCGTATCCCTAACGCTAGTTTCATCCAACGCCGGCGATCGCCATCAACGATCGAAGGCATAGTTTCAATCCATAAGTTGTCGTTTCTCTCAAACACCGTTTTCTTAGGAGGAAATCTCAAATGTCTCACTTTAGCACCTTGCGTACCAAAATCACCGACGCTGAAATCCTGAAGTCTTCCTTACGTGACCTGGGTATCTCCGTTAAGAGTGAAGCTAATGTTCGCGGATACAACGGCCAACAGGTTCGTGCTGATATCGTTGCTGTTCTCGAAGGTGAGTATGACCTCGGCTGGTCTCGCAATGCGGATGGTTCTTTCGACCTGATTGCTGACCTCTGGGGTGTGGCTAAGAAGCACAACCAGACCGAGTTGATCAACTCCATCAACCAAAAGTATGCAGTCAACAAGACCCTAAGCGAAGTTAAGCGTCCTGGTCTGCAAAACGCGAACGTGAAATTGGTCGTACAAAAGTAATTTCTCTAGCGCGTTTCCAAGTTAACGGGTTAACCTAATGCTGGTTACCCCGTTTTTTTATGTTGAGAGCGCTATGGATCGGATTGCATCTGAGTTTAATCCCAAAATCACTCAGGTCTTACAAGAGTGTGGTCAACAAATTGAGTTACTGAGCCAGTCTTTTGAGGTGGATCAAAAAGGGCCGGGCGATTATGTAACGAATGTCGATCGCTATTTAGACCGGAAGCTGTCTCAGGTTTTTGGGGGCATGTTTCCCCAAGATGGCATTATTACGGAGGAAAATGAGCAATCTAGGGGTTTATTCCATCAAGGATATGAACAGTTATGGTGTATTGACCCCTTAGATGGTACAGAAAGCTTAGTTAATGGCCGTCAAGATTATGCCGTCATGGTGGGACTGCTGCGGGATTATCAACCGATCGCCGGTTGGATTTATTCCCCCGCACGGGCTAGATTATATTATGGCGGCCAGGATTGGGGGTTGTTTGAAATCCGAGGTCAAGAACTGCCCAAAGCCATCATTCCGCAAATGCCTGCCCCTCCTTCTGGGTCATTCTGTCCCGTGCAAATTGGCTATCAAGACCGCAAAACCTATGGCCAAGCCCTAACTCAGTTTATTCCCCAAATTCAGTTTAATTCTTTAGGGAGTTTTGGTTTAAAGGTGTTAGAAGTAATTTTTGGCCGGGTCGGTTTGTATTTCTATTTTAATCGTCGGGTGAAACTCTGGGATACCGTCGGCCCGATCGCCTTAGCCCAGAAAGCCGGATTAATGTGTTGCGATCTTGATGGCCAACCTCTGGAGTTTAGCCCCAATGCCATTCATCCGGATACCCTAGCCCACGAGCAAATGATCGTTATTGGTTGGCCAGACTATATTGACGCACTCTTACCTGGATTACAGAAAGCCGTGTATTCCATTCAAAGTTAATCCCTGGACTCTCGATCTTGGCCAATGATGGAGATCTTGCGTAAAGTAGAAAGAGTCACCCCTTTTTACCCGATCGCCATGCTCAGTTCTCCGCCCCAAACCGACCGCACGACCTCCGATTGGAAACGTATTATTCGAGACTTTGAACAAGTCCTTGGCCGGAAAGGGGTTATCCAGCGCAAGGAAGAACTACTCACCTATGAATGTGATGGCTTGACCAGTTATCGGGTGCGGCCCAAATTGGTGTTACTGCCGCGCAATACCCAAGAAGTGGCAGAAACCGTCAAATTATGCGATCGCTATCAACTGCCCTGGGTAGCGCGGGGTGCAGGAACAGGACTCTCTGGTGGCGCTCTCCCCGTCGAAAATGGGGTCTTAATTTCCACCGCTTTTATGCGTCAGATCCTCGATATTGACCTAGACAATCAACAGGTCATTGTCCAACCGGCTGTCATTAATAACTGGGTCACCCAAGCCGTAAGCGGTGCAGGGTTCTATTATGCCCCCGATCCCTCCAGTCAAATTATTTGCTCCATTGGTGGTAATGTAGCAGAAAACTCAGGCGGCGTTCATTGCTTTAAGTATGGAGTTACCACCAACCATGTTCTCGGCTTAAAACTCGTTCTTCCCGATGGCTCAATTGTCGATGTGGGGGGAGAAGTCCCGGAAATGCCCGGATATGACCTGACCGGATTATTTGTGGGTTCAGAAGGAACCCTAGGGATTGCCACAGAAATTCGATTGCGGATTATTAAACAAGCCGAAGCCATTCAAGTCCTACTAGCTGATTTTACCAGTATTGAAGCCGCCGGTGCTGCGGTTTCCGATATCGTGAGTGCGGGGATTGTGCCGGCCGGTATGGAAATGATGGACAATTTTAGTATTAACGCCGTTGAAGATGTAGTCGCCACCAATTGTTATCCTAGAGATGCGGTCGCCATTCTTTTAGTCGAAGTGGATGGACTAGAGGTAGAAGTAGCGGAAAATGCCCAGCGCATTGCCCAAATTTGTCGCCAAAATGGAGCCAGAGATATCACGACTGCCACCGATCCAGAAGAACGTTTACGATTATGGAAAGGTCGTAAAGCAGCGTTTGCGGCTGTGGGCAAGATTAAACCCGATTATTATGTCCAAGATGGGGTGATTCCCCGGACTCAACTGCCCTATGTATTAGGAGAAATTGAGAAACTGAGCGAAAAATATGGCTATCCCGTTGCAAATGTGTTTCATGCAGGCGATGGGAATCTTCATCCCTTATTGCTCTATGATAATTCTATTCCCGGAGCTTTAGAAATGGTGGAGGAATTAGGGGGAGAAATTCTGAAAATCTGTGTAAAAGTCGGGGGCAGTATTTCAGGAGAGCATGGGATTGGAGCGGATAAACTCTGTTATATGGATCGGATGTTTACCCCTATAGATTTGGAAACAATGCAATGGGTTAGATCGGTGTTCAATCCCCAAGGGTTAGCTAATCCCGGTAAGTTGTTTCCCACGCCTAAGAGTTGTGGAGAAGCCGCTCAAGTGAAAGCCAAATTAGTGAATGAGAATACAGGAGTAGATTTATTTTAAGTCTAAAATAGATTTATTGACACTCCTCCCTTAACCCTTTATGGCTGGCGATGATCGCTATGTGGCAACTGATCCGCTCTAATATGCAATTATCTGCATTGAGTAAACATCGTATTTTTATTTCGGCGATCGTCGGTATGACCCTAGTGAGTTCCGGCATTATTGGTTATTATACTTATCAAAAAGCCTATAATGCTCTGCTCAACAAACTTCAGAATAACGCCCTACAAGATGTAAGAGATGGGGTGCAAGCGGTCGATGAATGGATTGGCAAGCGCAAGACAGAAGTGGAAACGATCGCCAATAGTCCTACGGCTCGCTCCTTAGACTTGAAACAGATTCAGCCTTATTTAATCCAAGAAGCTCAAAGAATTGAGCCGTTTAATATTGTCGTCTTTTTTGATACTGAAGGAAAGTTTTATACCAGTGAAGGTAAGAGTGGTGATGCCAAAGATCGCCTGTACTGGCAGCGAGCGATGCAAGGACGGGTGAATGTGTCCGATCCTCTGGTTTCACGCTCTACAGGCTTATTACAGATTGTGATTGCTGCTCCCATTACTCCGGATGCCCCCTTAGATAATCAGCCCAAAGGGGCGATCGCCGCTCCAGTACCCCTGAAACGTTTAGTCCAAGTCATCGAGAAGTTATCCTATGGGCCGGGAAGCTATGGATTTATGCTCGATTCCCAGGGCGTTCCCCTTGTGCCTCGCGATCTAGAAATATTTCAAGTTGAATCCGATGAACCGACCTCATTACTCAACAGTAAAGATCCCGTTTTAAGGCAGTTAGCCCAACAGATGATTAACGGCCAACAGGGACTCAATTTAGTCCGTTGGTTCGGTCAAGATTACTATCTGGCCTATGTTCCCCTCGAAGAAGCGGATTTTTCTATTGCTTTAGTCATCCCTCGCCAGAATATTGACCAAGATCTGCGACCTTTACACATTCTGGCATTAATGATCATCTGTTTAGTTCTGCTCATGCTCTTTGTCGTTTGGAGAGCGCAAGACTGGGAACAAAATTATCTGCGTCAAGCCAAAGAAAAGTCGGATCAAACCGCTCGCGAGTTAACGGAAGCATTAGGAGAACTCCAACGCACCCAAGCGCAATTAGTCCAAACGGAAAAAATGTCTTCTTTGGGTCAGTTAGTCGCTGGAGTTGCCCACGAATTTAATAATCCTGTCAATTTCATTCATGGCAATTTAGTTTACGCCCGTCAATATTTTAATGACTTAACCGAGTTGATTAAAGCCTATCAAGATCATGTGCCTAATCCCCCTGAAGAAATTACCCAAAAGTTAGAGGAAACGGATTGGGAATTTGTAGAATCCGATCTGCACAAACTCTTCAATTCTATGCAGTCAGGTACTGAGCGAGTGCGACAATTAGTCAAAGGATTACGGACATTTTCAAGTTTGGATGAAGAAGGTTGTAAATCGATTAATCTGAATGAGCATTTAGACTTGACTCTGAGCATTCTGGCTAGTCGATTATATTTAAAGTCGAATTCTCAAGAAATTAAAGTTATTCGTGATTATGGGAAATTGCCTTTAGTACAATGCTATCCTGGTCTTTTAAATCAAGTTTTTCTTAATATTTTGAGTAATGCTATTGACGCTATAGATGAAGCATCTCAAAAGGGTAAATGGTCGGATCAAAGTCTAGAAAAACCTCAAATTGAGATCGTCACTCATGTTTTAAAGTCATCATTTATTGAAGTGGTTATTAAAGATAATGGAACCGGTATTCCTGAGACCATTCGAGATCGAATTTTTGACCCATTTTTCACCACTAAGGTGGTTGGGAAAGGTACAGGACTAGGTTTGGCTACCAGTTATCAAATTGTGGTGAATAAACATAAAGGGGTTTTGGATTATCATTCGACTTTAAATCAAGGCAGTGAGTTTTATCTTCAGTTACCTTATGGTGAGATATAGCAATTTTAGGGATCGGATGATATGAAGTCTCAATGGGTTAAGAAGTGGGCAAGATGCCCGCACTCCTGGAATCTTTATGATATGATATCAAGTCCAGTTAATTTGTTAAGAAGCGGGCAAGATGCCCGCACTCCTCGAATTCTTTGATATGACTGGAGTGGGAGCATCTTGCTCCCTGGATTTTTAATTAGGGTATTTAAGCGAACTTGATATGATATGATATCAAGTCCAGTTAAATACTTGTCATTGCGACCGCAGGGAAGCAATCGCTACAATTTCCAAAATTGGGGAGATTGCTTCATTCCGCTCCGCTCCATTCGCAATGACATACTATATGAGAAAACCGGATATGCGGTAGATATCCGGTTCCCATTATACCAGTATTTCATGGGTTAACCAATCCTGTTTTAGGGTTGATGAGAAACAGCAGACGTAGATTTAAGCTGAATCTTGAATATCTAATCCTTGACGGGTATGGTGGAATTCTTCCCACAAGTTTTTGACGCGGTGATAGGATTCAAGAGGCGTGATTTTCCCATTGGTTTCTAAGGCGCTGATGATGCTTACTTTTTGGGCAAATTCTTGTAAATTGGCATTAAAAAGCAGACGATCCGGGGTGAGTTTACCATGGTAGGGATTCCGGGGATATAAAAATTGTTCTTTCATCATTAGACTCCTTTAGGGATATGAATCAATGTTTTTTATGGAGGTTGGGGATCGATCACTTCAAATTCTGATTCTTCCAAAGATAACAGTAGAGGTTCATTGGGGTCTTCTATGGGATTTTGAATCAGTTGCACAATCCACCGTCCTTTGTCTTCTTCGGCTTTGAGATATCCTAATGCACCGGCTGCATAATCTGGATAGAGAACCTGCACTAAAGTTCCTGGTTTTAACATGGGTGGACGGTTGAGTTTGACAATGATTGACCCCTTAACCTCATTTTAACCTAATCACTGATAAGAAGGCCGATCCGGATCACAAGAGGTCAGAAGTAAGTGATTACCCATTATTGATGACCAGGGTTTAACGCTCTTTTGGGCTATCCTCATTTAAAGACCAACGATACTCTACGGGTAAGTTAGAGCGTTGGCAACTTTGTTCGAGTTGACGCTGTTGAGCTAGGGCTTTACGCAGGGTGGCAATGAGTTGATGAACTTGTTCTCGCTGAACAGATTGGCCTTCAACGGCTATCCAAGTTTGACGCTCTAGGAGTTGGAGGAGAAGTTCATAGTGAACATGAGAGGGAACCGGGATAGGCTGCATAGTTGAATTGATTGAGGGAAAAAGAGCTGTATGCAATGGGATGGATATCGGGGACTTTTTGGTTATTGTAGTTGATGTTGGTCTGAAAAGAGGGCGGCTATTGCTTGTCCAGGGTTGTCTTGTTTGACTAATGATTCTCCTATGAGGACGGCTTGAGCGCCTACGGAGGCGACAAATTGCAGGTCGTCAGGGGTATGAAGCCCAGATTCACTCACGAGCAGAATGTCCCGATTTTGGAGCGGTTCGCGGCGAGTATTATAGAGGGTTTCTGTAGTTTTGAGGTCTACGGTAAAATCTTCTAGGTTGCGGTTATTAACGCCAATCAATGTTACGGAATCTAAGGCTAATACTCGGTCAAGTTCTTCCAGGGAATGAACTTCTATTAAGGCGGTCATGCCTAGGGCGCGAACAATTTTGCTAAAGTATTTTAGGTCTTGGTCAGAGAGGATGGCGGCAATGAGGAGAACGGCATCGGCTCCATGTACTCGCGCTTGATAGATTTGGTAGGGATATATAATAAATTCTTTGCACAATAGGGGTAAATCAACGGCAGCGCGAACTTTGGCTAAATTTTCAAAGCTGCCTTGGAAAAATTTCTGATCGGTTAATACGGATAAACAACTGGCTCCTCCTTGCTGGTAGGATTGGGCGATCGCCACTGGATCGAAGTTTTCCCGGATGACTCCTTTTGATGGCGATGCTTTTTTGACCTCTGCAATCACCGCCGGTTGGGTTTTCCCTTTACGCAGTGCAGCGAGAAAATCTTGAGCTGGAGCCACCGCTTCGATGCGTCGTTTCAAGTCGCTTAAGGATACCTTTTCCCGTTGGGCTTGTACTTCCGTTTCCTTGTGCCAGACAATTTTTTCCAGAATATTGCGGGGTTCGCTACCGGGTACGCTCACTTGATATTGCAGGTGGCTGATGGAAAAGGTGGGACTGGGGGGACGACGACGAATTTGCATGGAGGATTCAGGAAAAGACCATAAGCTCATAGTGTTGCACAAACTCTGGGAGCCTTGTCAAGGGGAGTCAGAAGAGAGCATTTTAAGGCAACTATTTTTTACCTAAATATTAATGCCAGATCCCAGAGCCAATTCGGGTCAGGCTAGAATCAACTAACCTAACCCTTGAACTAAACTATCGGTAAACTTTAACCGATCGCCCGTTTGTAGGCTTCATCCAGAACTTCCGAGAGAGTAGGATGGGTATGGACTAAATGGGCGAGGGTGTGGACAGATTCCCGTTTGGCGATCGCCGCCGATGCCTCATGAATCAAATCGGCTGCATGGGGGCCGATAATATGAACGCCGAGAACTTCCCCATTATCCTTACGGTAGATCACTTTCGCCATGCCTTCGGTGTCTCCTTCGGCGATCGCCTTAGAATTCCCCTTAAAATAAGACCGTACCGTAGCCACTTCAAAACCTTCCGCCTCACCTAATTCCTTCGCTTGCGGTTCGCTCAACCCCACATAACTAATTTCTGGATGGGTAAACGCCGCCGCCGGAATCGAGCGATAATCCATAGTACGCGGACGACCGCACATATTTTCCACCGCCACAATCCCTTGAGCCGAAGCAGCATGGGCCAACATCATCTTACCCGTCGCATCGCCGATCGCCCAAAGATGGGGAACCTTCTGCCCATCCGACAACACCGCCATCGTATCATCCACCGGAATAAAGCCACGCCGATCCAACTCTACCCCCACCGACTCTAAGCCCATATTCTTCGCCGTAGGAATGCGTCCCGTCGCCACCAAACAAGCATCAACCTCTAAAACCTCTTTAACTTCCTTCGTTTTCGCATCCGCCAACTCAATCACCACCGGAGATCCCGGCGTAATTTTCATCGCCAACATTCCCACACGGGTTTCAATATCACGAGGCGCAATCAAAACCCGTTGCGCTTGTTTAGCAATATCCGGATCGAATGTCGGCATCAACTTATCCAACGCCTCAATCAGCGTCACCTCGCAACCCAACGCCGTATACACATCCGTAAACTCTAAGCCAATATAGCCGCTACCGATCACCGCAATCCAGGGGGGCAAAGACTCCAAACGCACCGAATGATCGCTCGTAAAGACAGTTTTCCCATCAATTTGAATCCCTGGAGGCACAAAGGGAACCGAACCCGGAGCCACAATAATATCCTTAGCCGTAAACGTCTTTAAGTCTCCATCATTTTCCACCGTCACCTTCTGGGGAGCAGCCACCTTACCCCAACCGCGCAGAATATCCACTTTCAGCCGTTTCAGACTATTGGTCAGGTCAGATTGAATTTTATCGACTAAATTATTAGCATGATCGGCGATCGCCTGGCGATCGAAATTCACACCACCCACTTGAATCCCCAAATCCTTCAAGTGATCCGCATCCTGTAACTCCCGCACCCGTCCCGAAGCAGCCAACAGAGCCTTAGAAGGAATACATCCTCGGTTGACACAGGTTCCCCCCATCTCTGCGGCTTCCACAATCGCCGTTTTCAGTCCACAACTGACTGCATGGAGAGCTGCCCCATGTCCCCCGACTCCAGCACCAATAATGATCAAATCGTAATCAAACTCGCTCATATTTTGCTCCGGCTTCTGTAATTCACTAACTCGTTTGCCCTTGATTTTACAACGCTTCGGGGTTCAGACGATGGAGTGAGTTATAACAGAAGAAAGACTTAAGTTTGGTAGCATCAACGGAACCTGGCGTATCCTTTTTACTCTTATGAATCAACATCCACAAGACCCCCACACCCATGCCGAACAAGAATTTCAGCACTCCCTCCATCAACTAGGAGAAACTCTGAAAACCGGTAAAATTCCCCAATCTTCTACCCAGAAGTCAGACCCCTTCAGTTCCCATCAATTTCAAGAACCGGAAACAATTGATGAAGCCGCTCTAGATGAGGCAGCAGCAGACATTGAGGAATTTATGAACCAATTATCTTCAGACGATCGAGAGTAAACTTATCCCTTAAATCCCCAGTTAACCATGAACCCCACTTCCCTAAAAAGTCCCATTATCTACCCCGAACCCGATGGAGCGCCCATGGCTGAAAGTGACCCCGCTCGCGATTATCTTGTTTATGGCGTAGAATCTCTCAAATGTTACTTCCAAGATCGTTCGGATGTTTACGTTTCTGGT